>NZ_CAWUDI010000021.1:0-136505 GCF_963920925.1 Calothrix sp. CCY 0018 | reverse complement strand
ACTCATACCCCTCTATTTTCTAGAGGCTCCTAGTCAAAACAAGTCGCACTTAGATGAAAAATCAAGATTTGCTCGGGCAATTTCTCGATTTGAAACAGATGATACTTGCCGTGGTAATTTTATCCGAAAACTAGCACCTTTTCCTAATTCACTTTCAACAGTAATTTGACCGTTCATCATATCTACCAATGCTTGAACTGTAGATAACCCCAAACCCGTACCCTCAAATTTACGATTGGTTCCGCCGTCAAGCTGCCTGAAAGGTTCAAAAATATGTCGTATTTTATCATCAGCAATTCCAATTCCGGTATCTTCAACTGTTAATTCAACGATATTGCCGGAATTCTCGGTTATTTTTAGCTGAATGCTCCCACTATGGGTAAATTTAATTGCATTTGAAAGCAGCTTATTTAAAATCTCTCGCACGCGCAGCGAATCATTATATAAAATAGGATTTTGTAAGCTGATGTCAACTTTGATGGGCAATTTTTTTGCATCTGCTAAAGAATGCATTTGGGCAACGGTAATTTTTACCAGTTTCGCAACATCAAATACTTCTGGCTTTAAATCTAGCTTTCCTGCTTGTAGCTTGGAATAATCTAAAACTTCATTTACCAGCATCAATAAATTCTTACCATTATTAAGGATACGTTCGACCATATCCTTTTGCTGTTTAGAGATTATACCGCACTTTGGACGTAGCAATAATTGAGAAAACCCAATAATTGCATTCATGGGAGTCCGTAATTCGTGAGATATAGTTGCCAAAAATTGCGATTTTAACTGTAATACTTCAGTTAATTTAAGATTTTGTATTTTTATCTGTTGTTTTTGCTGTTCGATTTGTTGATTTTGATTAAAAAGTAATGTATTTTTTTGTTGAACTTCGAGATGAAGTTCAGCTAATTGTGCTTGTATTTGGTAGATTCGCATCGCATTCCGTAGCGCTAAATCTAAAACTTCTGGTGACAATAGCGATTTGTAAATATAATCTGTAGCCCCAGCTTTAATAAATTCTTCGGCTTTGCCTTCATCACTTTTTTCAATAAGAACTAATATCGGAACCAGATTTTTCCCATTATGTATTTGTTTTAATAATTTTATGGCTTCAGCATTAGATGTACAATTACCTAGAAATACAAAATCATAGGAATTGTTCTTAAAAGTATCGATAGCTTTTTTACTTTCAACTACCTGTAGCTCTTTTTTATTTCGACCATATTTATTCAAAGCATGACAGTATGTCATCCTATCTACTTCGTCATTTTCAATAATTAGAACCTTTAACTTTTTATCCATTGCTGTTTCGCCTCAATTTCTGCTTAGGCTATCAGATATTACTTAGTAAATATATTTTTAGTTAATTAAAGTTATAATATTTTTTTAACACCTATTTAAAAGACTATATTTTATTATTTAACTTATTATATAATACTAGTATTTGATTATATTAAATAATTATTTTTAATAGTTAATGGTTCATATGCACTAATGTTTTATTTAATAATTTAATGTGAATATTTATAGTATAAACTTGTTTAATAAGTTTATTTTGTATTGTTTTATTCAATCGCTATAACAAGATAGTAAAAATCATTCATTCATTTTGAATTTGATCGGACATTGTATTGTCAACCAGTATTGATCTCGCTATCTTCTATCGAATCTAATCATCATACCTCACTATTTATTCGTAGATCGATGTATCTTAGTTTATTTAGATACATACAAAACTTGACGATAAAGTATAAATTTTGTGCCGTTAACTTAAAAAAAAATACGAACTATATATATAACTAAACAATAAAATAAGATATTTAAAAATAAATTAAATGTTAAGAGTGATACTTTATAATTAACTACATATTTATTTTATGCAACCATATTTTTGTTCGTCGTCAGTCTTTAGTATGAAATTATTCAGGATAAATATATCTGATTGGCATGACTTATGCAAAAAAATCTATTAACTTAGATAGATGATGACGCGAGCAAAACTGTTTAAGAGGATTTCTTAAAAAGTTATGAATTTAACTCAAATAATTGGTTCTTGCAGCAAGTGCAATCGCTTTATCTTCAAAATAATTTTATAGTCGTTTTCAACTAATAAAAACTCATAAAATAATAATCATAGGACTTACGCAAAGCCCCCCTTTCTAAGGGGGGTTGGGGGGATCTAAACGGCTGAAATAGTTAATTTATCGTTGCGGTTGCGTAAGTCCTGAATCAAACTTACAAATTATTTTTATTAATTAATACTTTGCTACTCTCAATTCTAATCATCATTGAAATTACTCTTAGCAATTTACAATAAAATAAAATTATTTTATAAATAAATAGCTTAGATAAATCTTAAAAATCGTAGTAAAATTATAGTTAGAATATTGACATATATTTTAAGCCATGTTTCCAACTGTATCGAAAGATTAAATAAAATCTTTAGGATCATTTATATCGATAGATATATTGTTGACCTCATAAAATCTATCTTTAGCTTTAACTTCAGATGCAATTTAGACGCAAAGAAAAAAGCGATTACCTTAAAGAACCTTTTTGAGATATATTGAAAAATAAAGAATATGAGCGTAGTCATGAGTGAAATTAGTATTGTTTTAATTGAAGACCATGATTTAACCAGGATGGGGATAAAAACTGCATTACAGACAAGCAGCGAATTACAGGTAATAGGAGAAGCAGCAAATGGTAGTAGAGGGTTGAAAATTTTAGAAAGTATGAAGCCAGATGTAGCACTTGTAGACATTGGCTTACCAGATATTGATGGTATTGAACTCACTCGTAAGTTTAGAGAATATCAAAGTCGTACAGGAGATACTTCTACAAAAATCCTTGTTTTGACAATGAATCATACGGATGATACCGTACTTGCAGCTTTCGCAGCAGGGGCTGATTCATATTACATGAAAGATACAAGCATTGATAAGCTTACCGAAGCAATTCATGCAACTTACTCCGGCAACTCTTGGATAGATCCGGCGATCGCCAATGTAGTATTACAGCAGATAAGACAGGAAATCTCGGACAACCAAAAATCCGTACAGGCTAAGACTGTAAAAATCGAAGCGCTTTCTAGCGAATACGAGCAAGTTTTAGAAACCTATCCTTTAACTCAAAGAGAATTAGAAATCCTTGAATTAATTGTAGCGGGAAAAAGCAATGGAGAAATTGCCGAGCAGTTATATATCACAGTTGGTACCGTAAAAACCCACGTTCGCAATATTCTTAACAAACTTTGTGCTGATGATCGCACCCAAGCAGCAGTTAGAGCATTGCGATCGGGATTAGTAGCATAAAATCAATACATTCACACTTAAATATTTGTTCAAGTCACTGCTAAATTGAGTTTTTTAGCTGAAGTTTTATTGCGAATACAGAATTAATTTATTTCAAATGTTAAATTTCTAACTTCCAACTTCTAGCTTCTAACTCCTTAGCGCAACTTTGCTATAGTGTTGGTTTGCCTGCATCTAATATCTACCATACGCGCTCAGTAATGAATTACGAAACCGCCCATCAATTACTTTTAAACCAAACTATAGCAACCGAAGAAAACTCAGATGCGTTGCTAAGCCGAATGCGACAAGGGAAACCGCCAATTCCCGGACAAATTACCTCAATTTTACTAGCATTAAAAGTAGTATTTGAAGCTCTTAAAGATTCTAATACCCTTGAGAGAAAACTTATTTATGCTTTATATTTATTAACTATAAAAACTCAACAATTATTTGCAGCAGGGTTAAAAGCTGGTGTAGATTGGCCCCCAATGCTAAAAGAAGATTTATTAAGAATAGCAAACGCCACCGAAAGTATTTTTTCTGGTGAATGGCATAATATTCATCAATAGTTAGTTGTTAGTTGACAATATTTCCTATTAGTAGGGAAAGCGTTTCGCTGTCAATAATACCTCGCCACATCAGTTATATAGGTTGAAAGTAAAGAATGCGCCTCCTTAGATTGAAGGGCTTAAGCTAGGGTGTTGACTTTGATAGGATTTTTGCGCTTAAAGTTCATACAATTTTTATGCTGGTAACAACCATAATCTTTTTCCCTCACCCCGCCCTGAAGGGCACCCCTCTCCCAAGCTTGGGAGAGGGGAAGGGGGAGAGGGCATTATCTTAAACACCAACACGTTTTTTGCATGAATTTTTAAGCTCTAAAAAGGTACAGAGTCAACAGCCTAGGCTTAAGCCCTTACTACCAACAAATATTTCCACTAACAACTAACAACTAATTAACGATTTCGTAATTCTTCTTCTAACTTATCAAGATCGGATTTAAGAAAAACCGTCATTTGCCCGGTAAAAGCTTTACCGTTTTTAGCTTGTGCAACTTCTACCCAATAAGCATAACGCGAACCTACACGTAATTCACCTTTCAAAGCTTCTCTAATAGGAGTTTTTGCAAAACGGGCTTCATTAATTGCGCTTTGATTGGGATATTCATAAATCACATTAGCTTCCCTAAAATCTTGATAAATATCTAAGCCATAAATTCTTCGTAAAGACTCCTTCAATCTATCTACACTCATACCGTTTATTGCATCATACATAGAGATGCGCTCGGTGCGACTTTGACTGCGGTTGTTGGAAAAAGTTAATCTACCTGGTGCTGAAACCATCGCTTGGAAACTGAATCTTTGCGCTGCGGTATCGGTTTTCGTCACCAAAAAGCGTTCGCCGCTGCGAGGGGTTAATGTAGGATGTGCTTTAATCCAAGTTTCCACATCTTCCATAGGTTGCCCAGGTAAAGCCCTTGCCACACCATGATTAGAGATCAAGAATGCTAAAGGTAAAATGAAAATTTGCAATAGAGATTTTTTTAACATTTTTCAGTTTTGAAAGTTTCTATATATAGAATTCCCCTTTTTTTCAATTAATTAACGCTCTGGGTAAGAAATTACTTTCTTCCGGCTCTATAATTACTTATCTCTCTTTATCTTTTCCTCTGCGTAATCTGCGCCTCTGCGGTTTTTTTTAATCGAGCGCTCATAACCCCACAGAATTAATAGACATCTCCGGAAAACATTTCTATGGTTTCAAATTACACGCAAACCGCGAGCCCCCCTACCCCCCTTCCCTATGAGGGAATGGGGGTTTTTTAAGCCTCTCTCCCAGTGGGGGAGAGGTTTGGAGAGGGGTATTTTTCATTTCCGGAGATGTCTAATGTGGTGGAGTACTAAAATTATCTTTCCCAATCCCCAATTCTTAAACCTTCACTGCATCAATTGTTGTAATCTTTTCTTCCGGGTATTCTTCTTTATAGTAGTAATTGATATGACGATCGTTGTTGGGCACGACTCCGTTAACTACCTGTCCTAATACGTTTTGACCAGATTTTTCTAACATTTCACAAGCAAAAGCAGCATTCACAGAATCTACTACTCCTGGACGTAATACTAATAACACCCCGTCAGCCATTTGCCCTAAAGTTGCAGCGTCTGCGGCAAGGTTTAATGAAGGTGCATCAATAATTACGTAGTCGTAATATGACCTAAAACTCTCAATTAATGAAGCCATGCGCTTGGAATCTAACAAGGATGCGGGGGAAGGAGGTACTGCACCGCAAGTCAATACGTCTAAATTATCCATCCCTTTCTTGATGGCTGCCATCACCTCTACCTGTCCCACAATCACGTTGCTCAAACCTTGGGCGTTGGGCAGTTCCCATATATGATGCTGGGATGGACGGTGTAAATCTCCATCTATTAATAATACCTTGCGCTCCATTTGCGCCATCGAAGTAGCTAAGTTAGCGGCTACAGTGGATTTACCTTCTTGAGGTACGGAACTGGTAACAACAATAACTTTTAATTCTTTATCCGCACTCATAAATTTCAAGTTAGCTCGCAGCATTCGGAAAGCTTCACTGATAGGGGAGCGGGGAGCGTCACGCACCATCAATGTGGGATATGCGGGTTCTGAATCTTGTTTGCTTAGAATAGACTTTTTCGGCTTGCTAAAGTCGGGAATCACACCTAATAAAGTCAGTCCAGTTAATTCCTTGGCTTCTTCTATAGTCTTGATGGATTTATCTTGCGATTCCAAAAGATACATCGTTGCCAGCGAAACCAACATTCCCAGCAAGCTGGCTGAAAGATAATTAATTAATGGAGAAGAAACAGGCTCTTGAGGAACTAAAGCTTCAGAAACCTCACTAGCATTACCAATGTTCTGATTTTCAGCAATGCGAGTTTCTTGTAATTTTTTCAACAACAGCGAATAAGTTGACTGTGCTGCCTCTACTTTGCGTTCTAACTCGCGCTGTTGTTGCTCTAGTTTCGGTAGACTTTCCAGCCTTTGCTTATAAGCTGTTTGCAACTCCGATAAAACTCCAAGTTGATTTGTTAAACCTAAAGAAGTAGATTCTAAATTTACTAATTCCCCTGCAAGCTGTTGTTTTAATTCTCCTTCTTGTAATCTGCCATCAAATTGTTGTCCGTTGGTTCCTACAGATTGACGAATTCTATCTTGCAGCAATCTTTTTAAAGCACTATATTTATTTTCTAAGGCGATGATTTCTGGATGGGTATTGGTGAGAACTGTACGTCTTGATGCTAACTGCGACTCTAAGAGCTGCACTTCTCTAAGAACATCCTGCACCCCAGCAGCCTGATTCAAAGAAGTCACGTTTAGCGCTTGTTGGGTGGTAACATTAAGCTGGTTGCGAATTTGCTGGCTGCGAGCGTTGGCATCGGCTAATTTAGTTTTTATGTCACCAACTTGGTTTTGCAAATTACCTAATGCTTGTATTGATTGACTGGCTTCTTCTTGCAAAGCATATACCTTATTCTTTTCTTTAAAGTTGGCTAGTTCGGCTTCTGCTTTACTTACAACTGCTTCTGCTTTGGGAAGTTGCTTTTCTATAAATTGCCTAGCTGATGTGGCGGCTTTTCTATGAGAGGATACGTTATGTTCTAAATAAGCTGCCATTAAAGTATTAACTACTTTTGCAGCTTTTCGAGGTTCTGAATCTTTATAGCTAACTTGTAAAACGTCCGTTTTCTTGATATCACTTACAGTTAAATTTTCCAGAAAGTCTTCATAGTCTAGAAGAGTTCCATCTTTACCTTGAAGATTAAGTTGTTTGATAGTCTTCTGCACAACTGGAACCGAACGTATGATTTCAGCTTCCGTTTGTAGGGGACTAGATGTATTGTCTTGAGCTACAGATTCCAACTTTCCAATGTCAGTTCCGAATCCCGTCAAAGAAGAAGTCACGTTTGTTCTTTGAAACTGTAACGTACCTTCAGCAACATAGGTAGGCTTTTTTAAAGAAGAAGACAATAACGAGAGCAGAAAAACTGGGAAAAACGCCGCTAATCCGGGTACCCAGCGACGTTTAAGGACTTGCCAATATTTATCGAGCGATAAGCTAGATTCTTGAGATTCCATAAATATATTTTTTATTTTACTTTTTAGTTTTTACTTTTGAATTTGCTTCTTAGTTTTGAAAGTTTTAACCGACCAATAAATAAATCATAAAATTTTGTTTAATTTATACCAACTAAAATACAGTGTTTCAAAAAAGTATTATTTTTTGCTTCTAAAAATATAATATATGATATACGGATTCTGAGTTAAATTTACTTCTATATTATTTACACCATAAATAAGCTACTTTGAGTTTCCTTGCTTTGATGAATTCCCGTTACATAAAACTTACCCAAAACTACCTATCTCTAGACATATCTAGACGTATGTAATGAAAGGTGTTTACTTCCTGCTTCAACTGGGGTAGTCGGCTACTTCCCATCCACAGGCTGAAACTGTCTAACTGACAGCCTTACATAAATTGATTGCGGCATTCAAATCACGATCAATCTGAAAATTACAGTTTTCACAATTAAAGATTCTTTCCCTAAGAGAAAGCGTTTCTTTTTTATCACCGCAATTAGAACAAGTCTTGGATGATGGCATCCACCTATCTACTACGACTAATTTAGAACCGTACAACTTGCATTTATATTCCAGTTGTCTTCTGACTTCATAAAATCCCATGTCAGCAATTGCACCAGCTAACTTATGATTTTTCATCATGCCTGATACATTCAAGTTTTCTATAACTACTGTGCCGTGGTTTTTAGCTAGTAATGATGTCAATTTATGAATTGTATCTTTTCTGAGATTAGCAATTAATAGGTGTAACTTAGCAATCTTTAAAGAGGCTTTTTTCCAATTTTGAGAACCAGTAATTTTATTTCTGTTGAGCCATTGCAACCGGGATAATTTAGCTTTGTATCTTCGGTAAGACTTAGCGCCTTCTATTACCTGTCCAGTTGATAAGGTAGCTAGCGCTTTTACACCTAAATCAACACCGACAATATAAGTATTATCCTGAACTTGAATTTCTGTATCAACAAGAAAGCTAATAGACCATCTATCAGCTTGACGGGATATAGTTACAGATTTAATTTGATTAAGTTGAGGTAATTTTTCATAAGTTTTTATTTTTCCTATTTTAGGAACTTGAATTGTAAAACTATCTTTGATCTTACAAGTTCCTTCTAGGGTAAATGAATCGTTTTTACCTTTTTTCTTGAATCTTGGTTGAGAACTAACTTTTTGAAAGCACCGTTTCCAAGCTTTAGATAATGCCTTTAAAGAGTATTGTGGGGCTGACTTAGAACACTCATAATACCACTCATTTTCTGATTTAACTAAAGCTACTAAGTATTTATGTAAATCAATGTCACTAGGAAATTTGATTTTGGAATCGGGATTAATTTTGTTATGTTCTAATATTTGTTTAGTTAGTGCTAGTCCCCAATTCCAAGCGTGTCTTGATACTCCACAATGTTTAATTAACAGAGTTCTTTGTAAATTATTGATTTTTAGCTCGGTTTTGAATCCAAGTAACATGGTATTTTAAATCAACAAAGTGTATTGTTGAGAAATATTTTAACCATCTATTATATGTAGTATATTACCACCTAAATGATTATATCAAATGTAAGAGTATTAGTATTAATCGTTAATCAGCCATATCATCAAATCAACAAATATCTAGACAAAATGGCTAGATATGTCTACATATGGGCATATTTTAGATTACAGTTACTAACCCTAACTCCTCCAATTACTCTTTCTAAATCCTCGTCTGTGAGGTTGGAACCGGAAGGTAAGCACAATCCTCGCATAAATAAATCTTCTGCTACTTCGCCACCAATACTTTCGCATTCGGCAAATACTGGCTGCATATGCAGTGGCTTCCATACCGGACGAGATTCTATTTTCTTTTCTGCTAACCCAAGACGTATTTCTTCTCTATCCGCACCAAAGGCTTGGGGATTAATTGTTAAGCAAGTTAACCAACGAGTAGCGCGTCCAAACTCGGCTTCTGGCATAAATTCAATTCCGGGAAGATTGCCCAAAGCTTTCTGGTAAATTTCAAAATTACGTCTTCTTGCTTCTACCCGCTCTTGCAAAACCTGTAATTGTCCTCTACCAATGCCAGCTAAAACGTTACTTAGACGGTAATTGTAACCAATCTGCGAATGCTGATAATGAGGAGCAGGATCTCTGGCTTGAGTTGCCAGAAAGCGAGCTTTTTTCACCAATCTTTCATCGTCGGAAACTAACATTCCACCACCAGAAGTAGTGATAATTTTGTTACCGTTAAATGAGTAAATTCCGATAGTGCCAAAGGTGCCCGGACAGCGCCCTTTATATCTAGCTCCTAATGCTTCAGCAGCATCTTCAATTAAAGGAACGTTGTACTTTTGACAAATTTCTACGATTGGATCTATATCAGCGCATTGTCCGTAAAGATGCACCAGCAATACTGCTTTGGGTAATTTACCGATTTTCGCACGCTTTTCCATAGCTACTTGCAACAAATCGGGATTCATGTTCCAAGAAGTGCGATCGCTATCAATAAAAACTGGCTTTGCACCTTGATAGACAATCGGATTGGCACTAGCGATAAAGGTTAAAGTCGAACAAAAAATTTCGTCTCCTCGTCCAACATCAAGCAACCGCAAAGCCAAATGAATTGCAGCAGTACCGGAACTTACAGCAGCAGCATAACCAGCACCCGTATGCTGACAAAATTCCTCTTCAAAAGCATCTACATGAGGACCTACAGGGGCTATCCAATTAGTCTCAAAAGCTTCTTGAACGAACTTTAATTCTTGCTCCCCCATGTGGGGCGTGGAAAGTAGAATTTGTTTTTTCATTTGAATTTTTAGTAATTCGGATTATTTAATAATACCGTCATCGTATTCACATTGCTCCCATATTAATTAGAACGACTATATGATGTTCGCTTCTCAAATTTTTGCTAAGGAATTGACGGCACTTTAATGATTGAAAAACCATTTTTTTCCTCTTTTCTAAATAAAAAGTTTGCGTAAATTTTATGCCAAATCATTTGTAGTAAACTATTCCGATCGGATAAAAAGTACTTAAAATTAGTGTTGGATAAACTGTATTGCAAAGAACCATTTAAAGCATCTTTGATAAACTGATGAAATTTAGCATAATACTTCTCCGGGTAGGAAACAGGTTCAAAACTAATGTCACTTGATAATAAATATAGAAGATAGGGAAAATTGACACCAACAGAAAGAGAACCCATTAAAGATTGCCAGAATCTCGGATTAATTTCTATAACACAAATTTGTCCAGTTTGAGAATTGTATCTCAGGTCTAAATTTGCAATACCATTCCATTGGAGTGCATTCATAGTTTTTGTGACTATCTCAATAACAGCAGAATCATGGACAAATTTCAATTTGTCAATTTTGGGTCCAAATCCTTCCGCTTCTCCTAATTGCTGCTGTATGGTATAAGCAAGAATTTTACCTTCGTGACAGATAACACTGCAACCCATATCGTAGCCATCTATATATTCCTGAACTATATAGACTTCGTTAGAATCGTCAAAGATAAACTGAGAATTTTCTTTAGTTAAACTGTCAAACTTCTGTATATTTTTTCCACCACTCCCATCAACTGGTTTGAGTAGTATGGGATAATTAAACTGGCTAACTTGCTTAATTTCTTCCAGAAGAAAACTTTCAGGTGTGGAAATATTATGCTGTTTGAGAAACAGGTATAACTTCCATTTATCAAAAGCCGTATACAAAGCCTCATCACTAGGTAATGCGACTATTTTACAAAATTTTGATAGCTGGTGATATTTTGCAACAAACTTATAGCCTTCTTCGGAAGCAGGATAAATAATATCTATTCCTTTATTTTCTACAATCCGAATCACCTCATCTAAAAACTGTACTGAATCAATCGGATTTTCAGCAAAAAACAAGTTATCAACAAATAACGAATGTTTGTAAAAAACTAGCCAAGAATTATCGTTTGATATTTTGTCTGATGAAACAATTAGATTGACCTCAAATTCACTGCTAGCCTCTTTCAAACATCGTATAACATAGTAAGCAAGAGGATTGTAACAAGGATCGGGAATTAAAACAGATGTTTTTTTTATTTTCATTTATTATGGTTTTGTCAGGTTATATAGATTTTGTACCACAAAAAAACTAAATTAATTGCAGAACTACCCGAACTTACAGCAGCCCCGTAACCAGCACCTGTAAGCTGACAAAATTCCTCTTCAAAAACATCTACATGGGCTATCCAATTAGTGTCAAAAGCTTCTTTGACGAACTTTAATTCTTGTTCGCCATCTGGGGTGTAGAAAGTAGAATTTGTTTTATCATTTTAATGGTGCTTGAGGAGAGCGATATGCAGGGAAAAAGTTAGACGACAGCAGGTTCTCTACAGGAACATCTAAAGATTTTGCTTTCATCTCCACAAGATAACCATATTTTTGCTCATCGACTATTAGTCTTAAGGTATAAAAACTATGTCTTAGCTTGGAAAATCCGGCTTTAAAGTTATAAACTGGGTCTTTAGAAGCACCTACTCCTCCACCCAAATGTAGGAACTGATTTCCGCGTTGATGCGCCCAATAACGAGCGCAATCTGTTTCTAAACTGCTTGGAGATAGATCGACAAATTTATCTTTAGTTCCACCCAAAGTACTTTGAACTATACCGCAGACTTCCGTGTATAATCCCGCACAAGCTACTTCGTTTTCATATTCAACAATACAAAGGTGTAGTTTATCGCCTAAAGCTGTTCGCATCTCTTCGTAGTATGTTAGATCGAAGGAATAATATCTGTCTGCTGCCTCTACCCTTCCCATTGTTTCTTGGTATATAGCAGTAAAGTCGTCTAAATATTCTTCGATAGGAACGAATTTTGCTTCCATTCCCAAACGTTTGCACTTATTAATCGTGCTTTTATGTCCTTTTCTCGTATGAGACCATAATTGAGATTCGGGAATTCTCAAATCAACGGAAACAGTTTCTCCATTTTCGGTAAATAATCCCGGCTCAAAAATCTCGTTAAAGTTTTCATTGAGTATGGGATGCATTCTAAAAAACGCCGAACATACATTCTTACTAACTAATACCCGTTTAAATTCAGCCATTGCAGCATCGGGGAAACCAGGTGTATTAACCGCTGCTTCACTTAATACAATTCCTGGATAACCGTAGGGAGATTTAACATCAAATATTTCTTCTGAAATTAATCCCGAATCTACTACGTTATCGCACTTTGATATCAGATAAGGAGCAAAAAATATCTTTTCTCCATCGGTAATTAAAATGGCTTCTGGTACCTGTTTATTCCGACTAGCTTCTAAAGAAATATAGTCTGGCAATTGATAAACATCATGTTTGACTTTATCTAAGGTTTCCTTCCAAAGGGGGTTGGATAAATCGATGATTTGGGTATTCATTGTTTTTTCTTAAGGTGATTTTTTTAATTAAAAGGGAACGTGTAACGGCGAACAGAAAAAAAGAACTAGCTAAATAATTTATTATTCAGACCATAAGGTAGGAAATATTGCCGGATCGTTATAATCTGGATTACCATTGGGTAATTTTCGGCACATATTGTCAAGGAAATGATGAACCTGTTTTCCTTGATTCTTGTAAACTTGATAGCGGTTGTCGTAGTCTTGTAAATACAAAGCAAATGCCATACGAAATTGATCGCTGCGGTTGGGATAGCTACCGTGAATAGTTAAGCAATGATGAAAGCTAACTTGCCCTTTCTCTAAAATCATTGGTACTTCAACAACTTTTTTCCCAGCTTCAAAATATGATTTTTCTACATCTTTCAAATCTTGATTATTGAAAGTACGCATATGCTCGTTTCCCTTCCATTTATGACTGCCATCTATCATTACTAATGGCGCTCTTTTTTCATCAACATCATGGAAGGGAATCCAAGCCGAAAGCATATTATTAGAAGTGCATACGGAAGAGTACGAATAATCGGTATGCCATCCGACTACACCACCCTTTACATTATTGTTAATAGGAGCCTTATAAACTAAGGTATCTTCAAATAATCTAACTCCTTTACTTCTAGCCAACTTTGCAGCTACGGCTCCAATAATCGGGTGAAGTAATTTACGTAATTCCTTCTTACGATAAGAAACGTGTTGATTGTTCCTGACAGCATCACCATCTCCCGGTTTCCAATCACTGTAACCAGTTGCATAGGGGATTGTCGCATCTCTTTCCCCACGATAGAACTTTTGGGCACCTAAAAATCCTTCATCAAGAATCTTGTCGGGAACAATCTTTTTAGATATAAACCAACCGTGTTCTTCGTAAAAAGCAACATCTTCTTCTGTTGGTAATAATTCTAGCTGTTCTTCGGAGAGTCCTTTAATTAAAGTTTCCATATATTGATAGTTGTTAGTTGTTGATTAACTAGATCGTAGAGAATTTGCGTACATAGATGAATCAATCTCACCTGGAGTAAAAAATTCTTTTATAATCGTTACAACTCGTGTCACGTCATCTAAGGAATAACGTTGATCTGTAGGTATTGTTAAAATTCGATTTGATAAATCGATTGCCTCTAGATCGTTTGATGTCATTCCATTATGGGGTTGTGGCCAATGAATTGGTGGGAAAATACTCTTAGCAATCAGATATTTACGTAAAGAGTCTCTAACTTCACGATTTA
This sequence comes from Calothrix sp. CCY 0018, assembly GCF_963920925.1. Taxonomy (NCBI): domain Bacteria; kingdom Bacillati; phylum Cyanobacteriota; class Cyanophyceae; order Nostocales; family Calotrichaceae; genus Calothrix; species Calothrix sp. CCY 0018. The sequence continues at coordinate 122,478 of NZ_CAWUDI010000021.1, read as the reverse complement.
GACAAACAATAATACTATTAAAAGGTACCGAACCATTTTCCCAAGAGCTAAAAAGTGGTTGCCAGTTTTTCTCTTGCTTGGATAAAGCCAAATTGAGAAAATGCTTAATATTAGCTTCCCGTCTTCTTCTAAACTGCTTTACGTCCAAGCTGCTTAAAACATTTGCTGAGAAAGCAGAAATCCGATCGTTGCTGACATCATCGAGACTCTCCTGACTCTCAATTTCAAGCTGTCGATAGGTATCTTTACTAACATTACCACCACTCAGATAAGCTCGCTTTAGCAGCATTGCACTCAAACGCTTATAAGCCCCATCTGACTCAGATTTGGACGCTTTCGGTAACGGTAAATTTTTCCCAGACCAAATTATTGCCCCATCGGGTATTGGTAAAGTTTTACGCAGAGAAGCCATTGCGTAATCGGCTTGACTCTGCAATGCCCAAGTTGAAAAAGGGTCGTGGCTATGGTCTTCAACTAAAATTACATCATCATGTTTTTCCTGCCAATCATACCAAACTTCTGGTGATTTAGTTCCAAACAAATTGACTGCTAGGACTAAATCTCCATAAGAAGCATCAAGCGTATCAAAATCGGGATACTTTTGAGTTGGCAAATCTCTGTACCAGCAGATATCGAAAGCCTTGGCAAGTTTGGATGCTGCTTCCATACAGAAAAAACACGGTAGGTGTAGTCTTAGTTTTTTGTCACGCTTCTTATTAAGAATTTTCTCCAAACCAAACAAGCTGGCGCATCCAGTAGAGAATAATTCGTAATCCGACGGTAAATTAGCTGCTTCTCCTATAGGACTAATAAAATCATTACTCCAGTCAAACTCGGAACCTACCTCCCACAGTTGTTTCATTTGTTTTTACCTCATCAAAATTACGTTCTTTATCCTCAAATCAACTCAGCCATTCACTTTGCTACCCATAAATTCTGCACCAGTAGCGTGCCCTGGTTGGGTGATTTCTTCTTTCCGCAAGACTTTTACTACTGTCATCAAGATAATTTTTAAGTCTAACCATAGACTCCAATTATCTACATACCAAACATCCAATCTGAATTTCTTTTCCCAATCTCCATCGAGTAATCTACGCCCATTAATCTGCGCCCATCCGGTGATACCGGGTTTTACTTCATGACGACGCGCTTGTTCGGGAGTGTAACGTTCGAGATATCTTACTAATAAAGGGCGAGGTCCGACAATACTCATGTCACCTTTGACAACATTCCACAGTTGTGGAAGTTCATCTAAACTACTTTCCCGTAAAAATTCACCAAAAGCACTCAGACGTAATTCGTCATCCAATAAATTACCCTGAGCATCCCGCTCGTCCGTCATGGAGCGAAACTTGTAAAATCGAAAAATCTTACCATCCTGACCGGGACGAGGCTGACTGAAAATCAACGGGCTGCCCATGCGAAAATAAATTGCGATCGCCACTATCAATATCAGAGGAGAAAACATTAATAGGGCGATCGCTGCAACAACTCTATCCAATATAGATTTTATGATGCGACTACTTTTACTACGCTCACCCTGTAATTCTTGAGCAATCATAAATACATCCCTTTACTTCAGAATTCAATTCAACCAAATATCTTTGCAGCAATTAGCTGGTAAACCTTTCTAAGAATTACATCGTAATGAAAGCAGACGGATTGACTCTAATAAGCTGCTACACATTACTAAACTAATGACACCCAACAAAACGAGGAAAGCATGAATTCGTCCGCTTTCCGTATTAAGTAAAATATTTTTTACCTTTTTATTGGTGCAAAATATGAATAATTACGTAATTAAGATTGAAAATTAAATCTTCAATCCATAGTAAACATAACTAAAATTAGTTAATTTTTGTTGCCAATTTGGCAGTAATTTGTTTTTGCAAGATTTATGATTAACTGTTTTGTGTTGAATATTCGTTGATTTGCTTGGATTTTAGAGATAAGGCTTCGTTGTATAAGCTTTCATGAAGTTTGATAATGTGAGGCAAGTTGAAATTATTCATGTGTTCTCGTCCTCGTTTTCCCATTATGGAAGCGGATTGAGGATGATTTAGCAAATATTTGATTGCATCTGCGAGTTTTTCTGCATTTCCAACAGGGAAAAGAATTCCACACTCGGATGAAATTAGATCTCTAGTTCCGCGAATATCGCTACCAATAACAGGAGTTTCTAAAGACAATGATTCCATAACACTTCGAGGAAGCCCTTCTTGTTCGGAAGCAAGGATAGTAGCAAAAGCCGCTCTCATCAAAGTTGGAATATCATTCCGGTGTCCGAGGAAACGTATTTTTTCTTTTATTCCTAATTGATTTGCTAACTGCTGCATTTCTTCAAGTAAATCTCCATCTCCAGCAAAAGCCAAACAGGCATCAGGAGGATTGACACTAGCAAATGCCCTCAAAATATCTTGTGGATGCTTGCGAGGGATAAATTCAGCTACCGATAAAAAAAGTTTAGTATCGGTACGTAAATTCAATTCTTGACGTACTTTCTCAACTTGAGATAGAGAAGTAGTATGAGAACTGTAATAATCCAAATCTACGCCAATTCCCGGCGTATATCGAATTCTTTCCTGGGAAATCAACTTATGACGCTTTGCAGCTTCCTCGTCCTCACGATTAATAGTAACTAAATAGTCAGTCCAATTCCCCGCAATCTTTTCTAACCCAAGGAAAGCCGTATTTTTTAAAGCTGTTCCACCACTATGGAAGTGAAAACCGTGGGCTGTGTAAATGACCTTTGTTTTTCCTCGCTTTCTGTAATTTCTTAGAGCATAACGGGTAACAAAAGCAGCTACCGGAGTATGAACGTGAACTATATCGTATTCCCCTTGCTCCACAGCTGCTTGAATTTGACGCGGTGCAGTGACTAAATTTTGTGGGCTTAAAGGATTGCGCGACCATTTTACCTCCCAGAGATGGTCAAACTCCTCTTGACATTTGTCGCAATCATAAATTCCACAAGCCATTGCATCAACTCGCCAACCTTGAGCGCGGAAATGTCGCGCAAATGGTAGTAGAAAGGCTGTGAGGGTATCTGGAATGGTAGTGATGATTAAAAGGTTTTTCATACTTAAATAGAAATTATATTTTTAAATGCTGTTTCGTACAATTTCTCATATCTATTTACGATAGACTTTAAAGAAAACGATGCAATGACTCTTTCTCTTGCTTCTTTTCCTAAAGCTTGTCTACCTTCTACACCGACACTCATCAAATCTTTCCAAGCTTTAGCTAATGCTTTGGAGTCTCTTGGAGGTACAATTTTTCCCGTATTACCAACAATTAATGCAGAATCTCCCACATCTGTCACTACACAAGTTACGCAACAAGACATTGCTTCTCCAATAACTAAAGGAAAAGCTTCGCCAAATGCAGAAGATAAACTGAGAATATCTAAAGCTGGGATAATCCGGTTCATATCACGTCTTTCTCCTAATAAATGCACGCGATTAGTAAGATTTAATTTGGTGATTAAATTAGTTAAATTTGTATTATTAAAGTCAACATCAGTCCCAGCTAAAACGAAATGAGCTTCAGGGTAATCATTTACAATCAATGCAGCAGCCTGGAAAAAATTAGCATGATCTTTCATCGGGTGAAAGCGACCAATTAATCCTATCAATACACTTGATTGCGATAAGTTTAATTCATCTCGTAATTCTCTTTTTGCAGTAACCGAAGGCTTAAATAAATCAGTATCAAAACCGTTGGGAATTACACAGATATTATCAGAGTTGTATCCTAATTGTTCGTGTAATTTCTGACTATTTTCAGAAACAAAAATAACTTTATAATTAAATTGAGATATGTTAGCGCCGACTTTTATAATAGCTCTAGTCATGATTCTTTCAGAGCTTAGGGAAGTCGGACAATGATGAATACTCCAAAAAACAGGAACTTTACCCGCAGAAAAAATACTAGTTAACTGTGCAGCTAAGTTTCCATGATACATCCAGCCTTGAATTATATCAGGTTTGAGTCTATTAACTGTTTTAATTAGCCTTAAAACAGCAGCAAGTGTAGGTTTTCCTTGCTGCATTTTAATTGTATGTAGTGGTATTTTTAAAGCTTCAATACGATTACCCCATACACCACCATCTATCAAAGAAACCACAATAGGACTAAATTGCTGTCTATTAATTTTTGATAGTAGATGATAAAGCATAATTTCAGCACCACCCATATCTAAATCGGTGGTGATAAAAACGATTACAATTTTATTTGCTGATTTATCTTTGACTAACATAAATTTATGGCAACTGCTTAATTTTATCTCTGCTAAATTTATTTATTGAAATTCGACTTCCTACTGCAAACAATATAAAAATTGATAATAAATAACCAAAATCTGCAAACAAGAAAATTTCTGGATCTCCTGCGGTAAAAAAATCTATCCAAATCTGTGCTGCCATTACATATAGAAAAGGCATCCAAGCAGCTTGATTCAGATTATTATAAAAAAAGTTTTCTAGAAAACAACCAACCCAACCATAAATAAAACAAACAATTATTAATCCCGGCCAGGAAAGACTGTAAATACCAAAAGCAAACATCCCTGTTGGAATCATAAAATCATTATTCCCAGCAATATAACGAGTATTGAAGGTTGATAATGTTTCCGGTATTTCAACTTCGATTAAACGTTCTGGAAGAAAAGAAATTATTCCATAATACCAATCTATAAATAAACGTAACGGTAAATCTGCTTCCAAAGCCGCTTTCAAAGAATATATTTGATACGAGAAGTTTGCTACTAAACTACTAAAACCGTCAGAATCTTCTGATTGACTTTCTATTGATGTTACAAGTAGTTCTAGAACGGAATCAAAGCCATCTTTTATACCACTCAAACTGAAAAAAAATGCTTTTCCGTATAAAATAAAAAGAATAGATGGAAGTAAAAGAGAAATAGTTAGTAACCAAGGTACTTTTTTACTAACTATAATTTTTACTAAATAAAAAGTTAAGAAATAAATGATTAAATGTGCGCGACCACCAGTAATTGTAACTCCAATTACTGTACTGAATGCTGAAATTACAAATGCTGTATATAAAAATAATTTGTGTTTTCTTGTTTTTTTGTCAAAAATAAAAGCAGCTAATAAATACGAAGGACAAAATGATAAAAACATAAAATGCTTGAAGAATACTAAAGTTCCTCCTTCAGCCACAGCCGTTCTGATAAAAGTAGCTTTAGATATAGCACTCATAAGTCCACCAAATTGATAAGCATATATCTGTACGGATATACATGAAAATAGCAACAGAAATATTGCTATTCTTAAAATCTGTTTATCACCTTGCCATGTAACAGTTGTTTTTCTAGCATAATTTTTAGCAGAAATACTATAAAAACCAATAATAATAACAAAATATCCTAAGAATATTGCTAGCAAAACTTGAGCATCATAAATACTAAACTTAAAAGCTCCGGTGTATTCGCTCCCATCAAAAGCTAAGTTAGCTGACATCAAAAAAGCGGGAAAAGGATACATTAAGCAAAACATTAAATTAAAAAAGCTCAAAAAGTCAAATACTACTTTCTTCTTTCTAACAATTTCTATAAATAGAATAAATAATGTTAGTCCTAAGTATGCTATTGCCAGCATTCGATTCTCCTAATTGAGCTTTTTATAAACATGAATAATTATTTTTTCTGTATTTCAATTTTTTGCTAATATATTTAAGTATCTTGAAGCAGCTTTATCAAAGGAGAAATACATCGCTCGTTGAGTTAATAATTTTTTATCTACAGGCGAATGAAGAACGTTTAACATTTTTTGAAAAAGAGCTTCTACATCACCCATAGGAACCAACTCTCCATATTTACCTGCGTCTAAAATTTCTCTCGGACCGCTAGGACAATCTGTAGAAATAACCGGACAACCGCAAGCCAACGCTTCAATTAATACTGTCGGTAAACCTTCCCATAAAGAAGAAAGTATAAATGCATTTGCCTTATTCATATATTTATAAGGATTTGCGACAAAACCAGGCATGGAAACATCATCTCCTATACCTAGTTTCTCAATCAACATTTCCAATTCATTTCTTAATTCTCCTTCTCCCAAAATCATTAAGCGAGCTATTTTTTTTTGTCTTAATAGTGCAAAAGCTTTAATAAGAGTAACAAAATCCTTTTGTGCTGTAAGTCTTCCTACTGCAACAAAGATGGGAGGAGCATCTTCTTGAAACCAGGAATGTTTTAAAGGTGCTTTGGCTTTAGAAATCAGATTTTCATTAACTACGGGATTATATATTGTCTTAACTGTACCTTTTTTTAAACTAAGTTGAATTTCTAAATCGTCCGATACAGCCTGAGAAACTCCAACTACATGATTTGCACGAGGATAAACTAATTTCATCAATGGTGGAACCAGTTTAGCCCGCATCGATTTAGATTTGGATGCTGAAAAAGTATTATGTTCCACCAGTATTAATTCAGTTTTGGTAACTGCTAAGTCTTTCGCTAAAACAGATATGACATTAGTATGAGACATATGGGATATTAATGCCTGTGGTTTGTATTGTCTTAAGTAACGGCACAAAGGTAAAATTGCATTAATAACTCTTCCTGCTGCTAAATCTATAATACGTACTTGTTTAGGTACTTGACTTAAAAGAGGTCCTTCTACTGCTGCTAAAATCAAATCTAAATTAACGTCTTGTAAAAGCATTTCTTCTAGCAGATTTATAACTACTCTTTCAGCACCCCCACCTTCCATACTCGGAATAAAAAAAGCTATGTGTTTCATAAATAAATCCACGTTATATGTTAGTTAGTTTTAGGTTTATTTGGAAAATTGATATTTATCTGATAGATAAAAATAATAGCCTAAAGGCAAAAGCATAATAGTTAAAAAACTGTAGCCGGAATCTAAAATTATTTTATGTAATTTAACTTTGCCATGCACAGAAAAACGAATATAGTTGATAGTTTGCCGTACTTTCCATTTTATTGGTACGGGTAATTGACAATATTCTTTATAATACATTATAGTTGCCCGGACACTATTTACGCGCACTTTAGTCATTGACTTTGTTAAGCTATCATCGCCTAATTCTCGATAGATTCCCAACTCTTCATTAATAAATCTTGTTTGATAAAAAAGGCTAATTCTGTTCCAAATTAAGTCTTCGGGAACGAATTTTTCATCAGCAATTTCTGGAAACGTAAATTTTTTTAGAATATTAGTTTTTTGAAATCCCCATTTTTCTCCAAAAATTCGATATTTTGTTCTAATCTCAAACGCATTAGAATCAATTATATCATCGGGAAACTTATCTCCAATTAATTGACCTTTTGTGTTTACACAAAGAGCAGTCACCGCAGAAAAATTATTTCTTTTCTCATTTCCAATTAAATCCCAATGAAGTTTAAATCTTTCTAATGCTTGAGGTACACATCTATTATCAGAGTCCAAATTCAAAAATAATTCTCCTTTTGCTTCTTTTACTCCACGGTTAAATGCTATATGTTTACCTTTATTATTTTGCCAAATGTACCGTATAGGAAATTTATTTGTTCTTTGCCATTGCTCTACTCTTTTTTTCGTATTATCTGTAGAGCCATCATCAACTATTAGCCATTCAAAATTTTGAAAGGTTTGATTCTTTAGACTTTCATAAACACCATCTAAAGTATCGGCACGATTATATGTAGGAGTGAAAACTGTAAAAATATATTGATTGTCTACTCTAGAAGTCATTGATTCTGTTGCAAAAAGTGTAATTGTGTATTTTAAGTTATTCTTTGGGGAAGTTAATGCTAAGTTTAATCAAGCAGATTAAAATTTTATACTTATAGTGGTTAGATTTTTTTCAACATAAATAAATTATTTATCATCTCATTTAATATTTGCGCGTGGAACCAACAGCGATAGACCTAAAAAAATATTAATTGCATTTATTTTGCATTTTGCGATATTTCTTTAATTGTTTATTTACCGCTACAAGTAAATATAAAAAAGAAAACAAATATACACAGCTAGTAGATAAAGCTATACCTTTTATACCCAGCCATTGTATAAATAAATAGTTTCCCAGAATATTTACCACTAAACCAAATCCTGAAACCCACATTAATATCTGATTCTGTTGCATTGAGGAAATTAATTTTAAAAGTAAAATACAACCTATATAAAAAGGTATTTGCAAGGCATAAAAACTTTGTATCTGAGCCACCAAAACTGTATCTTCGCTCGTAAATGAGCCTCTTTGGAAAAATAGTTCTATAATAGGTTGTGCATAAATAAACATTATTGCTGCTAAGGGTACTGTAATCAAAAAAATAATTAACAGATAATGTTTAAGAGTATGACTTACGCCTTTCCAATCCCCAGACGCAACCATTTTTGAAAAGTAAGGAATAACAGCAGTGCCTAAAGCTAAACTCATCAGACTAATAGGAGAGATAATTAGTCTATTACCGTAATTTAATGCTGCAACACTACCAGGTGATAACATTGCTGCCATTACCTGATCTACAATACCGGCGCTACAGGTCATCAAAGACCCTGCAATCATTGGGGCATACTGATTGCTAGCTTGACGTAGGTTTGAGTCGAATCCATACCATTTTGGGTAAAGTGAAATACCTTGCTTATAAAGCCCTACACCTAAGATTACTATTTCTACTAATGCACCGCATAATAGCGCGCTAGCGAAAGCAAATATTCCCCAAGATTTCAATCTTAATAGAAATGCGATTGTGATTAAGGGAGTAACGACTGGCACCAACGCAAACAAAGCAAAATGCTCTCGGGCATTAAACACAGCACCCCAAATTGCACTAATGCCCGACAGCAGAATAAAAGGCGCAATAACTAAAAGTAGATTAAATGTTAAGCTCAACTTTTGGGAACTCAACCCCGATGCAATCAATTGCAGATACACCGGAGCGGTTATGACAACGAATACACCTGCGATTACTAGCAGCCCTATATTACATCTGGTTGCACTACTGAAAAGTTCTTGACTTGCTTTTACTCCTTGTTTGTGAAGTACCTGAATATAGGTAGGTATAAAGGCAGAATTAAAAGCACCAGTAGTAACATTGATGACAAAGCTAGGAATTGCTAGGGCAATGTAAAATGCGTCAAGCTCATCTTGCGTACCAAATCTCCAAGCCACTAACAATTCTTTTGCCATAGCAGCTATTTTTACTAAAGCTGTTCCTAAACCAACCGTAATGGCTGCGCCAAATATTTGCCTACTAGTAGAGCCGCTTGTCAATTTTTTCCAAAAAGTAACTAAGTGAGAGTATTGCAGATTTTTCATTATGTCTGGTAACTAACGTGACTGAAAATAATCGCTGCCCGAATAGGTATCTGCTTCTGCCTGTGTATCAATAACAATGCTACGTAACAAAGAGTTGTATCCTGTAGACTCTTCCCAAACATCAACATTTGCTAACCTAATTGAATATTCTGGTCGATTGTACAATTTAGGTGTAGGGTCTGGTAAATTCAAAAAGATATCATACTCTCCGGCCGTGATATCTTCAGGTAAACCAGCTTCTACATTTACAGTATTACTGCTACCTGGCAACCACCTACGAGGATCTTCATTCACTCGCAAATAATACTCTTTGTTTGTTTCACGGTTACGTAAAACTATTTCTAGTAAACGTGGGTTGTAAGGGCTAGCCCATCCAATATTCTCAACTTCCAACTTGGCAAAAAACTTGTCACCCGGTTTGAAAATGTCAGGAATTTCTGAATTTACGAGCTTAAATCGATAACCTAAACGGCGTTTGATTTCTTCTATACAACCTTGGTTTCTCCAAGTATCTAAAACGCCTTCATCGTAACTGTAATTTATTGCACTCCAACGCATCCGTTCTAATTCTTGCAAGGCATTATCACAACCGATGTATGGCTGTGCTTGACTATCAGAGTTACAGGTTTCGCCTCCCTGGACTAAATATTGATTATCTTGGTTCAAGAAATTTTTTTGTTGTTCTATAATGCTTTCATCAGTATCCTTATAAGTACCCCAATTATCTATACTAGCTAAAAAGCAATCGTTATGAGCTCCGGTTCTGGCTCGATTGGAACCGTTAAAAGCTTCTGAAGAAGTTAGAGGACTTTCAGTACCATAAACTTCTGTTTTATCAGCTGGATAACGTAAAGCCACCATTCTTTCAGATGGAACTACGGATAATAATTTAAAAAGAATATCTTTTTTATCTGTAATATTAAGCAAATCGTTTGTTGAACGATTCCACTCTCCCCAATATCCAATAAAACCTGAATGTAAGTATGCAATAGCATCATAGTTTTTCTGAAGTATTGGTTTTAGCTGTTCCATATGAGAAAGGATTTCATCTTTTGGAGCATCTTCACCTCCTCCTTGCCAATTGTAGGTGAACCGAATAATTAACTTTACTCCAGCTTCTCGTGCAGTTTGCAAATCTTGCAATACCAAATTTAGAAAAGACTCCGGTAGCGGTGCAAATCGATCTGGTATTAGATAAATCCGACGAACTAAACTCAAATTTTCATTTCTAGCTTTTTTTAACTCCGAAAGTTGTAAAGGAGAAAAAGCTTTATTTTGATATGGCTCTGGATTAAAGGGAATATAAAATCCCCTTTCTGGATTAGGGAAATTATCAAAACTTTCGCTATACGAAGTGTTTACCGTATGAGCATTTAAAGGCATGATACGGCAGCCATAAGCCATACTAGTAATAGCGATTAAAGATAAACTACTGACGTACTTTTTGAGGCTCATTTTCATACCTTTAGTATTCCTAAACACATCCCGTGAATATAAAGTTTTATAAACACATAATTACCACAGTACGAGCCTTTTTTTCTTCCTCCAAAAGATTTACGCCCTTTTTGGTTCAACTTTTCTCTTATTGCTTTCATCTAAATTGTTTACAGCATAATTGCTGTTAGTCAAATCTTCTTTGTGCCCCCAATCATCCAAATACTTCGGCTTATACCCCGGTACCAATTGCTCCAACAAAAACTTGATTGAATTAGTATCATTTTTATCCGCAGCTTGACGAAGTGCATTTACGGAAACATTCAAAGTAGTCGGTATAATTCGACTCGAATTCTTGACCATAAACAGCTTTTCATGTTCTGTGGGGTCGTATTCTTCTCCTTCTATAAACAACTCTTCAAACAATTTCTCTCCCGGTCGTAAGCCTGTAAAAACTATGTCTATGTCTTTGTTTACTCTGTAACCAGAAAGCCGAATTAATTGTGAAGCTAAATCAACAATTTTTACAGGTTCGCCCATGTTGAGCATCAGTACTTCACCACCTCTACCCAAAACTGCTGCCTGTAAAACTAGCTGTACTGCTTCAGGTATAGTCATAAAGTAACGACAGATATCTGGATGAGTTACGGTTATCGGGCCACCTGCGGCAATTTGTCTTTTGAAGGTAGGAACTACGCTGCCCCTACTACCCAAAACATTACCAAAACGTACTACAAGGTAAGATTTACCGCTTTGTTTCGCCGTTTGCAGTACTACCATTTCTGCAACTCTCTTACTAGCACCCATGATGTTAGTAGGATTTACCGCTTTATCGGTGGAAATCATCACAAAGTGTTTGACGTTGCATCGCAATGCTTCTTCCACCAAATTCTTAGTACCAATCACGTTGTTAGTGATTGCTTCTGGGGAATTCATTTCCATCAAGGGCACGTGTTTGTGTGCTGCTGCATGGAAAACTACATCGGGTTTGAATTTATCGAAAGCGTGTCTGAGTCTATCCTTAAACCGGATATCAGCTATAAATCCATGAATTCGAGTTGCCTGTCCACTGCTTCTGCTATCGTCTTTTAAGAATTGTACTAGCAGATTCAATTCTTGCTGGATGTTAAAAACAGAATTTTCACCGTGCCCCACCAACATTATTTCTTTGGGATGACAAGAGCAAATTTGACGACAAAGTTCGCTACCTATCGAACCACCTGCACCCGTAATTAAAACTCTTTTTCCATTGATAAATTCAGCAACTTTTTCAATCTCTGTCTGCACGGGTTCCCGTCTGAGTAAATCCTCGATTCTCACATCTCGGATACTGTTTAAGCTGACTTTACCGTTAAGGATTTCGTTTATCCCCGGTAAAGTACAAGTTTGTATTCCGGTAGATTTACAAATATCGACGATTTCCCGAATCACTTCCCCCGCTACCGAGGGCATTGCGATAATTACCTTATCTACATTTAAAGGTTCTAAAAGATCGGGAATCGAATGGCGATCGCCAACTACCTGAACTCCTCGAATACGTGCGTTTAATTTGGTTCGATCGTCGTCAATAAATCCAACAGCACGAAAACCCAAATCATAGTTTTTCTGCATTTGTTCTACGAGACTTACTCCAGCACTTCCCGCACCGACTATAAGTACTCGTTCGCCTTGATGGTGAAATCCAGGGCTAAAAGCGATACGGGAATTTTTACTTCTCTCAACAACCCGAATGCTAAAACGTAACCCACCAATGAAAATACATGAAAGCAATCCATCAATATATGGTAGCGACTGTGGCAATCTATCTACAGCCCAAGGTACGGTGAAATCCACAACATCAAATAACAGAGTTTGCATTACCACCGCAGCTACTATTAACATAGCTACATAAGTCAATTCTTCTACACCCGCATATCGCCAATAACGACGATAAAAACCAAAACTATAAAAAACACCAATCTTAACGGCTAAAAAAAGCAATGTTGCCGTTACTAAATCGGGTATGTATGTTTGAAGAGCTAAATTGCCATCTAATCGCAGTATCAGGGCTAAAAGCGGCGTAATCGCGAAAACAATAATATCGAATATCAGTAAATGACGGTTTCTCAGCTTCAATAAATTCCTTAATAAAACCTTTGTCGATTTATCAAGTAGCCAATGAGAAACCATGAATAAACTATTCATAGTTCTAAATACCTCCTGGAAAATTTGCCACAAGCATACCCTCAAGTACAATCATCAGAGCATCAATTGGTAATGCCATCAATGTAAATTATTTGCACGCAACACCAGATATCTCTATCAGAAAATAGATAGAGCAATATAAAATCAGAGAGGGCAAACAACCAACCAACCATTGAATTGACTTAACTATTGCACTGACACTGACTTATAAAGCACATTTGCTTTGCAAAATATGGACTAAGTTAATTATTAAAACCATTACTTTTTTACTTGGTAGATGTATTTTATCTCCTTAAATAATAAACAGTGTTAACTACACACAGGAGTACCTTCATGCACTTGCGATCGCGAATTATCTTAAATAAAAGGTTCGGAGTAATTCTTATTTCATCCCGTTTTATAGTATCAAAGTTAGAAAATACCAAACTTTTTCTACTATTACAACTTCCTTTAAAAGCAATATGTCGTCATTCTCGAATGAATTTATTGCTTCGCCAGCCATAGAATTTTTACATTGCCACTCAGCACCAAAAAATTGTTCTATAAAAATCAGCAATTTTATAACTGCCTACTATTGAGCATTCATAGATCGTACAGATTAAACCACACACTCCTCATAAACACAACCAAAAGTTAAGCAAGAAATTACCAAAAAAAATAATTCTTGCTGTAACGGATTTATCTGTTTTTTTTATCTCAATATAATATTTAACAGTTTTTTGGAACTGAGTCATGCCAATTTGGCATTAATTTGATGCTTTCGTAAATCAACAGACAATTTTTGATTAATTATGGAGATATTAGGGGAGAGGAGATAGGGGGATGGGGAGATAATTACAGGACTTACGCAACCGTAACAATAAATTAGGTATTCCCAACGTTAAGATCCCCCCAACCCCCCTTATTAAGGGGGGCTTTGCGTAAGTCCTAAATAAAATAAAATAAATTGAATTATTTATGATTCATTCATCGAAGCACTCCTACTACAAGCCCCCGATTTAGAGGGATTTTGCCCACTTAAACTAAACTTTCGCTTGTAAAGACTTGAGCCATTCTGTATTCACACCAGACTCGCGAGTTAGTGCAATTCTTCCGGTACGCGCTATTTCTCGCAAACCAAACTTTTGCAGCACCTGCACGATCGCGACTATTTTTCCTGGATCTCCAACAACTTCCACAGTTAAGGAATCTTCTGCAACATCTACTACTCGCGCTCGGAAAATCTGAGCTAATTCGACAATCTCCGAACGATTAATACTAGTAGCATTAACCTTAATCAACATTAATTCTCGTTCCACACAGGGAATTTCTGTGATGTCCTGAACCTTGAGAACGTTAATTAACTTATATAATTGCTTCGTAAGTTGTTCAATAATGCGGTCATCACCAGGTACAACCATTGTAATTCTGGAAATTCCCTGTTGTTCGGCAGGACCTACGGCAAGACTTTCGATATTAAAGCCACGACGCGCAAATAAACTCGAAATTCGCGAGAGAACTCCCGCCTCATCTTCTACAAGTACCGAAAGCGTATGTTTCATCAGTGAGCAGTTAACAGTTAACAGTTAACAATTAACAGTTATCAATAAATAGTTGTTTCGTTAGAGTATAGGTTCGAGGGGACAGGTGTCAAAGATTTAATGATTCTTAACTCCTAATTCCTAACTCCTAACTCCCAACCCCTCTCTTATAACTAGAAACTACTTGCTCCAACAATTTATCTTCACTTTGGGCTGGTGCAAGACATTTTAATCCTTGACAAACTAAACCAATGCTATTTTGCGGTAAATCGGATTGCTCGACAAACATTGCAACGGGTAAGAATTTAGATATAAGCGAGTTTATCCGCTCTTTTTGGGTACGAATTAAAGTACAGTTTCTGTACCAATCCAAAGCGACAAATAAACTGGGACAAGCTTGAGTTGCATCATTCATAACCTTGCGAAATGCTTTCAATCCTTGTTCTGCTAAATTTAAGTATTGAAGATTATCTGTAATTAAGGTTAGTCGTACCAAATTGGATAAAGCGATTCCGTTGGCAGAAGGTGTAGCGCTATCTATATAATTGCGTTCTCTGACAATCAATTCTTGGCTGGCATCGCTTGCTGTATTAAAATAACCATGCAGTTCGACGCTCCATAGATATTCATCAAATTCTTCTTGTAGGGAAATTGCTTTTTCTAGCCATAAAGAAGATTTATTTTCTGTTTTCAAGGAAGCTTGATGCAAATCTAACAAAGCTTTGATAAATAAAGCGTAATCCTCAGATTGCGCCAATACACTTGGTTTACCTTCGTAATTCAATCTGTGAAATCTTCCATCAACAAATTGATTTTCTAAGATAAACTCGGCTGCTTGAGTTGCTAATTTAAGATATTCTGGTTGTGAAAATACTGCGTAAGCTCTCGCCAAACCGGAAATCATCAAACTATTCCAAGCAACAATCATTTTAGTATCTGTAACTGGTGGAATTCTACCTTGCCAATTACTAGATTTTGCTTCGGTGTTGTCACGAGCGGGAGTGAATGTTTCGATCGCGCTGAAGAAGTTACCGTAACGAGCAACAAATAATTTTTCTAAAATAGCTTCAACCAAATCGCTTAATTGTTCGGAGTTGAGCTTTTGCAAAACATTTTGATTTTCAAAGTTACCGTTGGGTGTAACTGTAAAAGTTTGTTGCAGTTGAGTTAATTCTTCTGAAGTTAATAATTCTTCTAATTCGCTGTAACTCCAAACGTAAAATGCACCTTCTTCGGGTTCAACATCCTCTTGGGTAATAAAACTATCGGCATCTTGAGCAGCGTAGAAATATCCTTGAGGTGCTGTCATTTCTCTTTGCAACCACTTTACGGTTTTGGCGATCGCACGACTAAATTGTGGTTCTTCGATCCCCGCACTCCATAAGTTAGCCAAATATTCAACTATCTGACCGTTATCGTAGAGCATCTTCTCAAAGTGAGGTACCGTCCAGGTGGGATCGACTGTGTAGCGATGGAAGCCACCGGCAACATGGTCAAAAATTCCACCCAGGGCTAAGTCTAATCCTCGCTGACTACAAATTTGTTTGCCATCATATCTTGATTCAAACTCAAATCTGCTTCCTTGCAGTGCCATCTGTGCGTAGGGGATCGTAGGAAAACTATTACTCTGCTGATTGCGATTGATAATTCCAGTGAAAGTTTCCCAACCTTTATTTAATAATTGATTGTCTTCTGTTGCTGCGGTAGATTCGGTTTGCAATACAGCAGATTCGAGCAGCGATTCTAAAATAACTGCTTTACGTTTTTGTAAGTCTTGTTTTTCTGTATCGTAATAATGACGAATTGCTTGCAGTACCTGTAAAAAACCCGGACGGCCGTAACGTTCTTCTACAGGAAAATAGGTTCCGGCATAGAATGGTACTAAGTCATCGGGAGAAAGAAAAACATTTAACGGCCAACCTCCACTGCCGCTCATCATCTGCAATGATTGCATATAAATGCTGTCAATATCTGGTCTTTCTTCCCGATCAACTTTGATTGGAAGAAAATTGGCATTCATATATTCAGCTATTTCCAAATCCGAAAAAGCTTCTCCTTCCATCACGGTACACCAGTGACAGCTTGAATAGCCAATGGAGAGAAATATCGGTTTATTTTGCGACTTAGCTGTTGCGTGGGCTTCGTCACACCAACTCCACCAATCAATTGGATTTTCGGCGTGTTTGCGGAGGTAAAGACTTTGAGCGCGATCGAGTCGATTAGTCATAATTCCAAAAAGATGAAAAGCCTTATAAGTGGGTGTGCAAAATTATTTGTGTCATTGCGAGCGACAGCGGATCTTTCTCAAAGTGTTGCGGTTGCTTCGTTTCACTCCGTTCAACTCGCAATGACAAATGCACAATTAATTTTGCCGAAGTACTTATCACCTAGTTTATCGTTTAAATTCGATCCCATACGCTTTGAGAATCGTTTAAGCGTTTATATTAATTTGCGCTTGCGATTGATCGTTTGATTTATTTTTATGGGTTCGGCTCTCACTACCAAGATTAATTAAAACGACTATGAAAATTGAACAAATCAAGAAACCGATCTTTCCTTAAAAGATCGGTTTCTTAATTTATGCTTTGTATCCAAATACACAGTTAAAAGTATGATGGAATATAGATAAATAGGTAATTAAAACCGGCAAATTCGCTAAAAAGAGTGAAGTTTGTAGCAAAAGATTAGGCTGTATCCACACAAAAGAAAGCTAAATGATATTAGTGAAATAATTTATAAAAGATACAGTAAAGAATACGGTAACATTATTCGCTATAAAGCTAACAGACTTCTGCAATCAGCTTTTTACTCGTTTATATCTATATTTTTACCAATACTTATTATGGCAATATTACTACTAAGCTCGCTATATGACTAATCTATTTCAAAGAACGAACTAGTAAACTAACCACTGGTTGTGAGTATGTATCTATGGGAGACTCTATTTTTGAACTTATTACTTGGTTAGTATGGTCGCTTAATCCAAATATTATATTAAGTAACAAAGTTATGATTGTTGCTTGTACTAATCTTCTCAACATGACGTTTTCCTGTAACTCTAAATAGATGGCATTTGAAGTTTAAATAGAAGGGCGAATATACCTCTCGTACTATTGTTTTACCTGCAATGATACTTTTATCCGGACACCCAACAATATAAATATAGCTTCTGTTATATTTGTATCAACAACTGACAGTTATATTACTTAATGATTTGTCGATAAATATTACGCTTAAGCATCAATATTGTTGCAAACGTACTGCTGATGACAACAATTAGCTTAGTAATCGATAAAATGTATGTAATCTAACTATGAACTAGGCTGCATGATTCCTATCGTTATTGAGCAATCGGGTCGCGGCGAACGCGCCTTTGATATCTATTCGCGACTGCTGCGCGATCGCATCATCTTCTTAGGACAACCTATCGATAGCAATGTGGCTAATTTAATAGTCGCTCAATTGCTACTATTGGATGCAGAGGATGCGGAGAAAGATATCTATATGTATATCAATTCTCCTGGTGGTTCGGTAACTGCTGGCATGGGTATTTTTGATACCATGAGACACATCCGTCCGGATATTTGTACTATCTGCACCGGACTCGCTGCTAGTATGGGTGCTTTCTTGCTTACTGCTGGTACTAAAGGTAAGCGGATGAGTTTACCTCATTCTCGAATTATGATTCACCAACCTTTAGGTGGGGCACAAGGGCAAGCAACCGATATTGAAATTCAAGCGAAAGAGATTCTCTATCATAAGCAACAGCTAAATAATTACTTAGCTGAAAATACTGGTCAACCCATTGAGCGCATTGCAGAAGATACCGAAAGGGATTTCTTCATGTCGCCCTCGGAAGCCAAAGATTATGGCTTGATTGACCAAGTGATAGACCGTCACGCTGCTGGTAGCCGTCCGATGGCTATTGTCTAATCAATATTTATGCTATCAACAGTTGATTATTAGATTGACTATTGATCGCGTAAATATTGACTTATTTCACAAATCGTGAATTTTCGATGGAATTCCTCTTCAGAAGGGGAATTCCATTTGTACTTATTCAACAAATATTATCGGGAATTTTTGATGACTATTTTTGATGATTTTTCCCAATATTTACTTGTTGTCAAGTATTGCAGGTAATATTTAATTATCAGTTTTACTTATTATACCAGAAGAATCAACTAGTTCTATAACTTTTGTTACTATTTCTATCTTGTCAGCATATTACTGAATCGAGAAAATAAAGGTTTTACCTATGGATCTGGATTCAGATCGAGTTAAATTTGAAATTTCCTTGCAGATTCCGGCTTCACCTAAACCAACCGAAAAAATACATTCTATATAATGAACGATCTTAATTTCGCTATAAGATAAGCAAATAATTCAGCTAATACAGCTTCAGGTAGAAAGTATTTTCGATTTCAATTCAGTTAATTATTGATTCTTTTGATGTAGGTGGAGTCTCAATTTACGGGTAGTAACTGTAACTGCTAACTGCTAACTGTTGACTGCTTGCTGAGGTTAGAAATTTCATCAAACTGATAATTATCTGCTAATTCTTCAAGTTGCAGTTTGAGGCTGTGATAATGTTCGGGGATTTCAGATAATAGTTGTAAAACTGAATCTTGATTGCAGTTAGTTGCTCGCTCATAAAGAGATTTACACCATTCTTCTGACATCACTTTCAAAGATTCGGGGGTTAATTTATTTAATTTACTTAAATTACTTTGTTCGGAATAACTAATACTATTGCCATTGTTTTCAGATTCATAAATATATTCAACTCCTAAATACTGAGCAATTTTATTTAACAGAAGATCTTCTTGAAACGGTTTGCGGATAAAATCATCGCAACCCAATTTCAACATAGATTGTCTATCTTCATTAAATGCCGTTGCCGTTAAAGCGATGATGGCAGTATTTTTTTGATTTTGATTTTCAATCATCTTTTGTTTAATAATCTTAGTAGCTTGATAACCATCCATTACCGGCATTCGCATATCCATGAATATAAGATTGGGCTGTTCTTTTTCCCATAATTTTATTGCTTCTTGCCCGTTAGTTGCTTCAATGATTTCAAATCCTAAAGGTACAAGAATTTGTAAAAATAGTTGACGGTTATCCCAGTTATCTTCGACTACAAGAATGCGATTATTTGAATAATTGGGTTTTAAACGAAGAATACGCCCTTGAGGAACAAGACATTGAGCAATTTCCGTAATTTCTTCGGCTAAATCAACCAAAATATCAAATTGAACCGTTGTTCCTTTGAATAAAGCGCTTTCAATCTTAATATCACCACCCATTAAATTTACGAAGCGCTTACTGATAGCCAATCCCAAACCTGTTCCATCTTCAACTTGGTAGGTAGGGTTGCTTTGCACGAAAGCATCAAAAATCTTATTTAATTCTTCCGGTGCAATTCCTTTTCCGGTATCTTTTATTTGAAAATGCAAACGTAGTGAAGAAGATTGGGAAGGTGTAAATTCTTTTGCCCTTGTCTCCTTATCATCTTGCAAAAATCCGACTTGCAAGACTACGCTACCGGAATCGGTAAATTTGATGGCGTTTCCTAAAAGGTTAATTAATACTTGCCGCAGTTTACTTTCGTCAGCTTGTACGTATTGGGGAAGTTGTGGATTTAATTCAAATTTTAATTGCAGTTGTTTGCCTCTAGCTTTGACGTGTAACATTGCTTCGATACCGTCAAGCAACTGATAAAGATCGAAGTTGGTAACGTTAACTTCTGCCATACCGGCTTCTATCTTAGAAATATCTAAAATATCATTGATTAATTCCAGTAAATGCTTGCCGCTACGCAGAATTGTATCTAAATACTGTTTTTGTTTATTTTCTAACTTGGGATTTCTGCTCAAGATTTGCGTAAAACCAAGAATTGCATTTAAAGGAGTTCGCAATTCGTGAGTCATTCTGGCGAGAAATTCAGTTTTAGCAAGGTTTGCAGCTTCTGCTGTTTCTTTAGCGCGAACAAGTTCGGCATTCGTTTGATTGAGTTTCTCTTGAGTTAGCTTTTGCTTGGTTATATCAGTGGAAATACCGCAAACGGCATAAGGCTTCCCTTGCTCATCGCACAAAGGTGCTTTGAGAGAAATGTAGGTATGAATATAGCCGTCAGGTTGGGGAAGTAGTTCTTCAAATTCCAAGACAGTGTTTTCTGCAATGACTTTTTGGTCGTTATCTTCAAATAATTGATAAATTTCTGGGGGAAACAGTTCGCTGTCTTTGTTACCTAAAAATTCTTCTGGTTCCAAACCAGTAACTGCGCTAAGCTGTTTATTTACTAATAGGTAACGTCCTTCGGCATCTTTAACGTAAATTAGCGATGCAGTATTATCTAAAACTGCCTGTAGCTGTTGTTCTTTTTTCTCCAATGCGTTGTAAGTTTGCTGGAGTTGTTCTTGAACCAGCTTAATATCATCTACATCTATAAAAGTTAACACTACACCATCACAACATTTATCTGCTTGGCGATAGGGATAAATCCGCATTAATAAATGTTTACCCGATGGATTTATTTTTACTTCTCTTTGCTTTGATTTTCCGCAGTTGAGAATTGATTGCAGCAGTTCCGTAAATTCGGGAAAGTCGATGTTATTGGTAATATGCTGAATGGGACGACCAATATCTGCATCAACTAAGTTGATAGCTGCTGTGGCTCCTGGGGTAAATTTACGAATTTTTAGGTGTTTATCTAAGAATACAACGCCAATATCGGTACTTTGCAGCAAATTATCGACATCGGCATTTAGCTCAGTTAATTCGTTTATTTTCGATTGATATTCGCCATTTACAGTAAAGAGTTCTTCGTTTACCGAATGCAGTTCCTCGTTAGTACTTTGTAATTCCTCGTTAGAAGCAATTAATTCTTCGTTTGTTGCTTGCTGTTCCTCATTAATACTTTCTAATTCTTCAATAGTCGCTTGCAAATTTTTGCGGCTTTGCTGCAACTCGTATTCTAAATCTAGTATCCGATGGGATACTTCACTATCTGCTGCAAAATGTCTTGTTTCAATAACGGCTTCAACTTCTGCGTCTTCAGAAATTGTCACCATTAAGAAATCACCAGCAGTTTTGCTTGCTTGTTCGTAGCTGACTTTCAAGCTGAGAATACGCTCTTTGTTACCTTCCCCTACCTTAATTCCCGTGTATGCAACGGCATTACGCTCTTTTTGGGCGCGTCGTAATGCAGTATTAAGCGGAAGTTGCAGCTGTGGAATAACTAATTTAATTGCTTCCGTAGTCGGATTACCTGTAGGGAATTTGAGTACCTGGCACAAATCCTCAAACATATAGACTACTTGATTATTCTTATCTACCAGCAGACAAGTTGCTTTTTGCTGCCCCAATAAGTTATTCAAGGCAGCTTCGAGCATCGGCTGTTTAGTTGACGGTGGCGCTTGCTTAACAGAAGGTTGTGCTAAAAAATGCTTAGAAAAGTTTTCTACACCTCTTACGGCTAGGGGAAGCCGTGAATCTCTGGCTTTTTGATAAATTTTATACTTTTTGTCAACTGGGACAAGTTCATCCTCAAAATATGCAACAGTTTCTGCATCTCCAAGTAATAAAAAACCTGTCGGGAACAAGGAAAAATGAAAGTTACGCAATACTTGCTGCTGTAGCTGCGGCTGCATATAAATCAGCACGTTACGGCAAGTAATCAGATGCATCCGAGTAAAATTTGCATCTTTTGTCAAGTCATGAAGTGCAAAAATTAACTTTTCTCGCAGTTCCTTCGATACTTGAAAACTTTGCTCTTGACGAATAAAGTATCTTTCTAAACGTTCGGGGTTAATATCTTTGGCAATACTTTCTGGGTAAATTCCGATAGCAGCCTTTTCTAAAGCAATTCTATCGATATCAGTAGCAAAAATTTTGACTTTTATTTGTTTGCCTAAATCAGAAATAGCTTCATCTATTAATATCGCTAGAGTATAAGCTTCTTCTCCCGTAGCGCAAGCACTAACCCAACATCGCAATTCTTCCCCAGGATTAATTTTTTCAATAACTGTGGGAATTACATTCGTTTCCAGATATTCCCAAGCTCCTGAATCGCGAAAAAACTTCGTTACGCTAATCAGCAAATCCTGACAAAGAATTTCTCTTTCTTTGCGCTCGATTTGCAAACGTCCAATATAATCATCAATATTGTGGTATCCCCTAATCAAGCAGCGGCGATGAATCCGCCGAGAAAGAGTTGAAGGCTTGTAATGGGTAAAATTAATCTGTTGGTGACGGTTGAGAATATTCGTAATTTGCCCCAACCTAAAAGAATCTAGCGCCAGTTTAGAACGCGGTTCGTTTTTTTCTTCATTAGCAGGTGCTTTAACAAAATCGTAAATAACTTCTGCCAACTCTTGCGGAGAACCAATACTATCGACAATTCGGGTGGCGATCGCACTGTGAGGCATTCCGTCAAACTGAGCCGTGGCGGGGTCTTGCACCATACCAATGCCGCCGGATTCGTTGAGCATCCGCAAACCTTCCGAACCATCGCTACCAGTACCAGAAAGCACTACACCAATAGCGCGATCGCCAGCATCTTCACCTAAAGACTGTAAAAATATATCAATGGTAAAATTAGGTCCTCGAAGTTCTCTATCCTGACGCTGTAGCAACAAGCGGCGATTTTTAACTTCTAAATTTTGACCGGGAGGAATTAAGTAAACGCAATTGCGCTTGATTTCCATCCCATCT
This sequence comes from Calothrix sp. CCY 0018, assembly GCF_963920925.1. Taxonomy (NCBI): domain Bacteria; kingdom Bacillati; phylum Cyanobacteriota; class Cyanophyceae; order Nostocales; family Calotrichaceae; genus Calothrix; species Calothrix sp. CCY 0018. Next base: position 99,331 of record NZ_CAWUDI010000021.1, on the reverse strand, counting down.
TCTACCCGAAAAATCTCCATTCTTGTAGTTCGTCCCAGCAATTCCTTCATCAAACTTTTGTAATCTGGTGACAAATGCTGAACTACAACATAGGCAGCCCCACTATCAGCAGGCATATTCGCAAAAAATTCATCTAAAGCACGCAGCCCTCCAGCAGAAGCACCAATCCCTACAACAAAAAAGTCGTAATTTTCTTTACTATGAGTTTGTAGATTTTCGGAGGTAGAGGTCATAAGATATTTAACTACCGATTAATTTGCAAGATTATTTATTGGAACTGCCTAAATACAGAATATATATTTGAATCTTAAAAAAACATAAAAGATCGAGTATTCTTTAAAAACGTTAAGTATCTAATCAAAATTTAAGAAAAATTAATTAACTGCTTAGTTATATTCGAGTAAGTAGGATTATAACTAAGCAGTAAAGATTATATTTGTATAATTGTTGACCTGCAACTTTTGTCAGTTAATTATTCTGCTTACACCGCTAAACAGTTTTCATCCAATCAATACATTTTGTTAATTCTTGCTGCATCGTTTTAACATCAGCATGATACCTCCGACCGTGACCTGGTAGAATCCATTCAAAAGAATAATTAGTTAATTTTGGCATTGATTTAATTAATTCATCCCAAGAATACCAGCAGTGATTTCGGAAAGCGACAAGTTGTTTTAAGCGATCGGACCAAGCAAGATGGTCGCCAGTAAAAAGAAATTTATTCTTATAAAGTAAAACAGTATGTCCCTTAGTATGCCCAGGAACAGTAATAATTAACAATTCCGGAGTTAAATTAAAGGGTTCCTCACCGCTTAACTTAATTTCCACATCGCGAGTACCTGGACTAATTTCTTCCTCATGGAGGATGCGCTGACAATTAAAATGCTCGGCAAACTTTTGATGATCTGCAACATCATCTCGGTGAGTCAGATACATATAGCGAATACCGCCCATTTGTTCCAAACGCTTTACCAAAGGCGGCGTAAATCGGGGAGAATCAACTAAAATATTGCCGCCCGGTAGCTGAATAAAATAACTCCCAGCACCAAAAGACTTTTCCGAATGGTAGCCGCAATGGTAAACATTTTCTTCAACCAGAATCGGAAAACTTGACTGAGCATCTTTGATATCCTGGGGTTTTTCAACAGTACCAATAGAAGAAGTAGGGCAAGATAACAAAGCTTGAAGTGCGTCTAATCTTTCATCTTCATTTTTTGGTTGATGGTGTACCGCCGACATCTCACCTTCGCGGGTAAACACTTCCGGAGTCATCCAGCGACAGGTATCGCAATCAATGCAAGTAGTATCAACATAAAAATCGCCGCTAACATTTTCAGTTCGACGCAGATTTATAGTAGCCATATTAAAACCTCTTTTTACCTAATTTTGGGTAAAGATGATTATGCTTTATATGACTACGTTAGCAAAATTAAAGGTTGAATTTATAAACAGAAATTAGCTATAAAAAATTGAGTCAGTTACAAAAATTAAAAATTAGAAAGTCTCCCACTCTTCACGGCTGATATTAGCTTGACGCAATATTCTATTAAGTAAGCCAACACTGATATCACCTTTATGAGGATTAGGAATAGTCAGTTTCAGTTCATCTTTTATCATGTATTGATGTTTTCCTCCAGAATAGGGAAGGGACCATCAAAACCTATTTGTTTGAGGTAGCGAATTAAATCGCTTCTGCTAATTGCTCCAAAAGATGGCATTAGGCAACCTCTTTTATCGAATTTAAATCAATATCATCTATAACTGGTAAAGTATGATTTAAACGTAGTCCTAAAATTATCCAACCTTCCAAAGCATCTTGCAATTCTTCTCTACAGGCTTCTAATGTCGAAGCATTCGCCCAAACGCCTTGACAATCAACGATTTCGCTATAGAAAGTTCCGTCTTCGAGCAACTCGTAGCTTGCTTTACGCATTGCTCGATAAATGTATTCTGTTAACATAAACTGTCACAGCCTTTATATTTACTTACAAACTTACAAAATTTAAGAACAATTGCCATACCTTTTTATGATAAGCAGTTTTTCAAATGAAGCTGTTTGTCTAGTCGTTACTCATACGAATTTGCCATTACACGCTCTTTTGCACTACAACAAATAATACATAAAAAAAATATATAAAAATCTCATTACCAAATTACAAAGCTTGCATTCCACCCTTTTACTAGCTGATGCAACCCAGTTATAAAGGTTCATTTGAAGCGCATATTACCGTAAACGCAATAAATCTCGCATCAAAAGAAAAATGTGACCAATTTTGCCAAAACTTAAGCGTTAAATGCGTTTTTATCTCACATCTTGCACCATTCTCGTTAAGCCCGAATTCCGCCTTGAAATAAATTTCCAGGCTAATATACAAAGTACGTTAAAACGCACTAAAAGCCATGCCCAGTCTGATTTATCAGACTTTATTTTTGAGCCTGGGAATTTATTCCAAGGCGGTTGTTGAAAATGGTGCAAGATGTAAGTTTTTATAGAACTTCCTCAAGGTGTAAGTTGTTTCCAACCGATGACAGCATCTTATCATCACGGCAGTTTTCGGGATGTACTACAAAAAATAAATCAAATAGTCCAAAATATAGTTAATGCAGATTTCAAAATTACTCGCACCAAAATTGAAGCGATGTTGAGTAATCGAGATATCCCGATTTCAGATATTGAAGTGCAAAGATTACCGAAGACTAATTATTTCGAGTTTCATGTCAAAGTGATTTTGTCAGCAGATGAGAATCTAGAAATATTGAGAAAATATTGTTTGCAGCACGATGCTCATTTATCTGCAAATGCCTTTAAAAAACTTGTTGATGGAAAACAGCAGCGATTTATCACCATGCGAGCGTATGCTGTGGGATACAAATCTGCTCAGAGGATGTTTGAAAAGTCTAATTAAATACTAGACTTGGCGGTTGAAACCGCGTCTACACAAGCAAAACCCGTCTACACGGGTTTAGAATTTATTAGTCTACGCAGGTAGACTTCGCTTGTGTAGTAGCGGTTTTAACCGCCGGATACTTTCCAAACTACGAACAGAATCAGGTGGGTATGAAATAAGTCGAAAAAATTACTCATTCAAAAACCGGACTTACTAATAAGCCCGGTTTCGATAATTTAACTCTAAGCTTAATTCAACTAACCCTCAGCCAACTAATAAACTAAATTTATCGCCGACAAAACTTACAACGCGATGTGTTACAGGTAGACTGTCAATTACCATACCCAAACACAACAACATCATGTAAGAAATGGAATAAAGAAACATTCCTTTAGCCGAACTGCGATCTTTGGGATTTTGTAATAATTGCCACGCTTTACGAATAAATACCGCTCCCAAACCCAAAGCAATAGTAGCGTAAATAATCCCTAGTGAATGCAAAGGATAAACCAGTAAAAACGTTGCTGCTACAGTTACAAGGGTGTACCACCAAATTTGCTTAACTGTTGCTTCTTCTCCAGCAACTACTGGTAGCATTGGCACGTTTACCGATGCGTAATCATCCTTAATCATCAATGCTAAAGACCAGAAGTGTGGTGGTGTCCAAACAAAGACAATACCAAATAATAACCAGGCAGTTGGACTTAAAGTACCAGTCACAGCAGCCCAACCAACTAAAGCGGGAATTGCTCCTGCTGCTCCCCCAATCACAATATTTTGAGTGCTATTGCGCTTTAGCCAATGGGTGTAAATTAGCAAGTAAAAAGCAATCCCAGACATTGCCAAGAAAGCAGAAAGCAAATTAGCAAATATACTCAGCAGCGCAAAAGAAGCTACAGCTAAAACTATGGCAAAAATTAAAGCATCGCGAGGTTGTACTCTACCAGATGGAATGGGGCGATGTCGGGTACGCTCCATATCGTAATCAATATCGCGATCGTAAATACAATTGATTGTTTGGGCGCTAGCAGCTGCCAAAGTACCACCAGCAAGAGTTACTAATAACAATATAGGATTTACTTCTCCCGATGCAGCTATCCACATACTTCCAGCAGTGGTAATCAGCAGCAAAGGGATAATGCGAGGTTTAGTTAGCTGGTAGTAACTTTGAATAACTTGTAAAAACGTCGAATGTCGTGGAGAGACATTTGTCTCAATCATCTTGGTAATCGTTCCTTATTTTTTAACAATTTATATGCTGTTTTTGCCTTTAAAGGCTGTTAGCGTCGAACTTTTCAGTTATCAGTGAGCAGTGAACAGTGAGCAGTTACTAATTAACAATTAACAATTAACAATTAACAACTAACAACTAACAACTAACCACTAACCACTAACAACTAACATCACTTGTAGCAGATGAATTCAACTCTTGGTTGTAACCGGAAATACTGCGGGTGTCCATCCAATCGCGGATTGCAAGTACTGTGAAAACAACTAATGCACCTAATAAGGAAGCTCCAATCAACTGATGTGTGACGGTTAGAGGTTCTACTTGTAGGTGTAAACGGAAGGTGGCAAATCCTAAAATAATCTGTAATATTAGTAACCCACCGGCAATATTTGCTAAGTTCCGTAAGGCTGGATGTAGTGCTGGGGTGCGCCATGACACAAATACTAAAGCTAATGTCGCGATAGTTGGCGGCAATAAACCGAAAATATGTGTATACATAACGGTACAAAGTTGATTCCCTCCAAAGCATTGATGTACAGCCCAGCGCGAACCTACCAGGGCACCTAACAGACTTTGTAAATAAACTAAAACGCTAGCGATAAGGGATATTGCAGGTAACTTACCACCTTGTCCCGTTGCTTTGTAAGGTGTAAGTGCCGTACCAATAACCAGTAAAGTTATGAAGAAAAATAATGCCGTTCCCAAATGAGCGGTAACAATATCAAACCGCAAAAGCTGAGTAACGGTAAGTCCTCCCAAAATACCTTGGAAAACAATTAAAAACAGCGCAAACGTAGAAGCCCAAGGCAGCCATTTGGGTAACGAACGACGATTCCACCAAGATGTTCCTACTAAAAATATGGCACTAAACCCAATTAGTGACGCATCCAGTCTGTGAAACCATTCTAGGAAAACTTGGAAATTCATTTGTTTAGTCGGCACAAGTTCCCCATAGCAAAGCGGCCAATCTGGACAAGCAAGTCCAGCATTCATCACGCGGGTAGCGCTACCGATCGCCATCAAAATCAAAGTAGCGATCGCCATTTTCCACACGAGACGACGAATTTTATCTTTTTGGGATTGTTGCTGTGTTGTCGCAACTCCCGACTGTTGTTCTAAAACAAATTGGCTCATCAACTGTACCTTCTCTTATGCCCGAAAATTCGAGCTATAACATTTTCATCTCTTGAATCGCGTATCAACTCATCTCCACCCTAGCGCAAACACGAAGATTGGAAATAACCCTTTACTTATACTCTGGATCGGGAATCAAAAATGTAGCCCAAAGCTTTAGAGATTTTTTAGGTTGTGATGAATTGGTAATTGGGGATGGGTAGAGGGGGTAGAGGGGGGAGAGAGGGAGATGGGGAGATGGGGAGATGGGGGGACAAGGAGGCAAGGAGACAAGGAGAAAAAGATAATTATTTACTCGTAACCACTAACAACTAACCACTAACAACTAGCATAAAAAATAATAAAGATTTTTACTTGTTACACTCAATGCTAATTGCCTACACTAACTTAGTATGTGGGTAGTTCTTAAATAATCTAGTAAATCCGTTAACTGTTATTAACCGTGAATATTCCAAGTACAATTTGGACGTTATTAGTTGGTATCGTGCTGACAGCAGCCAGTTTTTGGCTCGGTCAAAATCATGGTCTATTGCCTACTGCCGCTTCGGATGAAGCTTTTTTGGTGGATGGCTTGTTCAATACGATGATGACCGTTTCTGTGGGTATATTTCTCATCGTTGAAGGAGTTTTGATTTTTAGTGCCATCAAGTATCGTCGCCGTAAGGGAGATGATACTGATGCTGAGCCGATTCATGGCAATGTGCCGTTAGAAATTCTTTGGACGGCAATTCCCGCTATCATTGTTTTAGGTATTTCTGTTTATAGCTTTGATGTATACAACGAGATAGGTGGGTTTGGATCTCATGCGGTTCATGAATCTCCTATAGCTCCACAAGCAACATCAATGCCTGGGGCAGCTATTGCAGCAACTTTGGATGATGCTTCTGATGTTAGAAATATCGACCAACTTCCCGATACAGAAAACGCTCCCGGTACGGGTATAGTTTCTCCTAGTTTGGGCGCTACTCCTGAAAATCAAGGGACGCAACCCGATTTAGTTGTGAAGGTAACTGGTTTGCAGTATGCTTTCCTATTTAACTATCCCGAAAGTGGCGTAATGACTGGTGAATTACACGTTCCCATTGGTAAAGAAGTTTACCTTGATATGACAGCAAACGATGTAATTCACGCTTTCTGGGTACCGGAATTTCGCCTTAAGCAAGATTTAATTCCAGGTAGACAAACAGAACTTCGCTTTACGCCCCAAGTCGCAGGCGATTATAAGTTGATTTGTGCCGAACTTTGCGGCCCTTATCATGGTGCAATGAATGCAACTGTTGTTGTTCAAACACCAGAAGATTTTGATAATTGGATCAAAGAACAGCAAGTTGCAAGCAAAGAAACGTTTAATCAGGCAGTTGCTGTTAACCCCGCAGAACAATCAGCGGATGAATTTCTTGCTCACTATACCAGTGAGATGGGAATATCTTCAGAAATGTTACATCAAATTCACAATTAGTTTTGTAGAGGCGAGGCGTATTGCTACGTCTTTAAGCAAGTTAGGAATTAGAAGTTATTGAAACGACTAATAACTAACAATTAACAACTAACAACAATTTTTATGACACAAGCACAGATGGAACAAACCAACCATACGGCTGATGCTTCACATAATCGGCAGAGAAAATGGTGGGAGTATTTTACTTTTAATACCGACCATAAAGTGATTGGGATTCAGTACCTAGTTACTACATTCATTTTTTACTGTATCGGCGGTGTAATGGCGGATTTAGTTCGCACTGAATTACGGACTCCTGCTTCGGACTTTGTAACTCCCGAAATTTACAATAGTTTGTTTACGCTGCACGCTACAATCATGATTTTTCTGTGGATTGTGCCAGCGGGTGCGGGTTTTGCTAATTATCTGATTCCCTTGATGATTGGGGCTGAAGATATGGCTTTTCCTAAATTAAATGCCCTCGCTTTCTGGATGGTTCCTCCTTCTGGCATATTGCTAATTAGCAGTTTGCTAGTTGGCGATGCACCAGATGCCGGTTGGACTTCTTACCCTCCATTGAGTTTAGTTACCGGGCAGGTGGGTGAGGCGATTTGGATTGGTAGTATCCTGCTGCTGGGTACCTCATCAATTTTGGGTGCCATCAATTTTCTGGTAACTTTGTTGAAAATGCGTGCCCCAGGTATCGGTTTTCATCAATTACCATTATTCTGCTGGGCAATGTTGGCTACCTCGGCACTGGTTTTAATTTCAACTCCAGTGTTAGCAGGCGCACTAATTCTACTTTCTTTTGACTTAATTGCTGGAACCGCATTTTTCAACCCAACTGGCGGTGGTAATCCAGTAGTTTACCAGCATATGTTCTGGTTTTACTCGCACCCTGCGGTTTACATCATGATTTTGCCTTTCTTCGGGGTAATCTCTGAAGTAATTCCGACTCATTCGCGCAAACCGATTTTTGGTTATAAGGCGATCGCCTATTCTTCTTTAGCAATCAGCTTTTTGGGTTTGATTGTTTGGGCGCACCATATGTTTACCAGCGGTATTCCTGGTTGGTTGCGGATGTTCTTCATGATTACCACTATGGTGATTGCCGTACCTACTGGTATTAAAATATTTAGCTGGTTGGCTACAATGTGGGGTGGAAAAATCCGTCTCAACAGCGCGATGCTTTTTGCAATGGGCTTTTTAGGTATCTTTGTGATTGGCGGTATCAGTGGCGTAATGTTGGCTGCGGTGCCTTTTGATATCCACGTCCACGATACATATTTTGTCGTTGCACACTTGCACTACGTGTTATTCGGCGGTTCGGTTTTAGGAATTTTTGCCGGTTATTACCACTGGTTCCCCAAAATTACCGGACGATTGGTTAATGAAACCTTGGGTAGAATTCATTTTGCCCTAACAATTGTCGGTATGAACATGACCTTCTTACCGATGCACCAATTGGGTTTGATGGGTATGAATCGCCGTATCGCCATGTATGACCCCAAATTTGCTGCCATTAACGAATTTTGTACCTACGGTTCATACATTTTGGCAGTATCCACATTACCCTTCATCATCAACGTGCTTTGGAGTTGGAGGGCTGGGAAAAAAGCCAATAATAATCCTTGGGATTCCTTGACATTGGAATGGATGACCACTTCACCACCAGCAATAGAAAACTTTGAGTCACATCCGTTCTTACTTATCGGACCTTACGAATACGGAACCGAAAGAGCGAAACAAGTTGTAGGCTTATCACATACCGACGATCCCTTCGGTAATGCCAAATCTCCAGCACCAAAAACCAGCGATCCAGATGAATCGTATCCGGCGATCGCGGCTGAAGCGTGATAAAGCTAGTTAATTAATGCAAAAACCTCATCCCGTCCCCTCTCCTTAGTAAGCTACGGTGTACACACATCTCGCCTCTATCCCCCTAAATCCCCCGCTAAATTGGGGGACTTTAACTCCGATTCCCCCCTTTTTAAGGGTTAGGGGGGATCGAAACGTTATGAAACCCCCCTTTTATTTGTGTGTATACTGTAGCCTCACTAAGGGAGAGGGGTGAGGTTTCAAAATAAATCCCTCTTAATCAATTAAAAATTTATGCAAAGTTCAGCAATCGATCCAGCAAAAACAGAACAAAATCACCATCGTGCAGATACCGTAGAAGCACAACACGCGGAACATCCAGACCATCGTCTGTTTGGATTAGTTGTATTTCTTGTTGCTGAAGGAATGATTTTCTTGGGTATGTTCGGTGCATACTTTGCTTTCCGCTCTACCTTAACCGAATGGCCCCCCGCAGGTACACCAGAGTTAGAATTATTGCTCCCCGGTATCAACACAATAATTCTAATTTCTAGTAGTTTTGTAATCCACAATGCCGATTCCGCGATTAAAAAGAACAACGTGCGGGGAATGCAAATGTGGTTTGCTATCACCGCTGTGATGGGAATTATCTTTTTGTGCGGTCAAATTTACGAATACAAGCATCTAGAATTCGGTTTAACAACCAATTTATTTGCTAGTGCATTTTACGTGTTGACAGGTTTCCACGGATTGCACGTTACCGTCGGAGTTTTAGCAATATTAGCCGTATTGTGGCGATCGCGCAAACAGAATCACTACAGCGACCAACATCATTTCGGTATCGAAGCTGCTGAATTATATTGGCACTTTGTTGACGTGATTTGGATTGTGCTTTTTGGGATTCTGTATCTGCTTTAAGTATTTTTTTTACTTCAAATATTTCATAAAAACCCCCAACGTTGGGGGTTTTTTTATTCTTTATTTCAAGGGTTCGTAGTAGCGCTTCAGCGCATCTTATCGGAGGCGCTGAAGCGCTACTACGAACATTTTATTTATTATCAATGGTGGCTCACTTCATATAAAACCTTACCTAACCAAGAGCAGTAAATATCCGTAAAATTAACAGAAAACTGTTTGAATCTTACTAATCTCAAACCAAGTGCGATCGCCAACAATTCCATCAACAGGTAAACTATTGTTTTGTTGCAGATTTCTGATAGCTACTTCTGTTTGCGAACCAAAAATTCCATCAACTTTACTAGCATGGTTATTCATCGTAAGTCCACCACTGTAGTAATTGCCAGTAAATAGACGATCTTGCATTTGCTTCACCAATTCTCCGGTGCTGCCTTTTTTCAATATAGGCATATCAACAGGAGTGCCCTTATAAAGCGATCGCCAAGTTTTATTACCAACAATTCCATCTTGAACTAGAAACATTTTGTGTTGAAACAGTTTTACAGCTTTTTCTGTTTCAGAACCAAATACACCATCAATTGCCTCAGCGCCAGCAGGGAAAGCGCAAGCTCCATCATTATAAAGGTATACATACATACCGTAGTCTAAAAGTAGCTTTTGCAATTCTTTGACAGTTTCAGCTGTAGAACCTACTTTAAGTACTGGCTTGTTGAGTTGATTGCTTGTAGTAGTTGTCATAATCTTGACTCCGTTTTGTGTTTACTAAGCAATTCATCAACAAAGAGCAATAAGATTACGAAAAGATTCTGGTACCCAGGAGGGTACTATTTTTAATGATCACAAATTATTTAAGGCGTATATCTTGTTAAGCTTTATTATTTTTAGCTGCAAAAACTTTCTTTAACGTACTTATCAGTCGTAAAATTCTATAGGTACAAGATTATCTGTGATATGGCTTTAAAAATTATTCAAAATTTTGATAGTAATTTCACTCTAGAACCACAAGCTAAAGCAACTTTATTTGAACTGTTAACAAACGAAAGCTTTTTAAAACAGGTTTGTCAGCAGTCAAAATGCGAACAAGTAGAATTTACAGAATTATTATTTCAGCCAGTTCCTTACAGCAGCACTACACCAAAAGGAATGCCAGCGGAATTTGAGAAATATCATCAATCTGAAGAGTACGCAATTCTAAACGTACCTCCTAATTTTATGTTCAAAGCCAAGATTTTTAAACCAAGTCGGCTATGTGCAATTTACAAGAAAACTTGATAGTTGATAGTGGTTAGTTGTTAGTTGTGAATAATGAACTGCTAACTCTAACTGATAACTGCTCACTGCTCACTGTTCACTGAAAATGACTACAGAAACGAATATTCCCAAATTAACAAGTTTAGAATTTATTCCCTATATCAACGATAGCGGTGAATTACCCGAACAATATCAGGGAAAAATTGGAGTTTACGCAATTTTTGATCGAGATAAAAATCTGCAATTTGTAGGTTATTCTCGCGATGTTTTCCTTAGCCTCAGACAGCATTTAGTACGACAACCGGAATATTGCTACTGGGTAAAAGTAGAAACTATTAAACGTCCCAGTCGTAAAATTTTAGAAGAAATCGAACAAGCCTGGATTGGTGATAATGGTAGCGTACCCGTAGGAAATGGAGAAAATAAAGAGAAATGGGTTTCTCCAATTGATGCTAAAGCTTTGATTACTCCTGAAGAACAAGCTAATTATGATAGTCCAGTCATTGATGAAATGGCGAAGATGAAAATTATCAAAAATGTAGCCAGAAGAGTTGAAGCGGAAATATTGAAACAGTTAGAAGCGCGAGGTTTGCAAATGCAGGTTAGGTTTAATCCCAAGTTGAAGGAAGAAGGTTTGCTGGATTTGAAATCTTAAATACTCTGGGAAACCTAACCCCTAACCCCTTCCCTGCCAGGGAAGGGGAACAGAAGAAAAAGCGAAGGCTTTTAAAGCCTCTCTCCTTGCAGAAGAGAGGTTACAGAGAGGTAAAATTTGTATTTTATATCTAGCGGTTTTCACGGTAACATTTTCATTTTTAAAATATTAAGTTAGATATAGAAACTGTAAAGTAAATTTTTTGAACCTTTTACCAAAACAATATAAAATTATGAATCAAAATATTTCTTCGCTACCTCATAAAGTTATCGGTGTGGCTGTAATTTGGAATGATAAAGAGCAAATTTTAATTGATCGCCGTCGTCAGGAAGGAGCAATGGGGGGTTTATGGGAGTTTCCTGGGGGCAAAATAGAACCAGGTGAAACTGTTAAAGAATGTATTAAAAGAGAAATTGATGAAGAGTTAGCAATAGATATCGAAATCGGCGAGCATCTGATAACTATCGATCATTCTTATACCGATTTACGAGTCACTCTCACCGTACATGAATGTCGGCATCTTAAAAGAGTTCCTCAACCATTAGAATGCGATGAAATCCGCTGGGTAAACATAGAACAACTAGAACAATTTGACTTCCCTGCTGCAAACTTCCAAATTATTAAAGCCCTACAGCAGAAAGTAGTCAACTGCAAACAGTTAACAACTTAAACAATAATTTCTAACTGCTCACTGCTCACTGCTCACTGTTAACTGATTAACTCGGATATACTGGCAGTATAAAGTGAAACCAAGCTCCTCCGGTAGGTGCGGTATCTACCCAGATTTGACCGTAATGAGCTTGAACAATTTTTTGACATAAGCTTAAGCCTATACCGTAACCGTCCTTTGCTTCATCTCGTTCCAGACGAAAGCGATTTTCAAAAATGCGATCGCGATTTTCTTCGGGAATACCCAAACCGCTATCGCCGATGCTAAATTGTACTTTTTGACTGGTACGATGCAAACCGGAAATAATAATTTTACCTTGGGGCGGAGTATATTTAATGGCGTTGTCTAAAAGGTTTTTCACTACTTGCCGGATACGTTCGGGATCTGCGTAAACATATGGTAAGTCTTGCGGAATATCTGTTTCTATTTTGAGAGATTTTGCTTTATAAGATTCGCGTAATTCTTCGAGTACTTCCAGAAAAATATCAGCCAATGCTATTTTTTGAGGTGATATGGGAATTTTTGTATCATTACCGCGCCCTACCTGTAAAAGATCGGTAATCATTTTTTCAATTACCTTTGTTTGACTCCGGGCATGATTAAGTACATTAGCAGTTAATGATGGTGTTAATCGCCTGAATTGACCATTTTCACTGTTGAAATTATTTTTCAAAGTATCGATGGCGATAATTGCTGCTGTGAGGGGGTTGCGGAGGTCATGTACTAACATCCCGATGACACGATCTTTAAATTGCAACTGTTCTTGAAGCTGCTGTTTTTCTTGGTTTAAACGAAAAACTTCATCGGTAAGCTCGATAATTTCTGAAGAAATTGCCAGCGAATTAAGCGGAATTTGAGATTTCTTAATGTACCCATCGGGGTCATTTTTTACAGCTTGTTTAAAGTTTTGCTGTATTTGCAGATAGGATTCTACACTAGTTTGCCATCTAGACCACCAAGTTTTTAACTGAGCAACTATATTGCTACCGGCTAAAACCTGTCGGGGTTCTGGATGAATCCGAATTAATGCTGGTGTTGCCACCAATCTAAAATGTTCGGCTAAATGGGGTTGTTTACCTACATCAACAACTTGAAGGTCAAAATCATATTCAAGCTGCAATTCTTTGAGATAAGAGCGAATTTGCTGTATTTGTAATCGGGACTTGGGACGTTCATCCACAAACAGCAATAGTTGTAATGGGGCTTCTGAATTAATAAGTTGTTGTCCCTGAGAAGCTTGCATCAAATATTGTTTCAACACTGGTCATTAACCGTTATAACTTTCTCTGAAAGTAAAATGGACTGACGGATGCTCTTAAAGCAGTCCTTTTTAATTCTATTTTAGTTGTTTTTAGACTTTAGGCTTTAATTTTTTATTGGACTTTTAACATGAAATACACCTTTTTTAGTTTTTTGCTTCCTTTTTGTTTGCTAGCTAATTTTGAACAAGCTTTTGCGGCTGAAGCTGAGTCACAATCTTCTCCAGATAGTAGTCAGAAGTCAAGCCAAGTAGAAAGCTTTGATGCTGTTTCCGAAAAGTTGGTTAATCGGCAAGTCAACTTAATTTATCGGATTCAAAAAGCGCTATCGAATCCCGATCCTAATAAAATGCGAGCCGTGGGAGGACAATTAATTACCCATACTATAGTCGTAGAAAGTTTTCTTAAACGTCAATACCCAAAACCCCAAGCTTTATGCAATCAAAATCCAAGTGAAAACGCTTCTGTTGGTTTTATAGCTCCTTTGAGTCCATCCTCTTCAAAAATTTACTGTTCGTTGTATAATTCCAGCCGAGAATTATCAAAATTGACTCCAATTTTAGATAGACTTTTATCTCGACGTGGAGAATTAGCTATTGTAAGGGAATTACCTTTAGTTAGCGGAGAAAAACAATCCGATTTAGTGCTTCCCATGTCTCCCGTAAGCCGACCAAATCTGGGAAAACTGGCAACTCCTCATGCTATTTTAGAACCTTCCGTAGAAAGTAATGCTTCACTAATTATTGGAAAGAGAAAAAAGAGAGCCATTGTTAATTATGTTCCACCAGTTCAACCAGCAATTAAACCACCATCTGAAGCAATAAAAATTTTAAAAAATGCAGAACAGCTTTTAGCAGCAGCAATATCTGTATTTCCTGATCAAAATAATGTTCAAAATTTGAAAAAGATTGAAGCAAAATTTGACCATTTAGTTTACGATGTTGACCTCCAAGAAAAGCAAACTTATCGAAAATTGCTATTAATGCCTAACACGGGTATTTTTCGCGTATTGCCACATCAAGCTTATCTTCGTCCCTTGAATACAGTAGAGAATCGCTCCCAAAAAAATGTTCTCGATCGCTATCCCTTCCCAGTTTTGGGTAAACCTAAAGGTAAGTTTACGCCTAATCTACCACTTCAAATAGTAAATGGAAAGTTTCAGCTTCTGTCCCAGGGTGTAGATTATAGCTTTATGGCAGATATTGGAGATATACCTTTAGAAAATTTGGATAGTAACTTACGAACTGTAGATACACAGGAGCGAAATATTTTAGTTAACTATCAGCCTCCTAGTAAATTAGGTGAGCTACTTACAGAAAAGCGAAAAATTATTACCGGCAAACATCAAAACTTAAATGTCGATGCCAAATTAAATAATACTTACTTAGTGCGTAATTTGCAGTTTCAGCTACCAGAAATTATTGCTAAAAATCAAATTATTTCAAGAAAACAACGCCGCTACATAGATCAATTATTGCAAATGCAAAGCAGCGATGTAATTGTTGCTTTTAGACCTGTACGTCGTCATTCTGATGGTAGTTATACTGTAACTTGGCGAATGTTGCAGGAATTAAAAGATCCGCAAATTGAAGATTTAGAAGATTATCTTAAGTTTCAAAAATAGGGAATTGGGCATAGGGCATGAGGCAGTGGAGATAGAATCTTAATTGATAACTTATAACTTCTAACTGCTCACTGTTCCCTGTTGTTACCTATTAAGCCAAAAATAGCGGTAAAATACTGGTAATTTATATTACTAAAGATTCTATCTTTACTGCTGAAAGATAAAAATGTTGTTAAATAACCGCTATGAAATTATTCGGACTTTGGGAAGTGGTGGATTTGGTAATACTTTCTTAGCGGAAGATACTCAAATGCCTTCTCAACGTCGCTGTGTAATCAAGCAGCTTAAACCAATTGAGAATAATCTCCAGATTTACCAACTGGTGCAGGAAAGATTTGCACGAGAAGGAGCAATTTTAGAAGAATTAGGAGGAGTCAGCGAACAGATTCCGACTTTATATGCTTATTTTTGTTTAGAAGATCAATTTTATTTGGTTCAAGAATGGGTTGAAGGTGATACTTTAACAGCGAAACTTCAGCAGCAGGGTTTATTTAATGAAAGCAGCGTTAAGGAAATACTATCAAATCTCTTACCAGTTTTAAATTTCGTACATAGCAAGCGGATTGTTCACCGGGATATCAAACCAGATAATATTATTTTACGAAATAGCGACGCTAAACCCGTGCTGATCGATTTTGGAGCAGTGCGGGAAACAATGGCAACGGTAGTAAATTCTCAAGGAAGTCTCACTCGTTCGATTATAATTGGCACACCCGGTTATATGCCGAGCGAACAAGCTGCGGGTAGAGCGGTTTATTCAAGCGATTTATACAGTTTGGGATTAACGATGATTTATCTTTTGACTGGAAAATCACCGCAACAATTAGAAACTGACTCGCAAACTGGGGAAATTGTCTGGGAATCTGAAGCTGGAAATGTCAGCGCTTCATTAAAGACAGTAATTAATAGAGCGATCGCATTTCATCCACGAGAACGATTTTCTACTGCTTTGGAAATGTTAGAAGCTTTGCAAACAGCTACTCCTTTTCCAGCTACCGTACCTTTTCAACGCCAAGCTGCTACTTATAACCAACCGACACAAAGTTTATCTCAACAAAACACTAAATTTCAGGAGAATAAATCCAGTAAGCAGTTAGGAATCTTATCTCAAAGTATAGTTATTGGTAGCGTAATTGGAGTATTTGCTATTGGTGGATTATGGTTATTAATTCCCAGGAATATCACACCCCAGCCGGAAATTAAAGCTGTTACAGAACCCGAACCTCCAGTTATTAAAGAACCCGAACCTCAAATTACTACAGAACCCGAACCTCAAACTATAGTCAAACCAGTGGAAAATGATTTTTCTTGGCTGTCTTCAAGGAGGGTAACAGATGCAGATTTAGATCCCTTCGATGGTAAGGGTTTAGATATAATGAGAAATTCTATTTTTGCTCGTTACGGAAGACGTTTCAACAATCAAGATTTACAACAGTATTTCGATGGACAATCTTGGTATACCCCTAGATATTCACCTCAAGATTTTCCAATTAAATTACTTTCAAAACTCGAAATGCAAAATGCACAATTTATTGATAAATATCAAGATAGAACGGGTAAAAGATTTGTGAAAAAATGATTTAATTGGGAATAGGAGATGGGGTGATGGGGAAAAGATGGAACTAAATTTGTTACTAACTTCTAACTCCTAACTATTTTCTCTTACTTACTCCCGAATTAAAAAAGCTACAACCTGCCAATGAGGCGGAACAACCAAATCTGCAAAACTAAGATCGCGTTCAAATTTATGTTCGCGTTTTATTTATCGCAAGCATAAAATATTTCCTTGATGATTTAACTCTAAATAAGGACTATCAATTACTATGACGTTACCTGTTTGATTAGTTAGTTATAAATATTGAACTAAAAAAATATATTGGCTTTTTTATACAAAATAACAATTAAATAACTTCAGAAAGCCGCGTCTAATTTATACCAATATTTGATTAAAATCAAAGTTTTTATCTGATACAATTTGCCCATAGTTTTTGTAAATTCGCACTATTGTAAGGGGATTTTCAATCGGAAAACAGTTAGATTGTCTTATAGCTATAGTTCCGTCGCATCATAAATCCCAACCAAACTTGTGGTACATACAAGATTTAGGAGTAAAATATATGACTGTGTTCCTTTTGGCTTACTAGCGTTAATTTTATACAAATGCTGCTTAACAACCGCTATCGGATTGTTCAGACTTTAGGAGGTGGCGGATTTGGAAAAACTTTCCTAGCAGAGGATACCCAAATGCCTTCTCGCCGCCTTTGTGTAATTAAACAACTACGACCAATTCAAGACAATCAACAGGTTTACCAATTAGTAAGGGAGCGATTTGGACGCGAAGCAGCAATTTTAGAAGAACTGGGTGATGGTAGTTCTCAGATTCCCAGACTATATGCTTATTTTAGCGAGAATGGGCAATTTTACTTAGTGCAAGAGTATATTGAGGCAAAAACTCTTACACAAATGCTTCAAGAGCAAGGCTTGATGGATGAAAATTCTGTCAAACACATTTTAATTAGTATTTTGCCAGTTTTAGACTACATCCATTCCAAAGGTATTGTTCATCGAGATATCAAGCCAGAGAATATTTTAATTGATATTAATGCTCAACCCATACTCATAGACTTTGGTGCTGTCAAAGAAACTTTAGGAACCATTATGACTCCTTCAGGAAATGCAACAAAGTCAATAGTTATCGGTACGCCGGGATTTATGGCAACCGAGCAATCAGTTGGAAGACCGATGTTTGCCAGCGATATATATAGTTTAGGATTGACTGCAATTTATTTACTTACAGGGAAAATGCCGCAAGAGTTAATTACAGATCCTTACACTGGTAAAGTATTGTGGCGACAGTATGCACCATTACTCAAAGATAATTTCGCAGATATTTTAGACAGAGCAATTGGGTTTGATGCTAGAGAAAGATTTAAAACTGCCAGTCTTATGCTGCAAGCGTTGCAAACTGGGATTTTAAGTGTACCTTCGGTGGTTTCCCATACGGCTGCTTTTTCAGATACTATCGCTCCGGGAATAACCTTACCACCCCAAACTAATTTAAGTACAGTTTCCATTCCACCACCATCTTCAATTCAATATAGCGATCGCGGAAACGGTAAAGGAATTCTTCTTGGTAGTTTGATTGCAGGTAGTTTAATTGGTGCATCAATCATCGCTGGTTTTGCTTTAAATAAGCAGTCTAAGCAACCTACAATAATTACCCAACGATCGCAACCAACTATTACGCCTAAGCCAACTCCAGAAATATTAAAAAAACCCCTAAATCAACCTCAAACTACACCAATACCAACCGTAACACCAATAATTAAACCGGAGTTTACTTTGCCACCAGCAACCTCACCCAATATAACTCCACAAGTCCAAACACCTATCCAACCACAAATTCCTCAAACAACTATTCCTGCTCCAAAATTGGAAATTCCTCCCCAGCCAACTCCCTTATCTCCTCCTGGAGACTTTATTGAGCCACAAATCGAACAACCAATTGAGCAACCATCGCCAATACAAACAGTAGAAAATTATTATTTAAACATCAACCAAGCTCAGTATAAAACAGCTTGGAATCAGCTATCTCAACAATTTAAAGACAACAAGCGTCTTCATCCTAATGGTTATTTTTCTTATTTGAGTTGGTGGAGAGGAAAAGTTAAAAATGTAAATATTCAGCAAATAAGTATTTTGGAAGCAAACACAAACACGGCAACAGTTGATGCTTCATTAAACTATTTGATGAAAAATGGTCGAATTATACCTAAATCAGTGCGTTTCTTTTTGGTATGGGATGCTCAAAATCGTAGATGGGTGGTGAAAGATGCCAATTGAGATATAGTTACATTTCTTCTTCAATCAATTTTTCAATGTATTTTTGGATAAGAGGCACAAGCAAAACTAAAAATACTCTTAAGTATTGCTTTATAATTACTAATGATTAAAAATGATTTAATATCTATATTTTGTGTAATATAAAGTCTGGTATTGCTAGTTTAATGTATAATACTTGTTCGCTACATAACGATTAATGCTCTGCTAAACCGTGATACCAGTGAAACTTTATATTAACTGTAAAATTGTTGTAATAATAGCTAAAAACCTAAATGAGTTCTCAGCAAACTGATGCAAATAACGATGCATCATCAAAAGCATGGCGTAGTTTACGAGAAAATCTAATTCTAATTACCATCGCTTTGGTATTAGCATTTTTGATTCGGACTTTCATTGCCGAACCTCGCTACATTCCCTCAGATTCGATGCTACCAAGTTTAGAAACAGGCGATCGATTAGTTGTTGAAAAAGTTTCCTACAAATTTAACTCTCCCAAATTTGGCGATATCGTAGTTTTCCAGCCACCACCAGAATTACAGCGCCGTGGATATTCTCAAGACCAAGCTTTTATTAAGCGCGTAATTGGTACTCCCGGAGACACACTAAAAATTAATGACGGAAAGGTTTATCTTAATGGGAATCTTTTGCAAGAAAATTATATAAAAGAACCACCCCTACAGCCTTTTCCACTGGTAGAAGTTCCTCAAAACCAATATTTTATGATGGGCGACAATCGTAACGATAGTAACGACTCTCGCTACTGGGGCTTTTTACCGAAAAAAAATATGATTGGTAAAGCAAGTTTTCGTTTTTGGCCACCGGATCGAATCGGTTCGATATGATGGTTAGGAGCCTTTTGGATTTTGGAAGCTAGGAGTGAGTAACAAGTAGCAAATAGTAAGTAGCGAGTAGGGAGTTTATTTCTCCTTGTCCCCTTGTCTCCCCATCTCCCCACCTCCCTATTCCCTGTTCCCTATTCCCCTTAATTAAAACTGCAAATAATACATTAATTGAGCGAGTGTTTCACCAGAAAGATTTAACCGCTTTTGGAAATCAACTATATTACGATAGGGACCTGACAAGCTACGATTATCTACTACCGCTTGCGCTAAGGAAGAACCAATAAAAGGTACTTTCAATAAACTTTCAATTGTTGCGGTATTAGGATTTACAACACAGGCAATAGCATCTACAGATTCGTTGTCATAGTAACCAAAAAGTAAAATTATTTCTAAAGGCTTTAGTCGCTGTGCCGGTAAACCCAGAGCCGCCGCAATATCTTCTACACAGTAAAATTTAACTCCAGTTTTAGCTAGCTCCACAAGAGTTCTAGCTTGATGTATAGACAAACCCGGTAAGCGCAGCCAGTCATCAACAGTAGCTTGATTCGCATCAATCCGAATCCCAAGTCTCACAGCGATCGCAATTTCTTCCCCCGATTTTAAACGGTAATAAGGGTCATTAAGCAACTTAGTTCGCAGTTTTTGCAATAAGGGGTTGATTCGAGGCCACCAGTTAGGATTCATGAGTAGATGAGGGGATGGGAAGATGAGGGGATGGGGAGATGGGGGGGATGGGGGATGGGGGGGATGGGGAGACAAGGAGACAAGGAGAAATAAACTCCCTACTTGTTACTTACTTCTAATTCTTAACTCCTAACTGTTCCCTATTCCCTATTCCCTAATCACTATCTATAAGCTGACGGCGCTTTTGTTCAAATTCGTATTCGGATATTAATCCATCTTGGCGTAAAGCGTCTAATTCTCGTAAATCTTGAGCAAGCGTTTTTACTCCTGAAGCTTTAGAAGAAAAAATGGATTTTGCTGACTTACCCGAATTGAAATTGCGATCAAAAGTATCTTCGTCTTGGGCTAAATACCAAACAGCTTCAATGGCGCAAGCTACTTTGGGTATGGGTGTCCAAGAAAGCAATACATAAAGTATTCCCCATAACGGCTGTCCTAAATAAAACTTGTGTAAGCCTGAGATTGTTACCGCACCAGATAAAGCTAAAATTGCTGCAATACTTCGGCTTTTGTTTTTGGCAAGCATATTCCTAATTTATCTACCTTTTTACCTGCATTGAAATACGGAGCCGCTTTTCGGTTACTTAAAAATATACAGCTATACTAACTAAACGTGCGAAATTGACACTCCTCGACCTAAAGGTAGGAGGATTCTTGGTTCAGTGACATAACTTGCTCAACCAGGCTTGTACCGAGCTGAGTAGAAAGTCACTACTATTGCTTCAGGTTGTTCCCTAGATTAATTAGGTGGATTAAAATAAAAATAGCAGGTGAAGTAACAATATATTAAATCTCAACATTCATTTAAATACAACTAATATGGGATTCTTCGACTCCGACATAGTTCAGCAAGAAGCGAAAAAGCTATTTGAAGATTATCAAGCATTGATTCAGCTTGGTAACAGTTATGGTAAATTCGACCGCGAAGGTAAAAAACTTTTTATCAGCAAGATGGAAGCGATGATGGAGCGCTATCGGGTATTTATGAAGCGCTTCGAGCTATCTGAAGATTTTATGGCGCAAATGACAGTTGAGCAATTAAAAACTCAATTAAATCAATTTGGGGTAACTCCTCAACAAATGTTTGACCAAATGAGTCTTACCTTAGAACGAATGAAAACCGATTTAGAAAGAAATCCTTAATTTAGTCATGAGTTATGAGTTATGAATTATGAGTTAAGAGTTAAAAGATTAAACTTTTAACTCCTAACTGGCGCACCTTCTAAAAAGCTATTTTGCTTTGGGACGAGTAAATTTTGAAGGCGGAGTAAAACTCTGTGCGGGTACGCCTTTTAGCGCTCTAACCATAAAATCACGCCAAATCGGAGCTACATCGCCACCACCTGTCGCACCTCTAGACAAGGTTTTATTGTCGTCCCTACCAATCCAAACGGCAGTAGTTAACTGCGGTACGGTACCTACAAACCATATATCTTTTTCTGAAGATGTCGTTCCCGTTTTACCTGCTGTGGGACGACCTAAAGCAGCATTTTTACCAGTACCCTCAGAAACTACGGTTTGAAGAATGTTGATTGTGGAAGCTGCTGCCCAAGAATCTAAGACTAGTTTGGGTTTCGGTGTATTGTCTAGTAAAACATTACCGCTACTATCGGTAACGCGAGCAATTACCGTTGTTGGTGATTGCCAGCCATAGTTAGCAAAAGTAGCATAAGCCGAAGCCATTTCCAACGGTGTTACCCCAATGGCACCCAAAGGCAAAGAAGTTACGGGTTCCATTGGACTCATGATACCCAAAGTGCGGCTGGTTTCAACTACCTTATTCATCCCGATAGCTTTACCAATCTTAATAACGGGAATATTTCGAGATAGTTTGAGTGCATGACGAATTGACATTGCACCGCCAAAACTGTTGTCATAGTTACGAGGTCTATACCAACCGCTACCGTCTCTATAGCTGACTGGAGTATCGTAGACGATTGAATTAGGAGTATATTTACCAGTCGCAAATGCAGTGTAGTAAACAAAAGGTTTAAAAGCAGAACCAGGCTGTCTTTGAGCTTGAGTACCGCGATTGAATTCGCTTTTTTGAGAATCTACACCACCAACTAATGCTTTAACGTAATGAGTGCGGGGATCTACAGCTACCAAAGCAATTTGGTTTTTATATAAACCGCGACTTAATAGTCGATAATGCCATTTCTTGACAACATCTTCCGCCATTTTCTGGAAATCGATATCGACGGTGGTTTGTACTCGCATACCGCCTTTAAGCAATGCATCGCGACCAAATTTCTTGGCTAATTCTCGCGAAACTTCATTAGTAATGTAAGGTAAAGCACTACCTCCGAAAGACCTAATTCTACCCAGTTTAATCTCTTCTTTTAGTGCAGTATCGTATTGTTTTTGGTCAATCCAACCCAAATCCCGCATTCGTCCTAGAACGGTTTTCTGCTGGAATTTGGCTTTTTCCATGCTTATAAATGGACTGTATCTCTCTGGAGCTTGGATTAATCCAGCCATCATTGCCGATTCAGCCAAATTTAGTTGGCTCGCTGACTTGTTAAAGTAACTACGTGCGGCAGTTTGGACTCCATAATTATTATGACCCCAATAAACTTGGTTGAGGTACATTTCCAAAATATCGTCTTTAGAAAGAATTTGTTCGAGACGAATTGCTAATACAGCTTCAGCTAACTTACGAGTAATTTCGCGTCGCTGGTTAAGAAACAGGTTTTTCACCAACTGCATGGTGATGGTCGAAGCACCTTGACTAACTCCACCGGATGTATAGTTGGTGACAATAGCGCGACCAACACCTTTGGGGTTAATGCCGTGGTGAAAATAGAAATCGCTATCCTCACTCGCTAATACGGCTCGCTTTAGCTCTGGAGAAATTTTTTCTCTAGTAACAACCTCGCGATTCGCTTCACCGTGTAAACTCGTAAGCAACTTACCTTTCATATCGTAAATGTAAGTTGTTTCAGAAGGAAAGAAGTTGCGTAACTGTCTGACATCAGGTAAATTACGGAAACTAATTGCTAAACCGACTAATCCTCCAGCTACAATAGAGCTTGTCAGCATTGTGGCAGCTAACAGAGTTCCGCCAGCTACCTGACCGACTCCTTTGATAAATTCAAAGCCCGACGAAACCGGAGCCTGGGGCTGCTTTTTTTCAAAAGTCCTAGATGACACGGCTATCTCACTTCCTCACTTGTAAATAATAAGTCTAATTAATAAATGCAGGTCAAAGCGGTTGTTTTTTGTAATTATATTAGTTTGTTGTTTGGAGCTATCCCTATCATTTATAGAGCGATCGCGACTAAGCTTACAACCAGAGTTAACACTATAATTAGTAATTTCTAAACTAGCATGGGGCATTCATTCTCTTGGCTACATCGGGGTACTGTAGAAATTTTCCCCCAAGGAGACGATTCCGATCAAGAATCCGAGAGTCTTGAAAAGCTTTTGGAAACATCTGAGAAACCTTTAAGAATTAAATTTGGCATCGATCCTACAGGTGCGGATATTCACCTTGGTCATAGTATACCAATGCGGAAACTGCGAGCTTTCCAAGAGAATGGTCATACAGCAGTACTGATTATTGGTGATTTTACCGCGAGAATAGGCGACCCGTCAGGTAAATCCGAAACACGTCGTCAACTTACACAAGAAGAAGTACAGCAAAATGCTAAAAACTATCTAGAGCAAGTTAGACCGATTTTGGATTTTGACACTCCAGGTAGGTTAGAAGTCCGTTATAACTCCGAATGGCTTAACAAGTTGAACTTAGGGCAAATTTTGGAGTTACTTTCAACAATGACAGTGCAACAAATGTTAGCAAAGGAAGGCTTTGCCGAACGCTATAAGAAAGAGAATCCTATTTTTATCCATGAGTTCCTATATCCATTGATGCAGGGTTACGATTCAGTCGCTGTTGATTCAGATGTAGAATTAGGAGCAACTGACCAAAAGTTTAACATTGCTGTCGGACGAGATTTGCAACGTCACTTCCGTAAAAAGCCACAATTTGGACTGTTGTTACCAATTTTAGTAGGTACTGACGGCGTTCAAAAAATGTCAAAGTCCCTAAATAATTATGTAGCCGTTGCAGAACACCCTTCTCAAAAGTATCAGAAATTACAGGCTATCCCCGATGAACTCCTATCTGATTATTTTGAACTATTAACAGATTTAGATGAAGACAATCTGCCACAAAACCCGAGAGATCGCCAACAGTTATTAGCCAAACAAGTTGTAACTCAGTATCATGGCGAACAAGCTGCCATAGAAGCAGAAAAAGCTGCAGCATCTGGAGGCAAAGCAGGTGAAGTACCAGAATATTCTTTAGCCGAAGTAGAATTCCCCGCTAAACTATTTTATCTTCTTAATGCTAGCGGTTTATGTAAAAGTAGCGGCGAAGGAAGAAGAAAAATTCAGGAAGGTGGAGTGCGCTTAGACGGTGAGAAAATAACAGATACCGACGCTACCTTTAATACCTCAGAAGAATTACAAGGTAAAGTTTTACAACTTGGAAAAAAGAAGTTCGTCAAACTTTTACAGTGAACAGCGATCGGTAAACAGTTAGGAGTTAGGAGTTAGTAATTAATATTTCTCCTTCTCCCCTTGTCCCCTTGTCCCCCTATCTCCCCATCTCCCAATCTCCCCATCTCCCCATCTCCCCCTCATCTCCCATGCAAAAAATCATAGTCCCCTTAGATGTAGCAGATGAATCAAGTGCGATCGCGCTTGTTGAAAAGCTCTCTGAAGTTACTTTTTTCAAGGTTGGTTTGGAGTTGTTTACTAGCTGCGGCCCGAAAATTATAGAAGCGCTTAAATCTCGTCAAAAAAAGATTTTTCTCGATTTGAAGTTTCACGATATTCCGAATACGGTAAAAGGTGCTTGTCGTAGCGCTGCTCGTTATGGTGTAGATTTACTAACTATTCATGCTACTGCTGGTAAAGATGCACTCCAAGCTGCTACTGAGGGTTTAGCGGTCGGTGCCGCACAAGCGGGAGTGGAACCACCTAAATTAATTGCTATTACTTTGCTGACTAGTATTTCTTCGAGGCAATTGGCATTTGATTTGAAGGTTCCTTTAGAGTTGCCGGAATATGCTTTGCAAATGGCGCTTTTGGCTAAGGAATCGGGATTAGATGGGGCAGTTTGTTCGCCTCAAGAAGTTGCAAAATTACGAGATGTTTGTGGAGATGATTTTTTGTTTGTGTGTCCGGGGATACGTCCAAGCTGGGCGGACAAAGGCGACCAAAAACGAACTTTTACTCCAAAGCAAGCTTTACAAGCGGGAGCCGATTATTTAGTGATTGGCAGACCGATTACTGCTGCTGATGAACCGGCGCTGGCTTGGAAGAAGATTTGTGAGGAGTTATCAATTATCAATTAACAATGATCAATTATCAATTCAGAGTAAGAAATTATTATTTATTGCTTGTATGTAGTTTTTGGATTTTAATATCTAATACATCTTCTTATCCTACATTCGCAGCGAATTCTGTTGTTAAGAATACAGTACAAAAAACTTCTTGCTCGAATCAAGATTTAGCTACATTTACTACTAAATTATTACGAGATTTACCGGCTTATTTTAATCGTGCGACTCAACGCGCTCGCCGTTTGGATAGGTCTGTACAGGTTTATAGTTATATGTTGGTAGCTGGGAAACCCGATTTTCAAGCGTTACCTTTGAAAAGCTGGACGGATGAAGCGGATAAATCAGCAAATGGGAAAAATGGAGTCGAACAAGTCTTTTTTACAACTTTAGAACGTCAGTATGTAAAAGGTAAAGCAGTTCAATTACAACAATTTCACTGGCTATTTTTGACGAAAACTGAAAGCGGCTGGCGAGTAGCAATGATGTATTCGCAAACGGGTGGTTATCCCAAACAGCAACCACCGACACCACCGAGAGAAAGTAGTAATAGTGCTGTAGGGCAAGGAATTCAAACTTGGTTGCGCGATTGTCGGGCGGGAAGTATAAGATTTTAGATTTTAACAACACAACGGATGTATTTATTTTAAATTTTACCTAGTAGGTTGGGTTAGGCACTTGAATAAAGTAGCTTGTAATTACCAATAAGTGTTGTGCCGTAACCCAACATCCGAGATATGATTAGTCCACAAAGATTTTCCTCTTCTCATATAATATTGTTTATCCACCATCATGATGTTGGGTTACAACACGATAAACGAATTTTTTAATTACCAACTAGATTTCTTTCGTGTCTAACCCAACCTACAATCTGCTGAGTTTAGAAGAAATCGCAGCCGATATTTTAGCTTTAGAAGCGGAAACCGAAAGAGTTTTAAAAGCAATTATTAGCGAGTAATTATTTAATAAATACTGGGAATGAAATAGATAATGAATTTTGTTTACCGAATTCAAGATATTGAGTTTGAATGGGATATAAACAAAGCTCAGAGCAATTTGATTAAACATGGTGTTAACTTTGAAGAAGCAGCGGAAGTATTTTTCGATCCGTTTTATCAAGAAGGAGAGGCAAGTGCTAATAATGAACAACGCGATTTTATTTTAAGGTATTCGCTATCACAACGTTTGCTATTAGTCGTTTATGTTGAAAGAAAAGTCGTAAAAAGAATTATTTCCGCTCGTCCAGCAATAAAAAATGAAAGGAGATTATATGAGCAATAATCATGAAGAATTGCAACTACAAATACGTCCCCGTGAAAAATAAATTGTTCCGCTCAATATCCCCAAAGATACTTTAGCATCTCTTGAAGAAGTAGCCGCTAGTAGAGATATGTCTGTAGAAGCATTATTGAAATTTTATATCGGACAAGGTTTACGACAGGATATTACCAAATTATTTAATCAACGTTTATTAGAGAAAACAGCACAAGTTTTATCGCGTCATATTCAGTCTGAAGAACAAATTTATATAATTATGCAAGAAATTAAAGCGGAAACAAAGCAATAATTTAATTTGTTCAAAATCAAACATGGAATTACCGTAATAACTTCCATTTCGCCACTGATATAGTTGATAAACTTCTGGGGGAAAGTCTCGCTGTACATCTTTAGTGATTTGTGCAATTTTCGCTGAAGATAAAGCAGGTTTGACAAAAGGGGGGTTATTTTCTTCTTCTGGCGAACGAATCCACCAATCTTCAGTTGCTTGCGGATGTTCGCGTCTTTGTCGCTGCAACCAATTTAAAATTCTATCTAAAGCTTCTGTTAAATCTGACATACAAATTCTCAGCAGTATTTCGAATAAATAAAATTTTAGCAAGATATCCAGGCTACAAAAACTGAGTTAAACTGGGTTATCTCAGCTTGCAATTTCTCCAAGACTTAGATTATGTAGGGGTTACAAGCAAGAAAGTTAAAAATAAAATTCCGACGCTCCCATACGGGAGATTTTCGTTTTAGAGGTAGTTCAAATCAATGAATCAAGTTGATTTAGCGTTCGCATCGGCGTTAAAACAGTCAGAATTAATTCGTAGTAAGGAAATTTCGCCGCTAGAGTTGGTGGAATTATATTTGGAACGCATTCAACAATTTAATTCTAAGTTAGGAAGTTATTTTACTGTTACGGCAGAACAGGCGATTGATGATGCTAAAAACAAAACCGAAATGTTGACGCAAACTGAGGATTTGCCATTATTTTTCGGGGTGCCTATTTCAATTAAAGACTTAAATCCAGTTGCTGGTATTCCTTGCAGTTACGGTAATGCAGCATTACTCGGTAATGTACCAGATTATGATGATGGTGTAGTTGCAAAAATCAAACAAGCTGGTTTCGTCATTTTAGGTAAAACGGCTAGTTCGGAATTAGGTTCATTTCCTTACACTGAAGCTACGGGTTTTCCCCCAACTAGAAATCCTTGGAATTTAGAATATACTTCTGGTGGTTCTAGCGGTGGGGCTGCTTCGGCACTTGCAGCGGGATTGTGTTCGATCGCCCAAGGTTCGGATGGTGGCGGTTCAATTCGCGGCCCTGCGGCTTGTTGTGGTTTAGTCGGTATCAAGCCATCTAGAGGAAGAGTTACTCATGCACCAGTTGGCGATCGCCTCAATGGAATTGCTACAAATGGCCCCATAGCAAGAACCGTAGCCGATGCAGCAGCTTTATTAGATGCTATATCTGGCTATGTTTCGGGAGACTCTTACTGGTTGCCCGAACCCGAAAAAACATTTTTTGCTTCCACTCAAGAAAAACTACAGAATCTACGCATCGCCTTTTGTACCAGCATTCCACCTTTAGGAGAAGCAGACGCAAACTGTCATCAAGGCGTAATCCAAACAGTTAAATTATTAGAAGAATTAGGACATACAGTAGAAGAAAAATGTCCTGACATTAGCGCTTTAGTAGAACCATTTCAGATAGTTTGGCAAGCTAACGTAGCCGCTTCTGGAGTTCCTGTAGAAATTTTACAACCTTTAAATCGCTGGTTATTATCCAGAAGTTGTTCTGCCGGAGAATACTTAAGGGCAGTGTACCAGATGCAGATAGTAGCTCGAAAACTCGTTGGGTTTTTCGACAATATAGACGTATTAGTTATGCCAGTTTATCTACATTCACCCATTCGCGTTGGTGAATGGGCTGCATTAAGTCCCGAAGAAACATTTGATAATATAGTTCGCTGGGTTGCACCTTGTCCAGCAGCAAACGCCACCGGGCAACCTGCAATATCCCTTCCCGTTGGTTTTGACGAAAAAGGTTTACCTATTTCAGTACAGTTAATCGGAAAACCTGCCGCAGAAAACACGATTATCAGCCTAGCAGCACAGTTAGAAGCAGCAAACCCAATGCACGAAAAACGCCCGTTATCAGTTAGCAGTGAACAGTGAACAGTTAGGAGTTAGGAGTTAGGAGTAGTAAGTAGTTAAGAATTCTCTCCCCATCTCCCCCTTCGGGTTCGCCACTTCTCTCAACGGAGGGAACCTCCGCACGAGAGTGGACTCACCATCTCCCCATCTCCCCATCCCCTAACCTTTACACCGCTTCCCTCTCGGAGTCGCATCGGGATAAAATGTAATGATTCCTTTATTCTTTCTAACAAAAACTGTGGGGAAGCTTGTTCCGGTTTCTTTGTCTAACTGTTGATATATACAAGCACCTTCGGTATTTTTTTGTTGTTTATATACTTTAGTTACATCTATCAAAAGTTCTTCGGCGTTGGATAAATAACCATAGCCTTTAATTTCATCTCTTACCGTGCGATCGCGCTGTTTAATAACTACGCCCATTGTATAAATTACGCCTGGAATTACTTCTTGTCTTCCAGGGTTTACGGGAAGTCTGCCAGCAATTTTTTGGTTTTGTAGTTGTAAATATCTACCAGAAAAATGCAATCCACCGATATCGTTTTCGTTGTATATTTCACCGCAGAATATATGTTCAAAGCCTTTATTTTTGAACCAAATATCAGTTAAATCCTGCAAAAATTCTGACTTAGTTTTACGATTCGGACGCAATTCACCTTTAGTAGCTTGTTGAATATTTGTTAATACTTCTGGGTAATTAGATAAAAGCTGCTTAAATTGATTTGGCTTAACTCGCGTACCGATAGCACCACAGGTTTTAAGTACTGCTTTATCGAAGGAATTTAGCACAGGTGCGGGTGGTGTAATGTCTAATCTTGCTCCTGATGGATAATTGACTCGTACCGGATTATCTTGATTATCAAAAAAAGGTAAAAGTTCTGTATCTTGCTGCTGAGCGTTAGCTGGATTATCTAAACCAATAGAAGAAATTAATACTAAAGTTGTTAATCCGCTGAATATTCGTTTTAGGTTGAATACACTATTTGGTTTCATCAGAAGACTTTCGGTATTTGACTTTGTTGTGATACAAATCTTCTAACATAGCTTCCGGAAATATAAATCAAGATAAGCCGAATTTACTTATAAATACCCTTACGGCAAACAAAAAAGAGCGAATAAACTGAATACATCAATTAATCAAGAATTGATTTACGTTTAACGCTTTTACAAAAATATGTTTAGAAAGTCTAATTTTATCGTAATATTTATGCTATTTGCGATCTTTGTCGGAATTGGCGATCGCGTCTTACCAGAGCCGATGAAATCTGCCAGCCTCAACACTCGAACCACCATTAACAAAAGTTTAATTGGGCTATTCCCGACTAGAAGGTCAAAACTTAAACCCCACGAACGAACTAATAAAGCTATAGAAGAAGCGGAAAATAATAAATAAATTGGGGATTGGGAATTGGTAATTGGGAATTGGTAATTGGTAATTGGTAATTGTTAGGAGTTAGGAGTAATTAAGGTCAAAGGTTAAAATTCTCTTTGTCCGCCCATCTCCCCATCTCCCCATCTCCCCCTTCGGGTTCGCCACTTCTCTCAACGGAGGGAACCTCCGCACGAGAGTGGACTCACCATCTCCCCATCTCCCCATCTCCAATTAAGCTTCCTGCATCCAGCTAAACATGGCGCGTAAATCTTTGCCTACTTCCTCGATGGGGTGTTCGGATTCTTGGCGACGCATGGCTGTAAATCCTGGTTTGCCGGATTGATTTTCGACCACGAAGTCTCGCGCAAATTCCCCAGATTGGATTTCTTTGAGAATTTTACGCATTTCTGCTTTGGTTTGGTCGTTTACTACCCTTGGACCTCGGGTATAATCGCCATATTCAGCAGTATTTGAAATGCTATCGCGCATTTTTGCTAGTCCGCCTTCCACAACTAAGTCAACAATCAATTTGACTTCGTGGAGACATTCAAAATAGGCTAACTCTGGCTGATAACCTGCTTCTACTAAGGTTTCAAATCCGGCTTTGATTAAAGCACTTAAGCCACCACATAATACTGCTTGTTCGCCGAATAAATCAGTTTCGGTTTCTTCACGGAAGGTGGTTTCTAAAATACCGCCACGGGTTCCGCCGATACCTTTGGCGTAAGCCATTGCTTTATCCCGTGCTTGCCCTGTGTTGTCTTGATAAACTGCAAACAAACAAGGTACTCCCTGACCTTGTTCGTAAGTGCGCCGTACTAAATGTCCCGGTCCTTTGGGCGCTACCATTACCACATCTACATTTTCAGGTGGTACAACTTGTCCGAAGTGAATGTTAAATCCGTGAGCGAATGCTATAACGTTTCCTTCTTCTAAATTAGGTTCAATCTCTTCTTTATAAACGGTTTTTTGCACCTCATCGGGTAGCAAAATCATGATAAAGTCAGCCTCTTTGGCAGCATCAGCAACACTTTTAACAGTTAACCCACCTTCTTTGGCTTTAGCCGCCGACTTACTACCCGGATACAGTCCAACAATCACATTCATCCCACTATCTTTAAGGTTGAGAGCGTGGGCATGACCTTGAGAACCAAAGCCGATAATCGCTATAGTTTTTCCTGCTAATAGGTCTAAGTTAGCATCCGAATCGTAGTACATCCGAGCCATAATTTCGCCTTATGAGATGAGCATCCCGATTAATTACAGACTTTTTATCTTACCGTAAAGCGGGTACTTAAGTCGGTTGGCGTTGAAAATCGTAATCATGGCAAGGGAGTAGAGGGAACGGGGAATAGAATTCCTACATTATCAACCTGAAAACCCGCCCATTACCCATCCAATTGCTAATCCTACTGCGGCAATTCCGCTCAAACTTAGCATTGCTGCATCGAAACTATCTAATGCACTTCTTAACTGTCTTCCGGCTTTATTATTAGTCACAATGAGGTTGCAGTACCAAACTATATGAAAAGCTAATCTACCCAAGCCGCCTAATGTCAATACGAGTGCAAAAACTAATATAAAAGCTGGAACTACAATTCCGCGTGTTTTACATACAAATATTAATATAAATACGAATAATAAAATATTAAAACCTAATAAACCGAAAAATAGGGGGTTTAAAACAGGCAATTTCAAATAACATAAAGCAACAGCTAAAATAACTTGCGAAGCAATTAAAGCGGCGACTAATAATTTAGTACTTTTAAAAATAATATAAACGGTACCAGCTAACGGATAAATTGCAAAATAAATAACTAATATCTGTTTCAATTGGTCTGGCTGTAACAATAGTGGTTGTACCTGAGATACGTTAATCATACAGCCATTAAATACAGAAACCATCAAGAATGAGATTAGCCAACCCCAATTAGTAATTAAAGGGTATCGCATGAATTTGCGATAATATTCGTTATTATTTATTGTGTTAGATACGATTTTAAATGGCAGCATAGGTGGATCTTTTATCTCTGTTTACGTAATCAAATTTAGCAGCGAATCAAGCATAAAAATGATGTCTAAAACACATATTCTCTGATTATTTTTCTAACTATAAAGTTCAATAAACTTGAGACATGATTTAATATGCAATTAATTTATTTTTAACTTATAATCGTTAAACAATTGATTTGATAATTTTATCTAAATTGTTAGCTAATTAAATTAAAACCGTTCATGATTAGCTTCAAGTTTCCATCAAAAAACATCGGTAATAAATACTAAAATAATCATTACCTTTAATTACAAATAAAAAAACTAATGCTATGAAGTTTCTTTGTCGATTTTTTGTACTTCTGAAACTGACAATTTAATATCCACGGCTTTTACCGAATCTTCAACGCTGCTGACTTTACTAGCACCGGGAATCGGTAATATACAAGATGATTTAGAACGCAACCACGCTAGAACTATGCAGTATACCGATACGTTTTTCTCTTCGGCTAACTTAGCGATCGCTGCAATATCTGTTAAATTATCATGGCGACGACGACCGCCAAACGGACTCCAAGGTAAAAAAGTTAAACCTTCTTTTTCGCAATATTCCAGCACTCCATCGGTTTCTGGTTGTCGCTGCCAAGGACTATATTGATTTTGCACTGAAACGATATCAACTACATCCCGCGCTTGCTTAATTTGTTCTACCGAAAAATTAGAAACCCCAATTTGATTAATCATTCCTGCTTCCTGGGCAACTTTAGCAGGTGTGAGAGATGCTTCGATAGTATAATCTGGGTCTGGTGAATGATATTGCCAGATATCTATGGGTTTATTACCGCCAAAAGCTGCAAAACTGACTTGAATAGTTTCCCGTAGATGTTCTGGATTACCGTTGCGAGTCCAGCTTTGATCGGGACGCATCAAACCGCCTTTCGTAGCGACAATGACATTACTGGTATCCCCGCTATAAGTTTGCAAAGCTTTGTGAATCAATCGCTCGTTATGATGCTTGTCCGATTCATCCTTACAGTAAGAGTCGGCAGTGTCAATAAAGGTAATGCCCAAATCCAAGGCACGATGAATAACATTTATTGATTGCGATTCCGTCGGACGATCGTAAACTGACATTGGCATTCCACCCAGACCGATCGCGCTTGCAGAAACACCGCTTTTTCCAAGTTGTGTGGTTTCCATATTTATATTTAATTTATATTACTTCATCCCCAGAGCCATTATTGGTTTAACAGCTAAAGCAGTGGTTTAGAAACCATCCAAAGGTTATAGTTTTGCATTTTGATCGCAAAATATTCCCGTCTTTATTTTTTACCTGGGGGAGATGACAAAAAAGACACAATGACCTGTGCGTTCAATTGATGAAGGGGGGTAGGACTATCAGCCCTTGTCACAGATTAAAACTTTAGACACATATATAAAATATTAGTTTCCGTCAAGTTATCTTATAACAAGAAACTAACAAATTAATTATAAATTTAATCAGTATTTATACGTTAACTATGTTTAAATTCTACACTAACTTTTTTCTATGTTTGTTGAAAAGCAAGTCAAGTTTATTTCTAAGCTTTTTTTTAGGAAGTTTAATTTTGACGAGTTGCGCGTCAGAGTCTTATGACAAAAGTTATAGCGAACCGCAGAGTATAGTCTCATCTGATGCAGTTCAAGAAGTTGCCGATGTTGCTCTTAACGAACCATTACCTCAAAAAAAACCACAGCTAATTAAAAAAGCGAGGATGACAGTAATTGTTCAATCTTTAGATCGAAGTGTCGATGCTGTAAAGAAAATTATCAATCAAAAACAAGGTTATTTACTCAGCTTAGAAGAAAGACAACTGGGTGGTTCCTCGAAACGCCCTAGCGCTTCAGTTCAAATGCGAGTTCCGCAAAATGTTTTGGAAACAACTCTTGATGAATTATCAGAATTAGGAACCTTACAAAGTCGTAATATCAGCGCTGAAGATGTCGGCGAACAAATAGTTGATTTTCAAGCAAGATTAAGTAATTTACGCAGAACCGAAAGTAATTTACAGAAAATTATGGATAAATCGGGTTCTGTCAAAGATATTTTAAGCGTTGCTCAAGAACTTAGTAAAGTGCGAGAACAAATTGAAAGAATAGCCGCTCAATTAAAAAGCCTGCAAAATCAAGTTGCCTATTCTACGATTACATTAAATTTAGAAGCAGCTGTTTCTACTACTAGCAATCAACCTGGATTACCATCACAAATTCAAGATGCCTGGAATAATTCGACTAGTACAGAACGGCGCATTTACCGTTGGATTAATGAAGCTGGGTATTTGGTTGATAGTTTACACTCCATATTTATTAATTTTGGTTGCTGTTGGCTATTTCCTTAAGCGTAAATTTCGTTCTTCTCAACGTTTACAGCAAACTCCGCGATCAAGAAATTCTGAAAATAATTAACTAATTGGGGATTGGGGAGCCAACTAAAAATTGCGATGATAAATTAATTTTATTAACGAATATGATTTTGTTGGCTTAATTAATTAGGACTTACGCAGCTATAACGGAAAGTGTAGTGTTCTAAACATTCTAGATCCCCCAACCCCCCTTTTTAAGGGGGACGCTATTAAGTCCTATTAATAATAAAGATCGATAAACCCGGTATCTTTGATATATCGTGTTTTTTAGAGGATACATTTTTTTAATACACAAATTAGATAATGATAGAATTATCGCTTTTCCGGACATACTTTCAGAAGTATTGAAATGTTCGGTAATTTATTTTCTGAAAAAATAATTTTTAAAAGTCAAAAATAAGAAATTCGTATCCAATTCCCTATGCCCCATGCCCTATTGCCAATACCCATCCCCACTCATAAAAGTTTACGAAACAATAAAATAACTTAGGTTTGTACTTTTTATCACGAAATAATGACCGTTAAGAATGCCAAGATATGTGTTATAAGCGTATCCGAAGACTTATGCCAGAATTACGCCAGTCAATCGCCCAGCATTATCACGAACGCACTAAGTATGACCCAGAAACTATATCGGTCAAAAACAAAGGCTTGGATTGGGCTAAACAACCAGTACCTTTTAAAGAGTACAAAATTGGTTCAACTTTCGATTTAAAGCCTTATATCAAAGAACAACCGAATTCATTCAATAATAATTTAGAAGCGCAATGGTGGCAAAGACTTTCCAGACTGCTGTTTTGCAGCTATGGTTTGACTGCCAGAATGCCTTCGATGGGAAACACGATTTACCTGCGTGCTGCTCCTTCTGCAGGAGGCTTGTATCCGGCAGAAATGTATTTGATTTCTAAAGGTACGCCGCTTTTGCCTCCTGGTTTGTATAACTATCAATGTCGGACTCATTCCCTGATGCATTATTGGGAAAGCGATGTTTGGGAAAAGTTGCAATCAGTTTGTCTAGAAAATTCTTCGTTGCAAAGCGCGACTCTTGCAATCGTCCTCACTTCTGTTTTTTATCGCTCTGCTTGGCGTTATCAAGATAGGGCTTACCGTCGAATTTGCCTCGATACGGGACATCTGATCGGTAATATCGAATTAGCTGGCGCTCTTACCGGCTATCGTCCCCATTTAATCGGCGGTTTTGTTGATGAAGATGTCAACGAACTGCTTTATATTAACTCCTCTCAAGAAGGCGCGATCGCAGTTGTTGGTTTGGAAGACTTACAGGATAACAAGCAAAAATCCGAGAGGGCGCGTACTGCTTTACCTTCTGCCACCGAAACCGATTTTCCCCAAATTCCTGATGGAGAATTGCTTGATTATTTCCATTGTGCTACACAGATTCAACCGGGTACCACTGGTAACTTGAATCTACCAGAAGTGAATCTTGATAAATCGATTGAGGACAAATACAACTTTAGTTTTTGCGATAAAATTTCCACCGCTACCAAACCAGTTTATTGGGGCAAAAAATTAGAAGAGTTAGAAGAAACGATTCTTAAACGTCGTTCTACTCGTGCTTTTAGCGGTGAAACTTTGCAATTTGATGAATTGAAAGCTCTACTCGATTTCACTTATCAACCCCAAAATTATGTTGACCAAAATTTAGATAACTCTCCAGACTATTTTGATTTAAGTCTAATCGAAACCTTCATTGCTGTTTCTGGAGTGGAGGGTTTAGAAAGGGGTTGTTACTATTACGCTCCTTCTTCACAGGAATTGCGTCAAATACGCTTTAAAAATTTCCGACGAGAGTTGCATTTCCTCTGCTTGGGACAAGATTTGGGGCGAGACGCATCTGCTGTGATTTTCCATACTGCCGACCTCAAAAGCGCTGTAGCTCAATACGGCGATCGAGTTTACCGCTATCTGCACATGGATGCCGGACATTTAGGGCAAAGACTTAATTTAGGTGCAATTCATTTAGGTTTAGGCGTTAGCGGTATTGGTGGCTTCTTTGATGACAAAGTAAATGAAGTCCTCGGCATCCCCGACAAAGAAGCAGTTTTGTACATCACTACTTTAGGAAGAGCGAGATAAGTAAGCGCGATACATAAAGGTGAGCGATTATCTAACGACTCACTCCGTGTATCGCCCTCCGGGCGACGCAAGCCTTACTCGCGGCAAACGACCCGTTAGGGTAACGCTTAACGCGCTCAGGAGGAATATACCGATTTGAAGATAAACTCGAACTTTAAATATGCTTGCGGAATTAGCAGCAAATATAAAAGCTTATTATTAGATAGTTAAGTAATATTAAGATGAAAGTTTATCAAGAATCGGTATTATCCACACTTAAATATCATAAACAAATGTTAACTTAGAGTTAAACGTTGTTAAACCGTTAAAATACTTATATATAAGATAATTCGATAAGTTAGATAGTTTAAAGTAAAGATAGGTTAGACAAGGCGATATAGCTTTGAATTGGGCTAGATATCAAATAAAAGCGAATTTTAAAATGTTTAATATTAAAGTTTATCCGAAAATTTATCGAGCTTTCAGCTTTCAGCTACTAGTGGGTTTAAGACCCTACCGTAGTAGAGACGGTGCAAGCCGTCTTGTTAGGGTCAAATCCCCATCAAATTGCCAGCTAATAGCTGATAGCTAATAGTTAATAGCTTTAATTAGATAAAAGTACCCGAAATGGTGTTTTACTCTGTGAATACTTATCAAATCATTAAGAAACGTTTTTTCTGCATTACATAATATGAATATAATTGGCAGTCAAAGGCTAATTTTGAAATATTTTCTAAGTGGATTTACAACCGTATATTCACATAGATTATTTCAATTAGTTTTATTAATATACTCAAAACAGACATTTTTGAGTTATAACCTTTAAAATGAATTGTCAACCTGTAATATTACTTACCCAACTTCGGTTAATATCAGTTTTGTAATCGGCAGCCAAAGCCTTCTTTGCTGCAATTGCTAATAAGGGATTGTTCCTGAATTGTTAGTAAATATGCCGAATACTTTATGTGGACAAGCGTGAAGTTCATAGAATATTACTTTAAACCATTTGCATTCTTCGGATTAAAAATCCCGTACTTTATCTCGTTCTCGTCATAAATCAAAAAAATTACCTGTTTTTACATTCAGAGGTATCAATGACTATTAATAGTTTTACTCAAGCACAAAGACCAAAAAGACCAGTTAAACAGCAATTAGAATACCAAAGACCAGAATATCAACGACCCAATTTGATAGTTCCTGATGCTCCTCCTGTTCCTGATCTTCCCGACGACTATATGGAAACACCGGAGATTAGCCCGGATGGCAGTATTTTCACTTGTCCGAATCGCGGCAGAGTAGCAATTTTCATCGATGGTGCAAATTTATTTTATGCAGCATTGCAGCTTGGAATTGAAATTAACTATGCCAAGCTACTTAGCTGCTTAGCAAAAGATTCAAAATTGTTGCGTGCATTTTTCTACACGGGAGTAGATCCAACTAACGAGAAACAACAGGGTTTCTTATTGTGGATGCGTCGGAATGGCTATCGCGTCATCACCAAAGATTTGGTGCAATTCCCAGATGGTTCTAAAAAAGCCAATCTTGATGTCGAAATTGCTGTAGACATGATGAATTTAGCCCCTTACTACGACACTGCGGTTTTAGTAAGCGGTGATGGCGATTTAGCTTATGCAGTAAATGCAGTCTCCTATCAAGGTTCCAGAGTTGAAGTAGTTAGTTTGCGTTCAATGACTAGTGAAAGCTTAATTGATGTTGCCGACTGCTTTGTTGATTTAGATGCAATCAAAAAACATATTCAAAAAGAATCCGATTCAGAGTACAGCTATAGACCGCTATCACATTTTGACATACACCCACCAATTCACGCAGAACAACCACATTACCCAAAATCTTAATTAATAATTTGTGATTCGTAGTTATGAACAAGCTAATAGATTTTGGATTATTTCTTCTGACTCCCTCTCCTTACAAACCGCGTACACATAAGTCTTCTAAGTTTGTTTTATAGCGTTTTGATCCCCCCTAACCCCCCTTAATAAGCGGGGAATTGGAATTAAAGTCCCTTTTGAAAACAAGGGAAATCAAAGTTAAATTACCCCTTAAAAAGGGGGATTTAGGGGGATCTTACAAGATGTGTGTACGCGGTAGCTCTGTAAGGAGAAGGCTGGGGTGAGGTAAAGTAGGCTTTTGATTTGAATTTACAACGCTTTAAAGCCTGTATTCCTGGAATATATGCATAAATGCAAAATCCATAATCTAAAATCCAAAATCCAAAATCCAAAATCCAAAATTATAAGTTATTCACAATTGCGAATCACGATTTATAAATTACGAAGCCGGTAAATCTACGCTGTAAAGGGTTTTTCCTTCAAGATTATGCAGCGCAACGCTCATAACTTTGGTTTGAGAGTTGATTTTCACCGTACCAAAAAATTGCAAATTATCTTTTGGCGATCTATTTGGTTTGATTGTCGAGTCTACGCTTTGAAACTTTACTTGCGGGCCAAAAGTATTATCTAGCTGATTTGGCCCAAAAGTACCGGAATTCAAAGGGCCAGCGACAAACTCCCAAAATGGTGTAAATTCGCTAAACTGTGCCTTGTTGGGGTCGTAATAATGGGCTGCTGCATAATGTACGTCAGCGGTTAACCACACCACGTTACGGATATTTTTCTGTTTAATAAAACGTAATAAATCAGCAATTTCTAATTCTCTCCCTAACGGCTCACCATTACCGTTAGATGCATTTTCAAACTTGGTTTCACCATCTTTGACTAACAACCCGATAGGCATATCGGAAGCAATAACCTTCCAAGTTGCCTTTGAATAAAGTAATTGATTTTTCAACCAGCGCACCTGAGAATTACCTAAAAACGCCGTTTCCGCACTTGCCTGCTGCTGACGGTTAGCTGTATTCGGTCCTCGGTAGCTGCGCTCATCTAACATAAATACTTCTAAATTTGATCCGTATTTATAAGAACGATAAATTTGTTCTGGATCGTTATCGTCAAAGCGTATGGGTGTATACTCCATAAAGGCTTGTTTAGCTCTGGCTGCTAACAATGAAACGCTTTTAACTTTGTAGCGATCGTCATCATCTAACATTTTGCCGGGATACCAATTATTAACAGTTTCGTGGTCATCCCACTGCACCAACTGCGGAACTTCAGCATTGAACCGCTTCACATTTTCATCAAGCAAATTATAAACATAATTGCCGCGAAACTCCTGTAAAGTTTCCGCAACCTTGGACTTTTCCGGGGTAACAATATTCTTCCAAATACTGCCATCATCCAACTTCACCGTACTCTCAATTGGCCCATCGGCATAGATATAGTCGCCAGAATGAATAAAAAAATCCGGTTTGAGTTGCCGGATTGTTTCGTAGATTTTCATACCGCCAAAGTCTGGATTAATACCCCAACCTTGTCCGGCAGTATCGCCAGACCAGGCAAAGAATATATCGTCATTTTGTGCGGGAGTGCGTAAATTTCCCGTATAAGGAGCGCTGTAAGTATTGATATCTGCCAAATCCTGAAAAACAACGCGGTAAAAAACTTGCTCTCCAGTTGGTAAATTATTCAAATTAACTCGCGCTGTAAAAT
Source organism: Calothrix sp. CCY 0018 (assembly GCF_963920925.1). Lineage (NCBI taxonomy): Bacteria > Bacillati > Cyanobacteriota > Cyanophyceae > Nostocales > Calotrichaceae > Calothrix > Calothrix sp. CCY 0018. The sequence continues at coordinate 58,903 of NZ_CAWUDI010000021.1, read as the reverse complement.
CGCTAACTTCCAAAGCCGCAGGGCCAATAACTCGCCGTGCATTCTTGAAAGATTCATTAGTTGCATAATCAACAATCATTCGAGCCGGTTTATCGCTACGACTCCAAATAACCGCGCTATTTGCATTAACATCGCCGCTAGCAACACCGTAGGGTATTTTTGGACGCATTTTATCCGATGTAATAATAGCCGGTGCTTGAGCAAAACTCTTATTTTGTAAAAAGTTTGTGGCAATGATTCCGATAGTTGCAATAGTACTACTTAGCAAAAAGCGACGGCGAGAAATATTTTGTAAGGGTTTGGGTTTCATGTCTTCTAATTATTATTGAGTGCAAAATCCTTTTTTTGCCTACATTCTCGCTCATGAAATAATTTTCCGCAATTTTACCTAGATTAATTTTGATAAAGAATATCTGGCGGTTGAAACCGCTTCTATACAGGCAAAACCCACCTCCGTGGGTTTAAATCAATCAAATAAATAAAAATTATAAAAAGTTCGTAGTTCGTAGGTTGGGTTAGGTGCTTGAATAATCATGATATTTAACAAAAAAATGATGTCAGCACCGTAACCCAACATTCAATTATGGTGATTACGAAATATCTCTATTTATCCTCGTCATTTAGAAGAAATTCTGCAAGCTAAAACCCCTAAACAAACTGCCACGATGGGAAGAGATAGAAAACGTCCTTTACGTGCTGATTGGGAAGAAGTAAAAGATGATGTGATGCGAAAAGCTGTTTTAAAAAAATTTGAAACTCATGACGAAATCCGCGCAATTCTACTTTCAACTGGTGATGAAGAAATAATCGAAAATGCACCAGGGGATTATTACTGGGGTTGCGGTAAAAATGGTACCGGAAAGAATATGCTGGGGAAAATATTAATGGAAGTACGAGAGAAATTACGTTAAACCTGCTTTTGAATTGAAGCTAATTTTTCATTGTCAAAATTCGCATCTTGAGTACCCAAAAGTTTATCCCAAAATGTGAAATATAGTCCGTAATGTAAGGTGTATTTACGATGATGTATTAGATGGTGTTTTGAGCCAATAAACCATTTTCCTAACCAATTTGAATAAAAGGATGAGGGAAATAACTCAAATCCAATATGATTAAATACTGCCCACACACTCATTACTATCAACGCTGTAAGCAAAGGAATGTAATGAAGTGGTAATACAAAAATTATGCCTACAAAGAAAACAGCCTGTATAAATGCTTCACTTGGATCGAATGCAAAAGATGTCCAAGGTGTTGGCTCTCCGGAACGATGATGTCCGTAATGTAGCTTTTTAAACAGTAAGGGATGGTGAAATAATCGATGCATAAAGTAAAAATATGCATCTTGAAAAATAAGTAACGCAATAAAACTAACGCCTAAATACCACAATCCATATTTATCTATAGAAGTATATAAACGTGTAAATCCTAAATCGTATCCTGCTATAACTAATGCCGCGCAAAAAGCGAAAATTACCGCGCATAATAACGATAATTCCATATCTTTTTTAATCTTTTCCCATAGCAAAGGCTGACGGCGAGGTTTTAATAAAATAAAATAGAAAAGTAAATGCGTTCCCCCGCAGATTAAAAAGTATCGACTAATAATTATGCCGAAAAGAGCAAGCCAGTCTAAGCAAAGCTTGTTCAAGATTAATAACAAATTCTGTTGCAAACTAAGTTCCTAACTGATTAAAATTTAGCCGAGCTATCTATTAAATTTTATCCTATAACAGAATATTATTATCATGACTTTTGCAACGTCGGAAATATTCTATTAAATCTAAGCAGTTTGTTGTTTCGGATAACCCTTAACATCAAGTAGTGCAGAAGCTGAAGAATCTTTAAGTTTCTTAATAACGCTAAAGCTACCATCTGTTTCTAAAATTACTGCTTCTGCTTGCTCTATTTCTGCTAACCCATTTGTACGCAATGCAGCTAATACCTCACCTTCTGTTACTCTTTGATGTCGCATAGCATGATGCTGAAATTCACCTTGAAAAAGTAATAAAGTCGGTTCTGCTTTAACCCATCCTTGGAATATATTAGAACGTACAGAAATCCAAGTAATAATAAATTGAAATAATACTAACATTCCAATTGCTAATACTCCTTGTGCTAAGGAAGTATCTTTCGATAACATGAGACTTGCTAACAGCGAACCGAATGCAATAGTAATAATGAAATCAAAGGAATTCCATTTCGATAAAGTCCGCTTACCGGAAATACGCATCAGGAAAATTACGGCTATATAGCCAAGTGTTCCAACTAGTAACGTATGTTGTAGAGCATCCCAACTATTAAATAACAAACTTTTTCCCCACTTACAAATATAAAAAACTTAGGCAGAATTATTCTATTGATAATTTCTGCGTTAAAAAATCATTTTTAAGTAATCCTAAATATAGAGATTACCATATATTTTGTTATAAAAAGATAAATTAGTTAGTAGGTGGTACGACTTTAACGTCTGTTTTCACAGATTTTACACCGAGAATCTCTTTAGCTAAAGGTTCAACTGTTTCGTACTCTTTTTGATCGGGAACTGTACCTGCGATTGATACTGCACCATCTTTAGCTTCAACAATCAATTTTGCACGGGGGATATTAGCTTCTAATTTAGAGCGTACTTCACTTGCTATATCAGCATCTGCTCTATCGGTTTGATCACCTACTATATCGTTACGTTGTTCTCTAGCTCTAATATCGGCATTTAATTGATCTTGGCGGATTTCGCTGGAACCATCTTCTAAAGTTTCTTCTACTGTGCCGGCTTGTTCTACACTACCGTTAATAGAATCGGGAGCGTCAGCACTAGTCTTTGCGGTGTTATTATCGCAAGCAGCAGAACCAAAAAGTAAAATACTACCTAATACTAATGTTGCTAATTTTTTCATTTTTTCTCTCCTCACTATGTTTTTTTAACTAAATCTAAGAATTTTTTTCTAATTCTAGATGGAAGATGGCGAACAGAGTTTTTACAGTTTTAAATTTAAACTAATTAAATTAATACTCTGTTTGCAACATTAATTTCTTCCACTTAATTTTTATCGATCTTTACGAATTTCAGTCTTACCATCAACATCAATATCTAATTCTTCACGGCGAAGTGTTTCTTGTGCTTCTACAGTCTCGCGCTCAACTTCTTTACGAACTCTTACTTCTTCGCGAACGAATGCTTCTTTATTGATATCAGCAGATTCTTCGTAAATATCGACATGAGCAACTTCTCCACCAGAGAAATTAGCTGTTCCCGGAGTCACTGCTCTTTCATTTGTAGGAGTGGTACGTTCAACAACTATTCTTTCCTTCTCAACGGGAACGGCTACTTTGGCTGTTTCTGTTTCAACGTGCTTACCGATAGAAACTTCACCAGCTTTATGACGCTCTTTATCTGCTACCAAACGTTCTTCGTAAAGCTTGACGTTGTTGTTGTCTGTAACTTCTGGTTTCGGAGCAGGTGCTACGGGAGCTTTAGCTACAGCCTGTGCAGTTGGTGCGGGTGGATTTGGTGCATTATAAATTCCGAATTCTTCAACACCACAGCGCTGCATGATTGTTTCGACACGTTTTACTTCAGCTTCGGTACCAGTTACCATTACCAAGAAGCTACCGCCAGAAACTCTATCATTGTAAACTTTGGCTTTTTCTTCAGGAATACCTAATCCAACCAAAGCACCAACCAATCCACCAGTTGCTGCACCAATTGCACCACCGGCTAAAGTTGTTGCGATCGCAGTTGCTTCAGCACCAGCAAATATAATCGGGCCAATGCCGGGAATTGCCAAGGCTCCTAAACCTACGAGCAAACCAGTAATTCCGCCCAATGCACCACCAGTCAAGGCTCCAGCAGCAGCACCTTCATCAGCTTTATTGCCAACATTTTCTGTTGATTGAACGCCTTCTACTTTGTCGGCATCACGCGCTATCACGGAAATTCTATCTTGATCGAAACCTGCATCTTTCAATCCACGAACCGCTGCTTCTGCTTCTTCGCGGCTATAAAATAAACCAGCGGCTCTTTTATAATCGATATTATTGGTATTTGTATAAGCTGTCATTCTTGACCTCCTAATAAATAATAGTATTTACGCTATAGGTGTATCTCTGAATCAAGATTTACACGTCTCGTATACGCTGCAAAACTTTCTTTAACGTTTTTTTGCGTACATCTAAATCATCTCAAGCTTTTCTAAATTTTGCTTCTATCGAAAGAATAGTGAATGGGTTAATCAAAAGATATAAAATTTTGAATTTTCTGAATAAAACTAAGTATTTTGTGATTATTTTATCCAAACAAACTTTTTTTATTTATCAACTTATTAAAAGCAGGTTGTGTCTTAAATCTAAATAAAACTCAATTGAACAAAGTAATATCTGTAAAGCTTGTGAGCAATTACAAGCAATGCAATACTATTGTTTTGTTTCAATCTAGGTAAATCTCCAATAATTTATTTGTTCGTATTTATTTAGATATAGTTCAAAACGTTTGAATAAATTTTTATATTAAATACAAACTATGAATTATGCTAAAAAAAAAATAATCTAGCTAAAGGTAGATTGAAGATTGAAATTAATACAACTTGCGATAGTATTTTGCGTTTAACGCCATTTTCAGATATCAATTCAAAATCTCAAATCTAAAACATGACTGAAAAATCGAACAACGAACGCCTTCGCCGCTGGCGACTCATCCTTGGCAGCCAAAAAGCCGATGGTACTGGCTGCAAGTTAACTGGTAATGATGCCAAGATCGATAAGTCTCTAGATGCACTATACGATTCGGAGCGCTCTGGAGGTTTGGGTAGTTCGTCGCCAAAGGTTGCTCGCTGGCTGGGAGATATCCGCACTTATTTCCCTTCGTCGGTGGTAAAACTAATGCAGCAAGACGCACTCGAACGCCTGAATCTGCGTCAAATGTTGCTGCAACCAGAAATGTTGTCGGCAGTGGAACCAGATGTGCATTTGGTGGCAAATCTGCTTGCTTTGAGCAGTATCATGCCAGAAAAAACCAAAGATACTGCCCGTCAAGTAGTGCGGCGCGTTGTTGAAGAATTGCAGCGCAAACTGACAAATCCCACCCAGCAAGCCGCGATCGGAAGCCTCAACCGAGCTATCCGCAACCGTCGCCCTCGCCATAATGAAATCGATTGGAACCGCACCATCCGCGCCAATTTAAAACATTATCAACCCGAATATCGCACAATTATTCCGGAAGTTCGCATTGGCTACGGACGCAAACGCAGTAATTTACGCAATATTATATTGTGCATTGACCAAAGCGGTTCGATGGCAACTTCTGTAGTTTATGCCGGAATCTTCGGAGCAATTTTAGCATCCTTAGCAGCAATCCAAACCCGGATAGTTGTCTTCGACACGGCGGTTGCAGATTTAACCGACGAAGCTCACGATCCAGTAGATTTACTGTTTGGCACTCAATTGGGTGGCGGTACCGATATCAATCAAGCGCTAGCATATTGTCAAAATTTTATTCAACAGCCCCAAGATACGATTTTAGTATTAATTAGCGACTTGTACGAAGGTGGCGATCGCCTTTCAATGTTGAAGCGTGTTGCAGCAATAATAAGTTCTGGTGTGCAGTTAGTAACATTACTCGCGTTAAACGACGAAGGCGCACCAATGTATGACTATAGAATAGCAGAAGAATTCGCCAAAATGGGTAGTCCCGCTTTTGCCTGTAGCCCCGATAAATTCCCCGATTTGATGGCAGCAGCGATTCAGAAGCAGGATATTGCTCAATGGGCTGCGGCGAATGATATTGTAACGAAGCGAGGGAATGGGCAATAAGGAATTGGGAGTTAGCATTATTAATTTTTTAACTCTCTCGGCGGGAAGTATGTAGGTTGGGTTAGACACGAAGGAAAATTTCAGCTTGTCACGAAAATCTATTTAATCGTGTCGTAACCCAACATTATTCTATGCCTTACAAATAACAATATGTTCGCTTAAACGACGAATAATAAAGATGTTAGGTTACGACGCTTCGATGAATTTTTAGTTGGCAACTATTATTCTTTATGCGTCTAACCCAACCTACCAACTGTTAATAGTGATGCAAGGGTTTTAAGTTATTTATTTGAGTTATTTAATCTATCGGCTCAAACTGAGATTTAGTAGCACCGCATATAGGACAAGACCAATCATCAGCAATATCTTCAAAAGCCGTACCTGGTTCAATTCCCGAATCTGGATCGCCTGTTTCTGGGTCGTAGATATAATTGCAAACAGCACATTTATATTTTTTCATGATTTACTATTCTCCTGAATTTAAGTAGAAATTGCTTACTTTCATCTTACTTGTAAATGTTTATAAACCAGGTTGGTTAATATACTGTTTGACAGCTAGTACCGCTTCGCGGAAGTAAGAAGTAAGAAGTTTGATTTTCTAAGCTTTTCAGCCATTTTTTATGGTTGCCTTATTTACGCCGACTTGTACTAGTGCAGTGTGGCTTAAATAGCGCACCCATTAAAATCACTTTTATGCAAAAAAAGCAATATGACTCAGGGAATATTTAATGGAATGATTCACTTTTGATCGAAAAATTGCACATTAGTTTAGTTAGAAGATTAGTTTTCATTGAGGAAGAAAGTAATTAGATATCTTGAATGTCTAACATCACCTAAACTAACAATTAATGATTAGATGATTGCTAAACCTTTTATTCATTCAAATATATACGGGGAAATCTCAAAAAAATGAAAGTCTATAAATCCTTTACCAGATTGCTCGTCAACGATTGGAAAGCCTGCGTTTCCTTTTACAAAGACATTATGCAATTTGACATAGTACAAGAAGACGAACAGGGCGGATACGCGGAATTCAATGTTGCACAAATGAAACTCAGTATTTTCCGACGTTCAGAAATGGCACAGATGATTCACAATCATGAAAAGCCCCCAACAGCCGAATGTCAAGACACCGTAGCCTTAATTTTTACAGTTCATGACTTAGAAGATGAATGTATAAAAATTAAGCAAAAAGGAATCAAATTAACTACAGAACCAATGAACAACCCCATGTACGGGATTAAAACAGCTTACCTACGCGATCCAGATGAAAATTTGATTGGTCTTTATCAAATGCTCGTTTAAAGTGGTTAGTTGTTAGTTGTTAGTTGTTAGTGGATGGTAGTTTAGAAATTTAACAACCAGCAACTAACTCCTAACTAATAATTGATAACTGATTATGAAGCCTGTAATTTTAACTGTTGATGACGATCCGCAAGTGTTGCAAGCAGTGGCGAAAGATTTACGACAGCAATACGGCGATCGCTTTCGGATTATGCGTGCTGATTCTGGTAAAACTGCTTTAGAAACTTTGGAAAAACTCAAGCTTCGTAATGAAACAGTAGCATTGTTTTTAGCTGACCAAAGAATGCCACAAATGTCGGGTGTGGAGTTTTTGGAGAAGGGATTAGAAATGTATCCCAATGCCAAACGGGCTTTACTCACTGCTTACGCGGATACCGATGCGGCGATTAATGCGATTAATAAAACTCAAGTTGATTACTATTTAATGAAGCCTTGGGACCCACCCCAGGAAAAATTATTTCCCGTAATTGACGATTTAATTGACGATTGGATGGCGCATTTCCGTCCACCATTTGAAGGTATTCGCGTTATCGGTAATCGCTGGTCCCCTGATTCTCACCAGGTTAAAGATTTTTTGGCCCGAAATCAAGTCCCTTATGAATGGTTGGATATTGAATCTTCCGAAGAAGCCCAAAAATTAGTTGAATACGCAGACTGCGACCATTTGAATTTACCTTTGGTGCTTTTTTCAGACGGTTCTTCTTTATTACAACCTCAAAACGTGCAACTTGCGGAAAAAATCGGATTGCAAACCCAAGCCGACAAACCATTTTACGATTTAATTATCGTTGGTGGCGGCCCTGCGGGTTTAGCCGCTGCGGTTTATGGTGCTTCTGAAGGTTTGCGGACGTTGATGATCGAAAAAGAAGCACCGGGAGGACAAGCGGGAACAAGTTCGCGTATTGAAAATTACCTCGGATTCCCTGTTGGTTTGAGCGGTGGCGATTTAGCAAGAAGGGCTGTAACTCAAGCTAGACGTTTCGGTGTAGAGATTTTGACACCCCAAGAGGTGCAAGGTATTCGCGTACAAGACCAGTATCGAATAATTCAGCTAAAAGACGGTGGCGAAATTAGCTGTCATGCCTTGATTTTAGCTTTGGGTGTAGCTTGGCGACGGTTGAATGTACCGGGAATCGAACGCTTGACTGGTGCGGGTATTTACTATGGTGCAGCCCAAACGGAAGCACGTTCCTGCGAAGGGGAAGAAGTATATATTATCGGTGCGGCGAATTCTGCCGGACAAGGAGCAATGTATTTCTCTAAATATGCCAGCAAGGTGATTATCTTGGTGCGCGGCGATTCCTTAACTAAAAGTATGTCTCAATATTTAATCGACCAAATTGAAGCTACACCAAATATTGAAGTCAAGATAAATACAAGCGTAGTTAAAGCAAAAGGCGAAACCAGTTTATCAGAACTGACTCTTGTTAATAATTTAACTGACGAACAAGAGACAGTATCGGCAAGCTCGCTGTTTATATTTATCGGAGCAAAACCCAGTACCGAATGGCTGGATGGAGTATTAGAAAAAGACGATCGCGGTTTTCTTCTTGCGGGAGTGGATTTAAAACACAATGGTAGCAACCGTCCCAAAGGATGGTATTTAGAGCGCGACCCCTTTTTATTAGAAACAAACGTCCCCGGTGTATTTGCGGTAGGCGACGTGCGTCACGGTTCGGTAAAACGGGTAGCCTCCGGTGTCGGTGAAGGTTCGATTTGCGTGCAGTTTGTGCATAACTATTTGAGTAAGGTGTTGTAAGAAAGGGAGTAGAAAGTAGGGAATAGGGAAAAATAAAAATGTAGATAATTTACTGTTATATCAAGGCTCGTAGTTGCGCTTCAGCGCTTCCGATCGGAGGCGCTGAAGCGCAACTACAAACATAATTACTTGATTTATTTTATAAGTAATTAATCAAGCTTGATATTATCCACTCACAACTAAAAACTAATAATGGTTTTATGTACGGAAGAATTGCAAACGCTGGAATTATTTAAAATACTTCCTCAAAGTAGGTTGGAATGGGTTTGCGATCGCGCTACTCAAGTCAAGTTATCTAAGGGTGAAATCTTGGTTTCTGAAGGGGATGCAGCGCGGGGTTTATTTATTTTGATGTCGGGAAAAATGGGTATCACTCGATATTCTGATGGTGTGGAAATGCCTTTGGGACAACATACAGCACCGGAATTTGTGGGGGAAATTCCGATACTCACAGACGAACCAATTATGGTAAATTTACGGGCTTTAAATGATTGTCGGGTTTACGAACTTGCCGCAGCAGACTTTTTAGAATTGCTTCACCACTGTCGGCAGTTTGAGATAACGATATTTCGTGCCGTTCAAAAACGTTTGCGGGGGCTGGAATCTTTTATCCGCAACCGCGAAAAGATGGCGGCTTTAGGTACGATGTCTGCGGGTTTAGCACACGAACTTAATAATCCTGCTGCGGCGTTAGTTCGCGCTCTGAAAGATGTTACACCCGCATTGCTGGAACTGCAACGCATGAACTTAGTTTACGGGCAGCATCAGGTAGATGAAGAACATACGCAAAAATGGTTGAAAATTAGAGATGATGGCTACGACACGATAAATAATCACGAATTAGACGCAATGACAGTTAGCGATCGCGAACAAGAAATACTTGATTGGCTGGAAGATTACGGAGTAGAAAAACCTTGGAATATCGCCGAACCCTTAGCCGCAGGTGGAATTGAGGTGAAAACACTCGACACAATGATGGAACGTTGGCGAGATGATACCACCGAACTTCGAGATATGGGAATACGCTGGCTGGCAGTTTCCTTTGATGTCATGTCTACCATTAAAAACGGCTTGCGTGGTGCCGAAAGGATTTCGGATTTAGTACATTCCATGAAATCATACTCTCATTTAGATCGTGGCGCTCAACAATGGGTAGACATTCATCAAGGCATAGAAGATACGATAAAATTATTTTCCTTTAAACTCAAACACGGCATTGAAATTCGCCGTTGCTATGGAGAGAACCTTCCCCAAATTCTGGCTTACGGTAGCGAGCTAAATCAAGTTTGGACAAATTTAATAGATAACGCTATTGATGCAATGAACGAAAAAGGTATTTTAGAAATCTTTACCTCTCATTTTAAAGATTCACTAAAAGTAGAAATTAGCGATACCGGAGCAGGAATTCCTGATGACTTACAATCGCGGATATTTGAACCATTCTTTACCACAAAAGGAGTAGGAAAAGGTTCCGGATTAGGTTTAGATGCCGTCAGAAGAATTGTCGAAAATCGTCATAAAGGAACTATATCCTTAGAATCGCAACCGGGAAAAACGACTTTTAAAATTTGTTTACCGATAGCGGGTTGTAAGAAAGGGTAATCGGGAATAGCTCTTATATTTTTGACTTAGCGCTCCTCTGCGTTAACCTCAGCGCTCCTCTGCGTTAAAAAAAACATCCTAATTCTCTTCCCTCTCTCATGTCAATCTTCCTCTCTTTCTACGCTTTCATCGCAATCGGTATCGCTGAAGGTGGTTTGGGTATTCTCATCCCTTCCATCGGCGAAACTTACAATTTAACTTCAGCCAACATCACTTTACTTTTTCTCAGTCAGGTTACGGGTTATATTTTCGCGGCTTTAGCTAGCAGTATTTTGAGCAGTCGCATCGGATTAGCAAGGATGTTGTTATTAGCATCCATAAGTTTGACTTTTGCTTTAATAATTTACGCTTTTAGCCCTTATTGGTGGCTGATGGTTGCTGCTGGCTCTTTACTAGGTTTGGGAATTGGCTTAATTGATGCGGGAATTAACAGCTATATTGCCAACCGCAATCAAGCCGATTTGATGGGATGGCTGCACGGATTTTATGGAATTGGGGCATTATTGGGACCGGCGATCGCCACTACTTTATTAGCGGTAAACTTACCTTGGCGCGGTGTTTATCTGGTTTTCGCTGCGGTTGTGGGATTAATGGTAGTTGGAATGTTATGGGCTGTAATATCTGACTACAAACCTTTAACCAAGAGAATTAAAAAGTCGGAAAAAACTGCTTCAGCGAGTTTGGGTGAAGCTTTAAAAACACCTACAGTTTTACTAGCTGGTTTATTGTTGCTGGTTTATGTGGGAACCGAAGCTTCGGTGGGAAATTGGGCTTACAGCGTGCAGAATATTAGCAGAGGTACCCCCACATTAATCGCGGGTTACAGCATCAGCGCTTACTGGTTGGGATTAACTTTAGGACGTTTTTTGACGGGACGTTTTGTTAAATTATGGGGTGCAAATCGCACCTTGAATTACAGTTTAATATTATTAAGTTTGAGTTTGATAGCTTGGTGGTTATTGCCAAATCAATTAATAAGTTTACCTTTAATTGGTATTGCTTTAGCTCCGATATTTCCGCTGACAATTTGGCTGACACCGCAACGAATGGCGAGTGGAATTGTACCGGCTGCGATCGGTTTTATTACGAGTTCGGCAAGTGTGGGTGCGGCAATGATTCCTTCGTTGGCTGGTTTTTTTGCGTCTCGTTTTGGATTGGAAGTTATTCCGGTTTTGATGATTCCTTTAGCTGGGGTGATGTTGGTTTTGCATCGGTGGATGGTGAGGAATCAGTTAGCAGTTAGCAGTGAACAGTGAACAGTTAGCAGTGAAAAGTACTCCTTAATCGTTCGCTGGCTGACGCTGAGCTATTTTCATCAATAACCGCAATGCTTCATTTACCGCATCTTCGTTGGGAAATGCCTGAGCTACATCAGGATCTAGAAGGACGAGATTGGTTCCCGTTCGATAACGCTCAACATACTTTCCTCGGACTCCTCCTGCTAATTGAGAAAAATCATACTCAGGTCGTAAGTCATCATCCATCTCGCTGTTAACTTCCTTCTTCATAAAATCTCCGTTCCTGACGAGTCGCTTTTCGAGCGCTAATGATTCGTATTTTTTCTCCTCGATCCGTGTGGGCAACAATCAAACACTGCCCGAATCTGGATATTCCAATGATAACGTAGCGACTTTCTCCAATCGAACGATCGGGATCTGGAAATGTCATCGTCTTTAGTTGAGAATTATATGAATTCTAATTTATGGTTTGAGGTATTTTTTCTTATAAATAGCTTTTAGCTACTACGTTAAAACTAACTTTATTTAATTCAATGTAGTCGTTTAAATATTCTTGTTCTACTTTGTTCATGTGTTGTGAATCGTCGTCTGTAGGCAGCCAAAAGCTACTTTTTATTTTATATTGATTAAAACTAGGATTATTTTGTATATGCTGCTGTAACAAGTATTCGTATACAAATTGCTTGCGAATATCTCTATATTTTATCTCTTCGTGCTTATTTTTATTAAAATAGTAATCAACAACTTTATATTTAATATCAATTATATTGAAAGAATAAATACGATCAATAAATTGGCAATACATGGCAACTATTTCTTTTGTATCCGAAGATAGCCAGTGCCATTTACTAATTTCATTAGGTGGTTCAAAGCTAAGTCCACAAAATAAAGATTGTGTAAAAGCATTTTTATTATGAATAGAAAATTTATTTTTTAGAAACTGATAAAAAGTATCATCACTATATATACCATTTTCTATGGCAACATAAAAAACATGATTTAATTGATGCATCATAGACAATAATTGTTCATCTATTTCTTCTAAATCAATTTTCCAATAAGAATAAAATTTATCAGGAAGCCGTGATTGTATCAATAATTTTCGTTTTGTTGCAGGATATTTATTGTTTCCCTCTACATATAGAGTTGTCTCTTCTACTTTGTATTTTGTTTCTAATTCTATTTCTATAAATGTATGATGTTTTTTACCTTGTCCTAGATAACTAATGTTAATATAAGGATTTATACTTTTTGAGTTTTTGGAAAAATTACATTCAAAAGAGGTTTCATAATCGTAATTATTCCATATTTGTTCATATACACTATTATCAGCGATTTTAAACCAAGCTTCTTTTTCCAATTTAACAATTTGATTGTATATCAATTTTAATTTATTAGTTAGTATCACTGCATCAGGTTTTAGCTTTTCACCATTGATTATAAAAGTATTAGCCATTTTTATAAAATTAGGCTTACTTTCAAATTGTTTTACCATATCAGATGCTAAATAGCTTTTATCTACATACAACAAGTTAGTTATGTTTGTAATTTTCACTAAATAAGTTAAGCACATTGATTCCCAAACATAGCAAAAATTACTTATTCCCCATATTTCTCCTTCCTGTTGCTGCGACAAATCACCATATAAAAATAATTTAATAGCATCATGGAAATCCCAGTAATCCGCATCTTTAATAGGTGTTTTGTGTTCAATCGTTTCTAAAGTATCCTTAAGAATATCAACCGTTTCGATACAATATTCTTCTTTAAATAAACCGCTTTCAGTATCAAGGTGTCTATGGGCAAATTCTTCTGCTAATGCTTGTATTTCAGATGTTACCTCTTCATCTAATTGATGCTTAACTTCACTTAATATGTAACAATACATTCCCACGATATCAGTTGATTGATATTTTACCTGCAACCGTGGCATATCCATTGTGTCTATGTACGGCGCACCATTTGGAAGAAACTTAGCTCTGTCAAAATACTGGTGTATTTGAGAATAATCTATTTCTTCGCTTTCTCCCAAACGATAGGCTAGTGACATTATTTTAGGTTCGTCATAAGCATCCAGTATTTTACCAAATACATCCAATTTGGAGTAAAGCACTATTTCGTCATCATCGCTTTCAGGTATTACAACTTTCTGAACGCTGTGATTACTTTGAATTACTCCATCCCTACCCTTTTTTAATTGGTCTTTTAAGTTACCATTTTCGGCACAAATCTGTTTGTAGCGCTGCAATATCTTATAAAGCAAGAAATATATATCGCGCTTGCTATCATATGTATTGTAGTTGTTTGTATCAAAGCCTTTGGGTAAGTGAAGCAGCAATTCATTATCTTGCTTTTGAATACCTACAAAGGAATATTCATTACTAATAATTGGATTCAATTCTTGAAAATTTAACATAAGAAGTCTGCTAGAGGTTCGTCAAAAAGTTCTTTTTATTTTTGATTGATGAGTTGCCTGTTCTAGATTTTTCATATCAGCAACGCTATCATGCCAGTATTCAAGCAGTTCTTCTGTATATTTTAAAAAATCAGCATAAGTAATAAGTTTAACGTTACTTTTATTAAGCTTATCTTCGATTAGTTTTATTAAAGGCTTTTTATCTCTTCCGAATACGCTATCCCATAAGTAGAACATTAATTTATCTCTTACTTGCTCTAAACTTAATTTTTCAGATTCTAAATTAATAAACCACCATCCAATTTGCTTATCTTCAATATTTCTAATTGATTTGTGACAAGACTTAATAAATTCATTAATCCCAACTATTACGAGATATAGCTCCAAATGTAATTCATTATCTTTATTGATGATAATTTTGGTATTTAAAACTTTTTTAGGTATTGTTACTTTTTGTTTATCAATATCATAATTTTTTATCTTTGACTCACATGGCGCTTCTATATATTCCCAATCCCAACGACGTTTAAATGCTGTGTCTAAATAATAAATGGATTCATCTGAAGTATTTATAGTACAAATTATAGATAAATTCGGAGGCATTTTAATCTGATAGTTTTTGATATTTTTAGATAGCTCAGGTTGATTTTTCTCTATCTTTTCTATAAAATTTTCAAATGTTGAATTATTAATCAGTATTGTATCCTCATAAACTTTGACTTTATAACCCATAGCACTTAATAAACCAACCATCTCCATTTCAGACATATCTATGCTGTATGAAGACCAGCCATTCTCATCTCTATCTAATAGTTGAAACACGCTACCAAATATTGCCGCAGCATTACCTCGATTCAATTCATCTATGACAAGCAAATACTTTTGCGAATCGGCATTAATAATACTGCTATATGCTTTCGCTAATGCTTTCAAAAAATGTCCAGCGTAATATTTGTAAGTAATCGAATTACCAGAGGACAAGGGTAATAATTTACCCATAAAGTCAGAATATTTATATTCGGGATGAAATACTGTTTTTACAATATTTAAATGTAGTTTTTCTCCACTTATCCCTAATTCATTCTCAGCTATTTCATTTACCTTATAGCTTTTACCCGTACCAGGAGAACCAAATAATATCTTTTGTATCGGACTCATACACCACCTGCGATCGCAACATTCACGATTGTATTTGATCGAAAATGTATCCGCTACTGCTAAATAATTGACCGTATTTACCGCTGTATCTAACGCTAAAAGCAAAATACATTTACGTATAATTCATCAATTTCTAACCCACAAAGGTGGGTTTCGCTTGTGTAGGCGCGTTAGCGCAGCGTCTCCGGAGGAGATATTCAATCGCCAGGTTAAGATATCAACCCCTCCCCCAAAATCGTCTAAACTCAAAGTGTCCGCTAACTCTCTACACCCCATGTCTCGCTGGTTTAACATTGCTGGTCCGTGTAAAGCAGACAAACACTATATGCTACCACCGACAAGTCGGCTACCCGATTTGTCAATGCTGATCGAACAAGAAAGCTATTTTGTCGTTCATGCACCTCGTCAAACTGGTAAAACTACGGCAATGCTAGCACTAGCACAACAACTTACAGCAAGTGGACGTTATGCAGCAGTCATGGTATCGGCGGAAATGGGAAGTGCTTTTAATCATGACCCAGGTGCAGCAGAATTAGCGATTTTGGGAACTTGGCGGAATACAATTGAAGATAACCTACCCCCAGAGCTACAACCCCCAACTTGGATTTATAATGCTCCTGGGCAGAGAATTAGCGAAAATTTAAGAGCTTGGTCACGAGCGATCGAGCGTCCGTTAGTGTTATTTATCGATGAAATCGACTCTTTACAAGACGATACGTTGATTTCGGTGTTGCGACAGTTACGGGATGGCTACCGTAGTCGTCCAGAAAATTTTCCCTCTTCTGTGGGATTAATTGGCTTACGCGATGTCCGCGATTACAAAGTTGCATCCGGTGGAAGTGACAGATTAAACACAGCTAGCCCTTTCAATATCAAAGTTAGTTCGATTACCCTGAGAAATTTTAACGCGGAAGAAGTAGTAGAGTTATACCAGCAACATACTGAAGAAACGGGACAAATTTTCACACCAGAAGCAAGCGCAACAGCTTTTGATTTAACCCAAGGTCAACCTTGGTTAGTTAATGCGTTAGCTAAGGAAGTTGTAGAAAAAATGGTCAAGGATAGAAGTATTAATATTACCAAAGAGCATATTTTACAAGCTAAAGAAATATTAATTGCTCGTCGAGATACCCATTTAGATTCTTTGGCCGAACGCTTACGGGAACCAAGGATAAAAGCGATTATCCAACCAATGTTAGCTGGTTCGGAATTAGGCGATATACCTAATGATGACATTCAATTTGTAATTGACTTGGGTTTATGTGTAATGCATCCCCAAGGTGGATTAACAATCGCGAACCCAATTTATCGCGAAGTTTTACCGAGAGTATTAACGGTGACACCAATGGCTTCTCTACCAATGATTGCACCAACTTGGTTAACTGCTGAAGGTGAGTTAAATAAAGATGCTTTGCTCGAAGCTTTTATTAAGTTTTGGCGACAGCATGGAGAACCATTATTAGGTAGTACTGGCTACCACGAAATCGCACCCCATTTAGTATTAATGGCTTTTTTGCATCGCGTGGTTAATGGTGGTGGAACCTTAGAGCGGGAATATGCAATTGGTAGTGACAGAATGGATTTATGTTTGAGGTATGGTTCTATTACTCTTGGTATTGAATTAAAAGTATGGCGGGAAAAAAAGCGTGACCCCCAGCAAACAGGAATCGAGCAGTTAGAATCATATTTGGCACGCTTGGGATTAAATGAAGGTTGGTTACTTATATTTGACCGACGTAAAAATGCATTACCAATTGAAGAACGTTTGTCAACCCAGGTTGTGACTACTGAAAATCAACGTGCTATTACTGTAATTCGGGCGTGAACATACAAGCGCTTGTTAGTAAAAAATTCATTGATAATGTTTACTACAGCAATGATACAAACTCCTCAACACTTAATTCAATATCTCTAATTATTGCTCTTAAGGTTCCTTTCGCAATCTCTGAATGGTTTGGAACAACAACTTGGGTAAACGGTTCATCTCTTCGCATGATAATGTGACTTCCTTCTTGCCGTTTTTGGTAGAAACCAATTTTTTCTAGAGCTTTGATACACTCTTTTCCCGAAATATTAGGCAACTTACTCACACGACTACCAAGAATGTTTCAAAATTGTCTTCTGGGACAGGCAAACCATCCTCTACTAAAGCAGCCACATAACCTGCGATGGCTTCCTTGATGTTTGACAGAGCCTCCTCTTTTGTCCTTCCCTGGCTATTACATCCCTTTAAGCTTGGGCACTCTACAACCCAATAATCATTTTCATCTTTATATAAGATTACCTGTCTTGTATGTTGGCTCATAGGTGCAAATCATATAGTTATTTATTATTTTACATTTGAACGATCGGCTTATGCTGCAACACGGTTCAGTTAAGGTTGTAGCAGTGCTTACAGTCATTGTTAAACACGGCTAGTCTTTATCAAAAAATCAACGTGCTATTACTGTGATTCGGGCGTGAACATACAAGTACTGTTAATTGATAACTGTTCGCTGCTCGCTGACTTTCCCCACCTGCTTCGGCGCTTCTATCTCACTAAATAACCGAATAGCTTTATCAATATTCACCCGACTTTCAACTTCATTCTCCATACCTTGATAAGTTAAACTCAATTGAAAATAAGCTTCAGCTAAATCGCATTTAGCGCCAATTTTATCTAATAGTTCAATCGCTGCTAAATGATTCTTCAAAGCCGATTCAAATTCTTGCTGTCTCCGATAAATCTCTGCTAAACCATTCAAACTTTTTGCTTTAACCTGCGTGTAGTGACTTTCTTCGGCAAATTTTAAAGCCATCAAAAACATTTCCTTCGCTTTATCCAAATCTGCTAAATTAATGTAAGTTTGACCGAGAATTTGAATAAAATAAGCAAATCTTCCCGTTTTTTCAATTGTTTGCTCTGCGGTAATACTTTTATAACATTCATCTGCGAGTAAATAAGCGGATGAATATTGTTCTAAATACGAATTAACTAAAGATAAACATACAGCAGCTTTTTCTGCCCAAGGATGATATGCGGTGTTTTGAGCGAGATTAATCACCTGTTGAAATAAATCAGCAGATTCTGATAATTCCCATAAATCAATTTTATAAAGTCCGATGCTTAATAAAGAATCTACTTCGAGCATTCGATAATAATAAAATGTTTGCTTATTCTCTTGTTTATTAATCAAATCAAGTGACTGCTTTGCTAAGTCAATTGTTTTTTCTTGATATGCAATTGCAGCCTCTACTTTACCACCAATCCAATATAAATCGCCTAAAATATTATATAATTCGCTGACTTTTGTATTGTCTTCAATACGATTAATAATATAAATAATTGCATCTAAAATAGGTTGAATTAAACCCATTCTATACAAAGTGCTGCCGAGGGGTAAAAATTGCCCCCACTGATTATTTCGACTTTTAATAATCAGCTTTCCGGCTAATTCAAATTGATTGATTTCAATATAGTGATAATAAGCTTCCAATGCTTGTAAAGCATCTTGAAAACTTTCGATTGTTTGTACGCTATCCGTCCAAAATTCTGCGGCTTTATGATTGGTTATTTCCCAATTTTCACTATTACGTAAACGCGAAATAGCTTCGGCTCTAATTATCGGATGCAGCCAATATTCACCTTTACAACATTCTATCAAAGAACGATTTTTCAATGAAGCGATAATTTGATGGTGTTGCTCTGGTGCGACATCCCATAGTAAACTCAAAAGTCCTGAAGTTGTTACGGTTGAAACATCTTGGTAACGATAGCATCCCAAACGACACAACAAACGATATGCTTGAGAATCAAGTTTTTGCAAGCGGTTAATTTGACTAGCAGCTAAATTCTTTAAATCTGTAACTGCTAAAGGATCGGCATGATTTTCTTGCCAATAAGCTATCATATCACCGTCAAAATCTTCCTGAATTGAACCACAAAGAATTCCCATTGCTTTGGCATTCCCGCCGTAAGCATGATGGATTTTTTGTAAAGTTGGTAGAGCGATCGCCATTCCCCGATTACTAAAATACTGCAACCACGCAATTTCATCTAAACCGGGAAGTCGATAGTGAGTTACATTCAATTCGGGTTCGCAAAGTCTATCTCTACTAGTAATTAAAGTCGTGCATTGTATTCTGGCATCGGTTAAAATCCGTAATAATTCAATATAGTTGCGATGAAGTACAATAAACCGTCCTTTCCCATCCAGCGCGGGTTCCAAATTATCAATTAAAATTCCAATTCGCTTTGAGTGGAGTTGTCGCTTCAATCTTCCCAACGTTACGCCAAATTCCAATCCCGGCTCTTGTGCCAAATCATATTTTAACCATTCTTCTACTACTCGTTGCGCTGAAGTAATGTTTTGAGTTTCCTTCGCCATCAACAATTCTAAAACTACATCAAATTCTTGAGAATGTAGGTATTGTTGAGCAAGAGTAGTTTTTCCCAAACCCCCCTCACCTTGAATAACAATAACTTTGCTACCAAGATTTACTAAATTATCAATGCGATCGATTGCATCATTTCTACCAATAAAATTGATATTTTCTTGTTTGGTTTCCTTTAAACAAAGCCCCCCTTCAAGAAGGGGGGTTGGGGGGATCTCAACTGAGGAATCGTGAGACGTAATTTGATAATCAAACAAACCCGATATTGTACCAGCTTTGCGAAAACACTTTTCTAAAACCCGGCGACAGTTACTTTTAGTAATCTTCTGACGCATCACCTTAGAAAGCAACTTCCACAACTTAGAACCCACATCTTTTGCGTGCCCTTCAGTACAGCCGTAAAAATCGGCAATTTCCAAATATTTTCTTCCCAGCCAAACCTGCTGAAGAATAATTTTATCTAATTCGCTTAATTGTTCTCCCGTTTTAGAAGGTATTACGGTATCCAACCATACCAATACTGCCTCATCATCCATTGTTTAACAACCAAGCTAATTTAGTTTACGAGTGTAAGGAGCAAGCTTTATTTTAGTCTACAGTTGGAAACCAGTCTTTAAGGACAAGTTTATGTAAACTTGACTTTTTAGCTCCTAATATTTCAATTAACCTTACTCCTATCCTTTAACAACGAATCACAAAGGTATATTAAGACGCGACTATTAATCTCTTTTTTAAAGAAATGATGAAGAAGACAACTTAATTTACTCGTACCTTTGCGTTTTTAACTTTTATCTAATATCCCAACCATACTTTTTACCCTACTTTACCCGACTGACAAACCCTAAACGAACGCTTAAAATAATAATATCAGAGCAAAAATAAACACTTTAATTTAAAAATAGATGATAGAAACACTTAGTAAATCCGCTTTGAATCGGGCAACTAAAATAAACCCCCACACAAACTACTTTCAAATTCAGCAAAATATCAATTCTCTCATCAAACATTATCTGTCAAAAAAATAACTACACGAACGCTTAAAAGATTTACCATCGCAATTTAACCAACCACAACCCCGTGTTTGGAAACCCATTGACTGGCAAAGTATTAATTCCGAACAAATAACTGGTATGGATTTACAAGTGTTTTTATCGGTTTTAGTCGGTGCGATAAATACCGAAGCGCCTATCCGAGGATATACACAAACGATTCGGCAATATTTACAGGAATTACATCCGTAAATGGCTCAGTATGTAGGAGGAACAATTGATCAAAATCAAAAGCTGATAGAGGCTATTTACCTAGCGATAATCCCTACGAAGACTTGTATCGTCACGGTTTACATCGCATAGCAACTGAATTCGGCGCGACTTGTCTTTATTTATGGATGATGGCTCATACAACCGGCTCGCTGCAAGACATTTTAGAACAGTTAGCAATAGATGAAATCAATCACATGACAAAATTATGGGGATTTGGTGTTTGGGCTTATCCCGATACTTCTGCAATCAAAATAACCAAAACTTTGATTAAAACTCGCCATCAAAAATATACACGTAATAGTTTAACAAGAACATTAAAACGGATGATGCAAACGCTGAAATGGAATTCTTGGAGTTTTAGTAACAAATCAAGCTTGTTATTTAGGTTTACTTCTGCAATACATCAACTGTGGATTTGGAATAATACCCTGACACCAAAGTATTTAAATGAACTATTTGGAGATACAGGAATTCAAAGTTCAAATCCAAGTTCAAATCAAAGTTCAAAATTCCTCGTAGCCAAGCCCTAATTTTCTGTATTTACTGTATAAAATCTAAGTTCTAAAATTTACAATCCTATGAATTCCAACTTACCCGCAGATTTAAACTTACAAAACTTACCCAAACACGTAGCCGTAATTATGGATGGTAACGGTAGATGGGCTACTCAAAAAAAGTTACCACGAGTTGCCGGACATCGGCAAGGTGCAAAGACACTAAAAGAACTATTACGATGCTGTAAAGATTGGGGAATAAATATATTAACAGCTTACGCTTTTTCTACCGAAAATTGGCGAAGACCAACTGAAGAAGTTGATTTCCTGATGCTTTTATTTGAAAAAATGTTGCGCCGCGAATTAGAAGAAATGCATCGGGAAGGCGTGCGAATTAATTTTCTTGGCGACTTATCCGCGCTACCGAAAGTATTACAAAATGAAATGCAGCGTTCAATGTTAGAAACATCCAATAATAAAGATGTTCTGTTTAATGTCGCAGTTAATTATGGTAGTCGCAAAGAAATCATCAGCGCTTGTCGTCAAGTTGCAGAATTAGTCCAAAAAGGCGAAATTAATCCAGAAGATATCGATGATAATTTGATAGAACAAAATTTATATACAGCAGATATTCCCGCACCTGATTTACTTATCCGCACCAGCGGTGAAAAGCGTTTAAGTAACTTTCTATTGTGGCAAATGGCTTATTCAGAAATGTATTTTACAGATACTTTATGGCCGGATTTTGACAGAGCAGCGTTCCAAGAGGCATTATTAAGCTATCAAAATAGAGAGCGACGCTTTGGAAAAGTGAAAGCTGTATTATCTGCTTAATTTTTATATAACTTTCTTTATGGCAGAAGATTACTGAAGATAAAACCGCAGACTTAGTAGGTTAGGTTAGACACGAAAATAACTCACGCCTGTTACGACAAGATTAATTAATCGTGTCGTAACCCAACATCAAGATGAAGGATAATTCTTTTAATATGCCGTTATTATCCAAGAATTACAATGTTGGGTTACGGCAGGATTAAATTTTCTACGTTTGTGTTCATATTTATTGTCTGCCTAACCCAACCTACTAGCTTACGTAAAGCCCCCCAAATTAGCGGGGGGTTGGGGGGATCTTAACGTTGCGAATACCTAATTTATTGTTGCGATTGCGTAAGTCCTAGTAAAATTAAAAAATAAAAATCATGTATAGATAAATTATGAACGATAATAATTACCATCAACAAGTATTAATTGTTGGAGGTGGCCCCGCAGGATTCGCAACCGCCCTGATGTTAGCTAAACGCGGTTGGACAAATATTACAGTATTAGAAAAACGCCCTACCGCAGATTATTACGAACCCGATAAATCATTTAACTACTTAATAGATGGGCGCGGTCAAAAATTTACAGATTATATTGGAATTACCGAGCAATTACCTAAAAATGGCGTTGCCAGCACAGATTTTTATTTAACTAAAATTACGCCGGATGGTAATCGTAAAACTTTAAAACTACCAATTATAAATCCTGACAGAAAACCGGCTTATTGGATAACTCGCAAGACGTTTGTTAATCTACTTTATCAAGAAATAGAAAAAAATTGGCATGACTCTATTACCGTTATATTTAATGCGAAGTGCGTTGAAATAAATAAAACTATTAACGGAGAAAGTAAGCTTGAAGAAATAAAGGCGATCGCCGAAATCGAAAATGGTGAAAAAATAAAGTTTCAGCCTTTTCTCTTAGTAGGATGCGATGGAATTAACTCAATAGTCCGAAATACTCTCAAAAAGTGGGAGAAACCATCATCAAGCAAATTTGAGATGAATTATTTCCCTTCACCAAGTTCGGGATTAAGATACAAAATATTAACATTGCCGCCAAAATTTCCTTTAGATGAAAAAGGCGAAGAACTAACGAAGAGCGAAATGGCATATGCTGTTCGTAGTGCATTCAAAGATAGGAAAAATTCAATATCCTTGGGATTATTACCCGTCAAAGATCCAGATGAAGTTCGTAGCGCTAATATTATTACCAAACCAAATCATAATATCTGGGAATTGAAAAGCGGTGAGGAAATGCATGATTTTTTAACGAAATCCTTTCCACAACTATCCATAAATAAAATAGTTTCTTCCCAAGAAGCCGAAAGATTTGCTCTAACTGAAGGTGGTACATTTCCGATTCCGCAATACTGCGATGGATTCTATTCAAAATTAAACGGAGAATCATTCATAGTTCTTTTAGGAGATGCAATACATAGCTTTCCCCCAGATTTAGGGCAAGGTGTCAACTCAGCATTAGAAGATGTATGTACGCTTAACGACGCATTACAACAAAGTAATAATAATCTTGTTGAAGCCTTACCTCTGTATGAATCATCGCGACTTCCCGACACAAAAGCATTAATACGTTTGATGCAAGTAGGTTATCCTTGGCAATATAATCAAGCTCCGATTCGTCAAAAGTTATGGAATATTAATTTTTTAGTGCGACTTTCATTAAGTAAGATATTACCCTTTTTAATTACTCCACCAGCATTCTTTCTGATTCAAAATCACCAGCTTTCCTACCAAGAAACATTGACAAAGGCTGAACGGACAACTCGGATATTGTATGCAATTATCGCTATTCTCTTATTAGGTTTAGCTAGTAGGTTGGGTTAGACACGAAAATAACTTATGCCTATTACTACAATATTAATTAATCGTGTCGTAACCCAACATCTATATTTTGAGGGCATAAAAAATATTCTTATGATTCACCCACAAATTATTGATAGACATCCCTCTCCTTAATAAGGAGAGGCAACGAGGGTGAGGTTTTAAATGTATTCAAATCAACCGAAAACTGTTATTAAACTTTTATCAACAAATTATAATATTGGGTTAGTATTTATTTTTTACCTACAAATCACTAGTAGGTTGGGTTAGACACGAAAATAACTTATGCCTATTACTACAATATTAATTAATCGTGTCGTAACCCAACATTAATATTTTGATAATTCTTTTAATATGCCGTTATTATCCACGAATTACAATGTTGGGTTACGGCAGAATTATAACTTCTAAATTTGTTTACATATTTGTCGTCTGCCTAACCCAACCTACAGCTATTCCCTATTTAAAAATCAAATCCAACCTCTGCTGCGATTCTTTCAAAGCATCTTGAGGACTACTTTTACCTAATAAAACTGCTTCCATTGCTCTACCGATACTTTGCGAAACTCTACTGTAACCGGCAAAAACCGGACGACTCCGCCCGTATTGCGCTTGTTCTAAAAATACTTTTGCGGTGGGATGTTTTTTAAGATAAGCCTGATATTCTTCGCTTTGACGCGACTTTAAATTTGCAGGTAAATATCCAGTACCTAACGCCCATTCTGTCTGAAAATCTTCACTTGCTACATATTCCGCGAATTGTAAAGCTGCTTTTTCTCTTTCTGATGTAGTTTTGAATAAAAACAGATTTTCTCCACCAATACTAGTAGCTTGACGTTCATCTACAGGAATCGAAAATACGCCATAATCACCGTCTTTAATATCATTATTTATATACGTTAAAGTCCAAGGTCCAGTTACCTGCATTGCAACTTTACCAGCGACGAAAGCATCTGTTTCAAAACCTCTCTCCGGTGCAGATAATACTACAGAACCATCTTTGACTAAATCTTGCCACAATTGCAAAGCTGCGATCGCGCCTTTATTATTCGCCAAATCTACCTTTGCGGGTTCCAAAGCTAATTCCCCCCCACCACTCCACATAAATGGCAGCCATATAAATACTGTGAATTCACCTTTTCCTAATGGCAAAAAGATACCGTGCTGGTCAATTTTATTATCTCCGTTGGTATCGCGAGTTAATTTTTTAGCAACTTGACGAAACTCTTCCCAAGTGCGGGGTAATTCATTAATTCCGGCAGCTTTAAATAAACTGGGACGATAAAAAATTCCAACATTATTAGTTGCAAAGGGTACCGACCAAATCTTTCCTTGATACTTCATTGAATCAAACAAAGCCGGATCGATTTCATTTTTTACCGGGGATTTATTTAACATTTCATCCAACGGTACTAAAGCATCTAATTCTACTAATTGTCCGGCAATTGTGGGATTAAACCATAATAAATCTGGTGGTGCATTTCCCACTACTGCCGCTAAAATCTTAGGCATTTGCTGATCTGGTTGCCCTACATAAAGCGACTGTACTTGAATTTTGGGATGATTTTGATTAAATTTATCTACTAACTTTTGCAAAACATCTCGATTAGAAGGTGGATTTACTCCCTGCCATAAAGTCAGATGCGTTACATTGCTTTTTTCACTCGATGAAGTTTGGCATCCCGTGACGATAATTATCGAAACTATTAGTAAAGCCAATAATTTTTTATAAAACATTCTTTTTCTTGTAATAATTCTAGCTATTGAAAAACACGGTTTCTTGATTTTCAAAAATTTAATACACTGCATTGAAGCATAAATGCTTAAAATGAAGTTAATTTTAGAGAAAAATTTATATATCTTAGTGGTTGATTCAATTTTATAGGTTGGGATTATGGCAGGACATAGTAAATGGGCTAATATCAAGCGTCAGAAAGCGCGGGTTGATGCTAAAAGAGGCAAAACCTTCACTCAGCTATCCCGTGCGATTATTGTTGCCGCTAGAAATGGTGTAGCAGATCCGAATGGTAACTTTCAACTGCGTACCGCCATCGAAAAAGCCAAAGCAGCGGGTATTCCTAACGATAATATCGAGCGGGCGATCGCTAAAGGTGCGGGTACTTTTGCAGACGATGAAGCAGAGTTTGAGGAAATTCGCTACGAAGGCTACGGACCGGGTGGTGTGGCAATTTTGATTGAAGCACTTACGGACAATCGCAACCGTACCGCAGCGGATTTACGAGAAGCTTTTGGCAAAAATGGCGGCAATCTGGGAGAAACTGGTTGCGTTAGCTGGATGTTCGACCAAAAAGGCGTTTGTACTGTAAAAGATATTCCTAACGAAGAAAAACTTCTCGAAGCTTCCTTAGAAGGTGGTGCCGAATTTTACGAAATCACCGAAGATGATATGGCGGAAGTTGTATCGGAAGTTGCGGATTTAGAAAACCTCAACCAAACTCTTCAAGAAAGTTTTGATGTTACCGATGTAGAATTGCGCTGGATTCCTAGCAATAACATAGATGTGACTGACTTAGAACAAGCGCGGTTGCTGATAAAGTTAATTGATACTCTTGAAGCTTTAGACGATGTGCAAAATGTGACAGCTAACTTCGATCTAGCTGATGATTTAATGGCTGCTAGCTTAAGTTAGTCTCGAATTTGCGCGTGTTTATTTGTGAAAAGTTAGATAATGTATTTTGTCAATAAGTCAAAGGATATAAGTAAACGGATCAAATTAAATATAAAACCTCACGATGTAAAGTTTTATTTATACACTTTACTTTTTTGAGGTAGAGCTTTTACTCTATGAAGTAGTTAGATGTGTTTCAAAACATACAATAAAGCTTAGTCATAAGATCAAGATTAAATTCAAAGATTCAGCTTCAGCCCTTGAAAATGCACAGGATAACATTTCAAGGCACAAGTAAAATTGGTTACAAAATTTAGAGGTAATTAAGTAGTGTTCAGCTATGCTGTCTCTATCTGATTTTTGTGCAAATGTTGCCTGAAGAAGATTCTAAAAATAAAATTACAGGAATATAAATAGACCCCATGAGTACTAATCCAGATTTACCAAGCTACGAAGAGCTTTTCGGTAAATTAAATTTTAAGAAAGGTGATGATGGTCGTTCTGTATATTCACCAGCAGCATATCTAACTGATTTGCTTCAGCTTTTAGATGATAATTTTGAGCAACCACAGCTGGATCGAAGGGAAGATATAAAAAGTATATTGCTAAATTCTGAAAATACTTACGGTACTATTCCATATCTAGATATTGTTAATCAAGTTTTAGAAGAGAAGGTATCTCAGGGTGATGTCTATGAGGATATGAGAACTGCTAAGTACCCTTTTAATTTACCTTTCAATTATGAAAATGAAAGAGTTAAAAAGTTTCTTAATTATTTAAATATTACTAATGAATCATTATATAAATCATTTAGCCGACAAACTGACTATAATATCGTTGCTAGGGAGTATTTAGGATTATCGGAAGAGGAATATAATACTTATATAATTGAAGAAAATCGAGAAGAAGAAATTAGAAAGTCTTATAACAATCAATCTTTTAGCGATTTAAAGCAGGTAGAATATTTTCTTAAAATTACTGAGATTTCTGGTTCTGAATTAAGAGAATTATTATATCAAAATTTAAATGGCGAGGAAACGGATCGAGCAGCTAATTTCTTTATTAACTATAAATTAGATGATTATTCAAAGTTAGATGAAAATGAAGAAAATATTATAGGGATTAAAGATTCTAATATACCTGTATGGTATGAGCGAGTAAATAGATTTATCAGGATATCAAAGAAAATTGGTATTTCGTTTACTGACTTAGATATTATTCTTCGTAGTTGTTGTAAAAATAAACTTGATGCTGAAGCAATTAAGAATATTGCAGTCATAAAACAATTACACGATTTATCCGAGCTTCCCTATGATGTTATTTGTGCTTTCTTCAGCGATATCAACATATTAGGTATCGGAGAAGATCAACCCCAAGATTTATTCAATAGGATTTTTAATTTAAAATTTACCGATATCGATCAACAATATATTTCTGTCTCAGAATTTATTCCCGAAGCGTATTCTAATTCTACTTACACTAAACTAGCTTGTTCGGGGGATATTCTTGCTCTGAGCAATAAAGTTTATAGAATTCGTTTGAGCAGAGCTTTGGGTATTTATGACAAAGATTTGAGTAAAATTATTGAGAAATTTAGAAGTAAATCTAGTAAATATGATGGTGATGAACTAAACGAAACTCCCCTTGATATTTGTAAGAATAGTGAAGAATACCAAGAGGTTGAGCTTTCTGCTTTATCCCTATTATTCAGGATTGGTAAATTAACTGAAACCCTGGATATTTCCTACGATGATTTATTTAATTTGTTCGATATCTTAGAAACAGACCCAACAATTAGAAGATACAGTAATTTTGATATTTTAATTGAACGAGATACGGAGATACTTGATTGTTATCAAATTATTTCCAGAACCAACGTTGATTCAATATGGTTGGTACAAATTTTATTCTCCATCGTAAAATGGATGAAAACCAATCAATTTACCACTCAACAACTCAAGTTTGTGTTAACTGGTAAATTTCAGGTAGATGAAGTAATAAAAGTAGAAGAAGAAAAACGCAAACAAGAGAAAATCATTTTTTTAAATCAGCTTTACCAGCAGTTTAAACCTACTGCTTTGAGCGTAGATTTATTTGATTCTGATTTATTTGATAATCGTGCTGCGAGAATTATCTACCAGACGTTGACATCTGACAATCAAGTTTCCAGTTTTGATAATCGATTAGTTAAATATAAACAAGATTCCGTTAATCAATCTGCTTATCAAGCTTTAAAAAATATTGAAACTTTTAGTAAAGAAGATTTTATGTATCTAGGTTTAGAGCAAAATCTCCTAGATAGAATTTTCAATGCTTTAATTTTACAAGGTTATATTGATACTGAAGGGAAGTTGAATGAAGAGAAGATTGCGGATTCAGTTAAAGTCAAGATAGAAACTGATTTTAGCGATTATCGCAAAGACCTTTTTGAGTTAATTCTTAATTTAATTGCTAATGAAGTTAAATTGACGGATGAAGAAGACGAAGAATATATAGATATAGAAGAAGAAGAAATATACATCCTTGATGTTGCTATTTATCCTTCTGATTTAGCAGTATTTACACTTACTGAAGAACAGCGTCAAGAATTATACGATAATTTAATTGTTAACGGTTATATTAATGACGAAGGAACTATTTTAAAACCGGATTTTTTCACTACATTCGATTCTTATTCGTTATTTGAAGTCAATACCAAAATTAAAAATTATTCAGCAGAGATTTTTCAGGTTATATTTTCACGAGTTGAAAAATTTGAACAAGAGAAGATTACCCTTAATAAACAAATATTTTCAGCACTTCCCCTCACCGAAGCTGAAATTTCAGATTTGATGGAAAATCTACAGTTTAACGAGTATATCGATGGGGATAATATATTCATCAATAAAGAGAGTTTATTAACTCAAGATGTAAAAGAGTTTAAATTAGCTTTGGTGTTTTACCCCTATCGACACAAGATACTCAAAGCTATTCAGGAATTAATTGATCGATCAAAGTCCAGTTTTTACGTTTTCACGAAAGAATCCTTTACTGAAATAGCGGATAAAATTGTTGCTAATTTAATTTTTGAGAGTATTAAAATTGAATATCTCAACGACGATGGGATAATTGGAAACGATGAAAAATCTTTTTTCCTAGAACCAGATAATTTGGCTGAATTTACGATTGATTCCGATTTCACCGATCAAGAGACGGAAGCTATCTTTAATAAGATTGGTCAAATTATCTCTAGCTCTGGACAATATCAATTCAATCCGGAAATTCTTGATGAGTTAGATTTTGATATTGAAGAACGGGAAGAATTGATTGACATATTAGCAGATGGATTTCTTCTGGAGAGCGGGTATATCCCTGAAGACAAAATTGATTACTTCCTCAATATTAATAATGCACTTATTTTTAATTTAGAAAAATTCGAGGACTATAATAAGGATATCTTTTTTGCCATACATAGCTTTGCGAAAACCGTCAATTCTGCGATCGAGGAGATTTCTGAGAAAGTTCGAGAGATTGCTGAAATTCAACAAATGGTGTTGTTGGATGTTTCTCAAGAAATCTTTGGTTTAGAAAAAGATATATTAAAAGTCATTTTTGATAATTTCTTTCAAAGTTCGGATCGGATTGTCGAAGAATTTATGGTTCCGGTTCTAGCTGTGGTGAACAATGACGATACAATCACGGAAGAGCCGAATCATAATAAATTCAATTTTACCTATCGGAGAATACAACAGTTTGCTCTACTAGTCTCTATTTTAAGGTTGAATCGGAAAGAAGTTGAAATTATTCTGGAAGACCAAGATATTGTAGAGAAATTCCCGGAAAAATTAATTCTTCCTGAAAATATCAACAGTATTGATGCTTTATGGGAAAGTCCGGAAGGAATTATATATCTATTTAAGGATAATAAATATTGGACTTATTCAGCAGAGACTTATAATCAGTTTAAATCTGAAGAATTAACATTTAAATTAACGGAAATAGGTTATTCTCAAACTTTAGCGAATAGAATCAGTAGGGATAATCATATTAGCTCCCTATCTAACTATTTTAAAGATATTTCTCATATAGACGCTGCTTTAGTTGATAAAAATGGCAAATCATTTATCTTTGCTGGGGGTGAATCTTATAGTAAGGAGAAAGATAGTACTCGGTGGGTGAAGGAAAAGCAGGTGTGGGGATTGGTTGAAAGCGATTTCGAGTCACCAGAACATATTGATGGAAGCTTTCAAGATAAAGCAGGTAAAACCTATCTGTTTTTCGGAGATCAATATATTCGCTATTCCAATGGTAGTTATGATTTTGTGGATGAGGGATATCCTTTAGAAATCGCTGGGAATTGGAAAAATGAAGGTTTTAGTTCAAATTATCAATTACCTGTAGAGTTTCATAAATCAATTGATGCTTCTTTTCAAGGTACTGATGATAAAATTTATCTTTTCAAGGACAACAGCTATATTTGTTCTGAAAATTCATCTCAAAGAAGAAGTATTTCGCAAACTTGGGGAAAGGTTAAAAATAATTTTGAGAATCTAAGTAATATTGACGCTGCTTATGTTGATAGTGGTCAATATTATATCTTTGCTGGTAATCAGGTAATTGTTTATCAAAACTGTTTGGAAAATGACGGTTTAATTGTTGAATCCGGTTTCCCCAGACTTTTAGAATCCTATTATCCCAACTTACCAGCGGAATTTAAAAATGGGATTAATGCTGCTTTTAAAGGTGAGGATGGAAAGGTTTACCTGTTCAAGGATAATAAATTCGTCAGCTTTTATGCTTACGATAATGATACTCCTATTATCCCAAGCAATGTAAAACAGCACTGGGGAATTGTTCCTAATAGTATTATTGATACTGGGATTGTTAATGCTGCATTTGTAGGTTTAGATGGTCATACCTATGTGTTCGGGGGAAATCAATACGTTCGTTATTCGGGAGATGATTATTCTCAGGTTGATTGCGGATATCCTCGGACGATTGAAGATGACTGGGGTGGTTTAATTCATGTCGATGCTGCTTTTATATTAGACGGGAAAACTTATTTATTTGGGATGGATTCTACCGAAAATACAGTTTACGTCCGCTATTCGACAAATGATTATACAGAACTAGATCAAAATTATCCCCAAGAACCTAATGATAACTGGTGGAATCTTCCTTTTAGTTTAGTTGAGGAAGGAGCTGCTTTTCACCGTATAGATGCAGTTTTAAATAGTTCGGATGATAAAGTATATTTGTTCTCCAACAATAAATTTATCTATTTCGATAATAAACAGCGTTGGTGGTCGGAACCACAAGATTTAAATACCCATTGGGATAGTATTCCTTTTGAATCCGTTGACGCTGCTTTTACTGGAAAAGATGGTAAAACTTATCTTTTCTCCGGAACGGAATATCTGAGATATAGCGGTAATAATTATAATCAAGTTGAAGACCGATATCCCAATATAACTAACCGATATTGGGGAAATGTAATCAATAATATCGCAAAAACTGGAAAAGTTGATGCTGCTGTTGTCGTCACATCTCAAGCTGAATATAACGATTATCAATTAGAATTAACAACTTCTCAATTACCCGATTATAGAAGAAATACAATCGCGATCGCAAAATTTGGGGATAATTATCAAGTCCGCATTTTCGATAGTAATGGTAGCATTGTCGGAGGAAATGAATTTGCTCCCGATAGTATACTTCGCAATAAAATTGATTCCGCTTTACTACAATCTGCAATTAATCGTCAAATAGCTTCAGAAATTATTGCAGAAATTACATTTACGTTGAACTATACCATTACTCTAATACATACCTACCTTTTCTCCGGAGACCAATATTATCGTTACCAAGGAAATCAATATGACGTAGTAGAAGAAGGATATCCAAAATATATTTCCACTTCTCTCCATCAAGAACCCAGATTTCAAATGCAAACTTTTTGGTCAGGAAAGATTGACGCTGCTTTTGCTGACCGTCGTCATATATATTTATTCCAAGGAACAAAATGTCATGTCGTATCTGAAAGGTTATATCAAGCTTATTCTTACAACGATTTAGATATTGGACAAGTCAAATGTGCTTTCCTCGAAGACAGTTTATATATAGCTGATGGTAATTCGTGGAATCGTTTCGGCAATATTGAAGGTCAAGAAGTGAGAAGAAATTCTGTTGAACCTCCAATATTAAGAAATGTACCAGATAAATTCAAAACTGAACTCGATGCTGTATTACATGGTGTCGATCGCAATACTTATCTATTTAAAGGAGCGGATTGCTTTAATATTTTATTGAATAAAGAATATCCGCTAAATGAAGAATGGGGAATAGTCAGAAATAATATTTACTTGAATAAAAGCATTGATGCAGCATTTGTCGGACTCGATGGAAAAACTTACCTGTTCAGCGACCATCAATATGTAACTTATTCCGGTAATACTTATATTAAAGAAGAAATTGAAAGACTTCCTCAAGAGATTTCTGAACACTGGGGAGGTTTAACTACCGTTGCTTTAGCTTTTGTCAAAGACGATAAAACCTACTTATTTGAAAAAGCAGATCCACAAGGGAATTCTCGTTACGTCTGTTATTCCACCGCAGACTATTCCCAACCAGACTCAGGATTTCCTCAAGTTGCAGATATTGATTTTTGGCAGATTCCCCACGAATATACTGAAGTTGGAGAAAAATCGGAAATACCTCAAAAATATCTTCAAGTTAATGCAGCGCTATTTGAAAATGATAATATGTTCCTGGTAACAGGGAAACATTATCTCCAATTTAATAATTTAGAAGATAGTTGGGCTTATCCCAAACCACTCGAACGGATATGGAGAGATATTCCCTTTAAAAAAGATATTTTTGATCGTGTCAAAACCGCTTTTACCGGGAAAGATGGCAAAACATATTTTTTCTCAGATGAATATTATGTTACTTACGATGGTAGTAGATTTACTGAACCAACGTTAATTGAAGAAGATTGGGGAATAATTGATAACAACTTTGTGAATAACGGACTGCAAAATAAAGTAGATGCAGCATTCGTTTGGCAAAATAAGATTACTTATTTGTTTTCCGGAGACCAATACGTTAGATATTCGACAGCAGATTATCGTTATGTAGATACAGGATATCCCAAGTTTATTGTTGATTTAACAGATGAACCGGGATTTAATCAACTTCCCGAACAATTTACAGATACCCTTACCGACCTGAGCGTTAACGAGACAGATACATTAATAAATGCCATCGTAGCGAACAATCGGAATCTCTACATCTTTATGGATAACCATATTCATGTAGTATCGCAAAAACTCAGCGAAAATTACGATATTGAAATTATCGGTAAATTGAAGAACAGCATAGTTGAAAATAATCATGTTGATGCTGCCTTTGTCAATGGAAGCAGACAGACCTTTTTATTTTCCGGGGATAATTATGTCAGGTATTCCCAAGATGAGTATGAATATGTAGATGATGGATATCCTAAAGCGATCGCTGATTTGACAAGTGAAGAAGGGATGTCACAATTCACTGCTTCTTTTAAATATGGCATTGATGCAGCCGTTTGGGGTGCTGACGGTAATATTTATTTATTTAAAGGTCAGGAATATCAAAGCTCTGCTGAATTAGAACCTCGACCTATTCAAGATAAATGGGGAAAGATTAAAAACAATTTTACCGACCCAGATACTTCAATTAATGCAGGATTCGTATCTGAGAGAGGGTATATTTATCTTTTCAAGGGAAACCAGTATATCAGATATAGCGAATCCAATCAAAAATATGTTGATCAAGGATTTCCCAAGTCTATAAAAGATAACTGGGGTAATTTACCAGTTCACTTCGAGCAATCTATAGATAGTGCTTTTGTATTAGAAGGTAAAACATACTTCTTGAAAGGGGATGAATACGTTCGTTATTCTGACGAAGAATATCAGTCAATAGATAGTATTTACCCGCAAAAATTTGAATATCGTTGGGGAAATTGGTCAGATTATCTTTTAAACGATATCAAAACCATAACTCGTTTTAAACAGCTTCAGGATAATTATAGTAACGGAGATTATACCTTAGTTAATTTCCTGCATTATGACCAAGGAGAAATTCCAGACCCCTATCAAATGCTTGCTGAGATATTTGATTGGGATATTGATGATTTGAAATGGTTAAAACGAAATAATGCTTTTTTGACAAGTGATTCTTTAGAAGTCAAATTTAATTTAGAAATAGCGATTAAATTATTTGACATATTTGAAGTAATCAAGAAAATGGGAGCTTCCCCAAAAGAAATTTACCAACAAGTTTGGTTGAAGATGTATTCATCTACAAATAAAAATTTGAAATCAGCCGCAGATACTTTATACAAGTTTTTAGCTTTAATTCATAGTTAATCCCAATTACCAATTTTCTAATATAATCATGACAAAAAATAATTGGCTCGAACTTTCCCAACAAATTCATAACGAACTA
Source organism: Calothrix sp. CCY 0018 (assembly GCF_963920925.1). NCBI lineage: Bacteria > Bacillati > Cyanobacteriota > Cyanophyceae > Nostocales > Calotrichaceae > Calothrix > Calothrix sp. CCY 0018. The sequence goes on along the minus strand of NZ_CAWUDI010000021.1, from coordinate 23,732 downwards.
AATGTTATCAAAAGAGATGCTTTGGTTCCTTATGTAATATCTCATGATAACGAAACAGAAAGTCCTCGTGACTTATACGAAAAACTGTTGATAGATGTAGAAATGGGTAGCTGTGGTACAACTTCTAAAATTAAGGAAGCTATTGCTGCAACTCAACTATATTTTCATCGATATTTCGTTAATTTAGAAAATATTGGTATAAACGGATTTCAAGATGAGGAAGTTAAATCAAAATTAAAAGAATATTGGAAATGGATGAGAAACTATCGGGTTTGGGAAGCAAATCGGAAAGTATTTCTTTATCCGGAAAATTATATCCGTCCCGAACTTCGAGATACAAAAACACCGGGATTTCAAACATTAGAAGAAGATTTATTGCAAGGGGAAATCACCCTTGATTTAGCAGCGAAAGCCTTTAAAAAATATCTGGATGAATATACAGAAGTTTCTCGTTTAACTATTGCTGGAGGTTACGTTTACGATAAACCCGGATTCGGAGGAGAAAAGCAAAATTTAGTTTTGTTTGGACGGACAAAAACAGACCCCAGACGATACTATTACCGTCAAGGAGAATTTCTCGGTGGAGAAAACGGTTCTAGTTTATGGGAATATTGGTCAAGCGTTAATATAAAAATTGATGCGGATCGAGTTTATCCCGTATTTGCTTTTAATCGAGTATTTGTGTTCTGGTCTAATATACAAGCTATTACAGAAGACCCAGCTAATGCTTCTATTACTACTAAAGAAACTGAAAATACACAAACGGTATCATCTCAAGCAGAAGTAAAATATCTAATTGATATCTCCTTCTCTTTTTATAATTTAAATAAAGAATGGGTTCCAGCACAAACATTAGCTGCTGAGATTAAGGAAGATGCTAAAATTAATGACGTTCAATTATTTGTTGAAAACTCTAATAGATTAAAATTAAATAATAATCATGATAATCTCCATGAAATCCATGAAAATATAGTAATTAACTGTAGTTACAAAATTAATCAAGAAGAAAAATTTAAAGAATTTAGATTAACTCCAGAACTATATACCGAAGAAGTTTTTGATGCAAAAGGATTTAGTAATAGTGGAATAGAGGTATTCACATCTTTATTTGACGAACCAGCAATCAGTCCTAATAATGTGGTCATGTTTAACGCTCCAGAAGCTTCATCAAGAGGTGCTTGGTTTAGCTTTGACCATAAGGGAGGAAGTTTCCTATGTAAACCTGATGTTGCGATTTTAAATGATAATGCTTTCCCACAAAATATTGGTAAGAATAATGATTTACCCAAGTGGGATAAAATTGACGCTGCTTTTATGGGTACTGACAGTCAAGTTTATTTCTTTGATAATACTACTCAAAAATATGTTAGTTCCGAGAATCTCGATAATTTAAACAAGACTCGGGATAGATGGGGTAAGATTCGTACCAATATTCAAGTAAGCGGTATTGTTGATTCTGCTTTTATTCACAACAATAAGCTTTATCTTTTCAGTGGTAATGAATATTTAGTATATTCCCAAGAATATGATTTTGCTGACTTTAGTTATCCTAAATCCATCTCAACTAATAATCATGCAGAAATCAATTTACCAAAATGGAATAAAATTGATGCTGCTTTGAAGGGTAGAGATGGAAATATCTACTTTTTTAAGAATTCAACTAAAACATATGTTGCTTCTAACAATATAAATGAGGAGAAATCAATTCAAAGTAAATGGGGTAAAGTAAAAAATTCATTTACCGTACCCCAGAGCAATAAAAAATCTGTTGAAACAGCCTTTATCTTTGGAGATAAAACATATTTAATTAACGAAAAGCAAATTATTAGATATACAGGAGGTAGTTATCAATTTGTAGATAATGGATTTCCGATAGAAAATAGTTTTTATAATCTGTTAGAAGATTTAGGTTATCAAAACAATGATGAATCTCACAAAAAAGAAATTGTTGATATAGCTTTCGTTCTTGATTCACATATATATTTTATCTTTGACAAAGAAGGTAGACGTAGAGATAGATATTATAAACTAAATACAACTACTTTAAACTTAGAAAAGGTTGCAACCGCAGAAGATAAGAGCGAAGATGCTAACTGGGAGTTTAATACAGCGTTTACGGTAGGTAATACACAATATAAATTTAAAAATTCACAGTTAACTATATCTGGAGTCCCGGTTATAGACTTGGGATTTACAATCGATACAGCATTCGCTGGTCGGGATAACAATATATATATATTTAGAGGTCAATATTATATTGTCTTCTCCGTATCTAAAGTTTCCATAATTGTGGAACAAATCAATAATTGGTCTAACCCTCAACCGCAAAGTAGTAAATGGGGAAGGATTTACAATAAAGTTGCTGCCGATGGTATTATCGATGCAGCCTTTGTACGTGACACAAAAACTTATTTATTCAGCGGTGATGAATATCTAGTTTATTCAGACTTTCTCTATGAATACGCTGATGAAGGGTATCCCAAGCAGATTTTAGATAATACAGAAGATTTTCCCCAGTGGAATCAAATTGGAGCAGCATTTACAAACGGCAATAAATCATACTTTTTCCAGAAGAAGATTCAAGACGAAGACCAGTATTTTGTTGAATCGAGTAATTTAAACCAAAATATTCTGATCAAAAGTAAATGGGGTAAGGTTAGCAATAATTTTCTAGGAACTGGAATAGTAGATTCTGCTTATATCAAGGGTAATTATCTATTTATGAGCAGCGGTAATCAATTTATCCGCTATACCCTTACCGAAAATCAACAATTACCGGAATTTGTTGATAGTGGTTATCCCAAACAAATTAAAACCGATATTCCTAACCTTAATAACATTAAGATTGATGCTGCTTTTACTCTTGGCAATGAAAATAAAAAGAAAGTATACATAATTTGCGAAATCGAACAAAAATTTCAGAATATATTTTTTGCTGGAATTTTTTGGACGATTAGAAAGAAGGTCTATTTTGTTTTATATAATAACCAAGAACTGGATTCTTTAGCAGAATCTAAAAATATTAATGGTAGTTTTGGCAATATTCCTCAAGACTTAATTGATTTGGGATTCGATGCTGCTTTAAATAAAGGAAGCGAACTGTATTTATTTCAAAATAATCAATATATCAAGTATCCAAATATAGATGATGATAACGAACCTAGACCTTATGAAATAACTGATATTCCATATGAGATTATCCGGTTAACTACCAGCACCGCTTATAAATTAAATCAAAGATTGTTTGCTGGAGGGATAAAGTGGTTATTAAGTCTTTCTACACAAGAAACAGATGAACTACCTTCATTTAGTACCGAACAATCTACTCCGACTCAAATTAAAGTTAAACAAGGGAAAGTTACTAATTTACCTATAAGTTCCCATCTTGATTTTAACAGCGCTAACGGTCTTTATTATTGGGAAGTGTTTTTCCACGCTCCATTTCTGATTGCTCAATCCCTTAATACCGCTCAAAAATTTGCAGAAGCTAAAGAATGGTACGAATATATATTTGACCCCACAGAAATTACTCATTACTGGAAATTTTTACCTTTCTTAGCTGTAGATATCCAAGCAATTATTACTTCGGGACGAACTACTTTAGCAGAATTAAAAAATCCTCAAAATATTGGTATTAATGTTGCTACGGTTGAAAATGATTTCAATAATATTTTTACCCGTATAGAACCATTAACTGACGTTTTTCAACATCTTCGTCAATTATCCGAGCAGCAGCAAGATGATTATAAAAATTATTTTAATGATTTAAGTTTAACGCTGAGAAACACCCAAGATAATTTACGTAAATTACCTATACCTCTTGACGAAAATAAAATTGAACGATATCAGAAATTGGTCAATCAGTTGCACGAATTAACGGGGATTATTGATAACCTGTGGTACAACTACGACTTAACCAGAGTAAAGGATGCAGAAATTCAAACTTACTTAGATGACCCCTTCGACCCCCACGCGATCGCAAATTTACGAAAGACTGCATATCGTAAATCAATTGTCATGGCTTACATCGATAATATTATCGATTGGGGTGATATGTTATTCCGTCAATATACCTCCGAAAGCATCGACGAAGCTCGGATGTTATATATTTTGGCTTACGACCTGCTCGGTAAAAAACCCGAAAGTCTGGGTACTAAAATCCTTTCCCCCGACAGTAATTATACTCAAATCCCCAACCAACCCGATTACGATGACTTCCGAGCAGAACCAGCGATTCTTCCTCATACAGGAAACGAATTAATATTTACTAAACTTACTACCACTACCCCTAACGATAGCGTTGGTAATCCCTATTTCTTCGTCCCCGAAAATCCCTTGTTTAACGATTATTGGAACCGAGTCGAAGATAGACTCAGAAAAATCCGTAGCTGTCAAAATATTTTAGGTATCGCTCAACCACTACCATTATTTGAACCTCCCATTGACCCAATGGCTTTGGTGAATGCTGTAAGTTCTGGTGCTGGTTTGAGTAGTGCTTTAGCTAGCATTACTAATGTAGAGGTTCCCCATTATCGCTTTAGTTTCCTCTTAGCAAAAGCCAAAGAATTAGTTGCCAAACTCAATCAATTTAGCGGTGAATTACTGGGAGCTATTGAGAAACAAGATGCTGAAGAACTTACCCTACTGCAAAATAAGCATGAAAGCGTCATTTTAGCAATGACCCAGAGTATCAAAGAAGCGCAATTAGAAGAAACCAAATATAATACTCAATCTTTAAACGAAAGTTTAAATTCCGCTCGACAACAAGTAACTCATTATTCCAATCTCATTTCTGATGGCTTACTTCCTACAGAAGCTGCTCAAATTGCACTAATGATTGCTGGTTCTACTCTCATGACTGCTTCGGCTATTGTAAAAACACTTTCGGCGATCGCCTGGACTTTTCCAAAAGTTACCTTGGGTCCATTTTCTGTGGGGGTAACTACTGGTGGAGACCATGTTGGTGAAGCAATTGAAAAGACAGCAGAAGCTTTAGAAACTGGTGGAGATGCTTTAAGTACTATCGGAGAAGTGATTGGCATTTTTGCTCAACACCAGCGCTCGGTTCAAGATTGGGAACTTCAAAAGAAAATAGCAGACAGCGATGTACTCCAAATAACCGCTCAAATCGAAGCAGCAAAACTTCAAGAAAAAATTGCTCAACAGGATTTATTAATTCATCTCAAACAAATTGAACAACAGGACTCAATTACCACCTTTATGAAAGGTAAGTTTACCAATACCCAACTATATCAGTGGATGGTCAGTAAACTTTCGGCGATATATTACCAGACTTATCAAATGGCATACGATATGTCAAAAGCTGCCGAAAAAGCCTTTCAATTTGAACGAGGTTTGAAAGAAAGCGAAGTCAATTATATTAATGGTTTGTATTGGGACTCCCAGAAAAAAGGATTGTTAGCGGGATATAGCTTAGACCTCGATTTAGACCGAATGGAAAAAGCTTATTATGAAAGCTATCGTCGGGGTTTTGAAATTACTAAAAACGTTTCTTTAATTAAACACGACCCCGTAGCATTATTTGAATTAAAACGTCGGGGTAGCTGTACCTTTGCTTTGAACGAAGCAGACTTTGATTACGATTATCCCGGACATTACAACCGTCAAATCAAAACCGTTTCCATCACCTTTAATGCAGCAGAAGGGGAATTTGTCAATGCAATTTTAACTCAATTAACTGATAAAACCGTATTGGAACCAGATTTAAAAGCAGTTAAATATTTGATGGAACCCAAAGACTTACCACCCCTTTCGATACGTAGCGGTTGGAAAGCCAATCAACAAATAGCCTTTTCCCATACAAATACCTTCACCGGAGAAAGTCAAGGACTATTTGAACTCAACTTTAACGACGAACGCTATTTACCCTTTGAAGGAACCGGAGCAATTTCCACCTGGGAACTCGAACTTAAAGGTAAACGCGGTTCTTACAATCTCGATCAACTTACCGATATTACAGTTAACGTTCAATATACCGCAATGCAAGGAGGTAAAGATTTTGCTCTGGGGGTGAAAGGAATGTTAAAACCCTATCAAACTACTCGTTATTTCAATATTGCCAATGAATTTGCCAATGAATGGGGTGAATTTTTAGATAGTGATAGTAATGAGCTAATTCTAACTTTGAGTCGTGACTTATTTCCTGATATAAGTAGTAGTAAAATTTCTGGAATTTATACCCAATTTGATTTATACGAACCTGGTGAGATAAGTATGATGCTGAATAATCAAGATGATTTACCTTTGCAAAATGGTAAATATGTAACCACACCTGGATTAAATATTAGTAATCAAACGTCGAATTGGGTTTTAACGATTAAAGGAGATAAGCAGAATTTACGCAATATTAATTTAGTCGTGAGTTATCAAGCGAAATTAAATTGAAACTTTAAGGAAAACAACGCATGACGAACAAGAAACCGGATAGACGTAGAAATAGTCCTAGTTCTCAGACAAACAGTAGTAAAAGTAATTTACGAAAAGGCAAAAATAAACGTTCAACAAAGAAACTTTGGGCAAAAGAGACGGAAAGTGTTAATCAGCAGCTTGTCGTCACACCTGTTAACACGAAAAATAAAAGTGATTATTCTAAGGTTAAAAATATTCTTAGAACCTGGAAAAGCAAAACCAAATCTTTATTTTCTAACAATCGCGGTAAAAATAGACCTGATTTGCTTAAAGTTGATCGACTTCTAGGTGAATATGAAGATTTGAAGATACTCAGTCAGGAGAACAAACCTAGCCAGAAACAGCTAGATAAATTACAAGAAATTAATATAACTCTGGAGAATTTCTTAAAAGACCCCGGAAGTCGGAAAGATGCAGTTGAGGAATTACAGAAATTTATTACAGACGAAGTTGAAACTCTTCAGGGGACAAGCGAATTAAATACACTAAATGAAAAAAGATCAAATGACGAAGTTAATAAATCAGAAGAAAGAAGAGAGCAGAAAAAAACATTAGATGCACAAAAGCACGCGCAAGCGACCGAGTTAGCGAAAAAGAAAATTGCTGAAGCAGCAAAGTTACAGAAAGCCGCCGAACTTGCCCTTGCGGAAGCCGATGTCCAACAGTTCAAATTGAGTGTTGACAATGAAGATGTTCAATCCGTTTTGGAAGACCAGCAAAGAGCTAAATCCTTGAAAGAAATTCTCTGGGATAAGCATTTAAATGCAATCAGTGATGCTTGCAAAAAATACAAATATACCATCGCGATTCGCGAAACAGGTGCTTTGTCGGTAAAGCGTATCGCCGAGGGTGCAAAGGCTAAACCCCATACTATTCTTGAAAAATCCATAAAAAAAAGCTCCGTAGAGAGATATTACAAGAATAATGCCAGCGAAATTATGGACAAGCTGAAAAAACTAAATCTAGATGGTTTTGTTGGTCACTGGGATTCTCAAAGCAATCAACTATTAGGAGTGAGAGTAGACGGCTCAAAAGAAGACTTGGAAAAACAAGGAATCACTGTGGAGGTAGATCAATCAGATGAGAATATCCAATTTATTTTCTTTAATATAGAAGAAGATGATAACCCGCAGATAGATGCGCTGCAAAAATTGCCTAATTGGCAAGCCTCTCTGTACACCGGAGACTACGACCTGCACGAAGCCTACGCAATACAACAGGGAATGAATGGTCAAATAGCAGAAGCTACGGTTGAAAAAAGGAATCTACTAAATCGCCTTAATAAAGCGATTGAGCAGGTCGATAAAACCAGAAAGGGCGAAGCTAAACTGGAGGGGACACCGCCCCGAATTCACGGTGAAGGAGCTTATGCCATGTTTCAGCATGGCGACCAAGCCACCTACCCCACAAACCAGATATTAGAAGCTAGAGAAGCTGGGCAGCAAATACCCGCAAGGCTGGTTAGACCAGTAGCCTCCGAGTCAGATGAACCTATGGCATGGAACGTTAGGGGAGAGTGGTACGTAACTAATAATATCGAAGAACACGACAAACTCCGGAAGTTCCTCAGAATCACTAAACCGAGTGCTTGGAATCCCGACAAAATTCAACAAATAGTTGATTCGCAGAGTTTAGTATTCACATTTGAAAACGACCCTGCTCCCGACCGTAGTCTTTCTAATAGATTAAAGACAACAGAATGGCGCGAGAAATCAGATAAATTAGACAAAGAATTGAAGGAATTAACAAAAAATTATAATACCCAAAGGGAACAATTAAGCCAGGATCAACGTAAAAAATTAGATCAATTACTTCAAATAACCACAAAAAAAGTAGAACTATTCACTAATAATAAATGGGCATTGAAATCGGGGCTTTCTGACACCGAAGCTCAGATAAAGCAATTTAATGAAGAATTTCAGAAAAGCATACAAGAAACTCAGAAAATCTAAAATTTACAGAACAGAGGAGAGTTACGATATAAGAACCAGATTTAAAAGCAGTTAAATTTTTAACCGACCCCAAAGACTTACCACCCCTTTCTATATATAGCGGCTCAAAAGCTAATCAAAGAGAGGGGATAATTTTAAATCTAAATCGAGAATGAGCAAGAACCGAGACAGCAGAAGAAAAAAGCTAAAATTATCAGACACGAGTATGCGTAAAGTTCGTTATAAATATTACAAAAACAGTAGGTAGAGAAAGCGAATATAACTCTCAACTCCTTCCCCCTTGCCCAAATCCTTCAAAATACGTCATAATATGAGAAATGCTGTGATTAATCTTAACAATGGCACAAGCGCAGCTCTCTAAAATTAGCTCTCCTTCCCAATCCCTTACCGATAAACGGGGATATGATTACGATTTGGTAATTGTTGGCGGCGGAATTATCGGCTTAACTTTAGCCGCTGCATTAAATGATTCGGGGCTAAGCATACTTTTAATCGAAGCCAGAGTTCAATCTGCGTCGGTGCTAAAGGGGCAAGCCTATGCGATACATATGCTGTCGGCGTTGATTTATCAAGGAATTGGCATTTGGGATAAGATATTGCCCCAAATCGAAACTTACAACCGCGTGCGTCTTTCCGATGCCGATTATTCAAGTGTAGTTGAGTTTAATACTTCAGATATCGGTAGTAAGGATTTAGGTTACGTTGCCGAACATCAAGCACTACTGTATCCTTTACAAGAATTTGTCAAATACAGTTCTAACATTACTTATTTATGTCCTGCCGAAGTTATAAGTACTGAATACCTCGAAGATGTGGCAACGGTTGAGGTTAAAATCGCCGGAGAAATATGCAAGATTCGCAGCCATTTAATAGTAGCTGCCGACGGAGGTAAATCTCGAATTCGTCAAGCTGCTGGAATTAAAACCAGAGGTTGGAAATATTGGCAATCTTGTATTGTAGCATTTGTTAAACCAGAAAAATCTCACAATAATACAGCTTACGAAAAATTTCAATCCAGCGGGCCATTTGCAGTATTACCGCTACCAGGAAATCGCTGCCGAATAGTTTGGACGGCACCCCATGAAGAAGCGAAAGCCCTATGTGACTTAGATGACAAGCAATTCTTAGAGCAATTGCAGAAACGCTTCGGCAACCAAATGGGAGAATTAGAATTATTAGGCGATCGCTTTATTTTTCAAGTACAGTTAATGCAAAGCGATCGCTATGTATTGAATCGACTAGCATTAATCGGCGATGCAGCGCACAAATGTCATCCCGTCGGCGGACAAGGTTTAAATTTAGGTATTCGCGATGCAGCAGCTTTAGCCCAAGTTATTAAAGAAGCCCATTCTGCTGGTAAAGACATTGGAAATATCAAGGTACTTAAAAAGTACGAACGCTGGCGCAAGCGAGAGAACCTAGCAATATTAGGTTTTACAGATTTATTAGATAGAGTATTTTCCAATAAATTTCTACCTGTAGTCATAGCCAGGCGCTTCGGCTTATGGGTAATGCAGCGCGTACCTTTTATTAAAATATTTAATCTTAAATTGATGATTGGCTTGAAGGGGAAAACTCCCGAATTGGCGAAGGGAAAGTAGGGTATGGGGTGATGGGGGGATGGGGAGATAGGGAGATAGGGGGACATGGGGAGAGAATTTTTAATCCAAAATCTAAAATCTAAAATCTAAAATCCGATGCCCAATTCCCAATCCCCAATTCCCAATCCCCAACAACTAACCACTAACCACTAACTACTAACTACTTTTTCGCAAAATTTAGCAAAAAAATTCCAAATTGGTAGCCAAGATAGGTTAATTTGACGACCAGTGATGCTAAAGTGCAAGATATTCTTGTTAAATTCTCAGCGGGTATCAATGCTGAAGAAGCTACAGAAAAAACAAATCTCTCTGATTGCTGGTGCAGGAGTCTGCGCCTTTCTGGTTGGAGCTATGGTTTCAGCCCCTCAAATTGGTAATAATTTGGGGAGATTATTTGGTGGTAACAATCAAGAAGCGGTTATTTCGGAAGCGAATATAGCCAAATCTGTTGTTTTACCTTTAGTTAATCAACCCCCGGAAAAACGTGCGGCTCAGCTGGCGCGAATTGCCAAGGGTTCGTCTTCAATCGAACAATATCGCGCTCGTTATCTTTTAGCGGATGATTTGCTTGTAAAAGATCGAGCAAAGGAAGCACTGGAATTGCTTGATGGACTGGAAAATGATTATCAAGCTTTAAAGCCTTATGTTTTATTACAGCAGGCTCGTGCTTACGGTATCCTCGGTGAAGAAGGCAAAGCTTCCGATAAAAGGCAGACTGTTGTAAAAGAATACGCAGAACAGCCAGTTGCGGCTAAAGCTCTGTATTTGATTGGAATCGAGGAATATCAAGATCAGGCGATCGCCGAGTTTCCTTCTAATCCTTTGACGTGGGACATTATTCGGGGACGTTTGGCGAAAAATCCTAATCAACCACAATTGCAATTAATTCTGGCAAAACAGGCTTTTGAACAACCGGGAATCGTTCCGGTATTAGATCGTCTTGTTAATGAACCAACGCTCAAACCAGAGGATTGGGGAGTAATTGGAAATGCGTATTGGGAAAATAAGGAATTTGGTAAAGCAGCTAAAGCTTACGAAAAAGCTACTCCTACGGCTGAAAACGTTTATCGTCATGGTAGAGGTTTGCAGCTGAGTGGAGAGAGAGAAAAGGCTCAATTGACTTATCAACAGTTGTTGAGCGAATTTCCTCAAGAAAGGGAAAGTGGTAAAGCACTGTTGAATTTGGCTGAGTTAACCAGAACGGGTAGTGCAAGTTTACCTTTTCTCGATCGGGTAATTACCAATTTCCCCGAATTTGCTGGAGAAGCGCTGATTCGTAAATCCAAAGTTCTGCAATCGCAAAACAATAATACGGGTGCTAAAGAGGCTTTAAAATTACTAATTACTAAGTTTGCTAATAGCGAACAAGCAGCAGAATACCGCTGGAAAGTCGCGCTGGATAAAGCAAAAACTGGCGATTATCAAGCTGCATGGGAATGGGCAGGACCGATTCCTGTGAATAATCCTAGTAGTATTTTGGCTCCTAGAGCCGGTTTTTGGGTCGGCAAATGGGCAACTAAACTTGGTAAGGAAGCACAAGCGAAACAAGCTTACGAGTATGTAGTCAGTAAATTTCCTTACTCTTATTACGCATGGCGCTCTGCTGTTACTTTAGGTTTGGACGTTGGTGATTTTAATTCCCTGCGTAACATGAGTCCGGAAATGGTAGATTTGTTACGTCCTTTACCACCGGCTGGTTCCGATACTTTTAAAGAACTGTATCTATTAGGACAAGAAAGAGACGCTTGGCTGCAATGGGAAACAGAATTTGAGAACAAAGCACAGCCAACAGTTGCCGAACAGTTTACTGAAGGTTTGATGCTGCTAGCAAGGGGAAACTATGTTAATGGAATTTCTACGGTAGCAAAGTTAGAAGATAGGGAAAAACCTGACGAGAAAGCCGCATATCAGGAATTGAGCCAGAAAAATATGTATTGGCAGGCTCGTTATCCATTCCCTTACTTCGATCTAATTAGCAAGTGGTCTAAAGAACGTCAGCTTAATCCTTTCTTGGTGGTTTCCCTGATACGTCAGGAATCGAGATTTCAAGAAAAAATTAAATCTATTGCCAATGCAACGGGTTTAATGCAGGTGCTACCAACTACTGCCGAATGGATTGCACCACAAATCAACGTGGATTATAAAAGCACCAGCTTAGAAGACCCCAACGATAATATCATGTACGGTACGTGGTATTTGGACAGCACCCACAAGCAATACGAAAATAGCTCGCTGTTGGCAGTTGCCAGTTACAATGCAGGTCCCGGAAATGTTTCTAAGTGGTTAAAAACTTTACCAATAGATGACCCAGATGAATTTGTAGAAGCAATTCCCTTCCCAGAAACTAAAGATTACGTCCGTCAGGTGCTGGGAAATTACTGGAATTATCTAAGGATTTATAACCCCCAAACATCTCAAATAGTAGGACAATATTCTGCAAACCAATCTCAATTCCCTCAATATCAGCAGCAAGAGCCAGCAGCAACAACGAAACCCACACCAGCAAGCAATTAGTCAGGTTAAAGGTTAAAGGTCAAAAGTGAAGAAGGTACGAATATTTTGGATTCACGATTGCTTCACTAATTGTTTAGCGTAGGGTGTGACTTATATGTCATCCATCCTACGCAATATTTATTTTTTTTTAGATGATGTTTAAAAAGTATTTCTATTAGGACTTACATAAGCCCCCGCTAAAAAGGGGGTTTGGGGTGATCTAAAATGTCTGGAACACTACACTTAATGTTGTAGCTGCGTAAGTCCTATTTATTAACATTGATGTTTTATAAATTTAATCTCTTAAATTAGTTATTTAAGTAATATTACTAGTATGAACCGTATATATAATAAAAAAAATATGAAGTCATCATACGTATGCGAATAACTTTTCTTAAGTATAAAATGGTGTAATTTATACTTAAAAAACAGAAGGGGGCGCTTACATGGCGGAACCTTTTTTACTTATACTATTTAAAGTAATTTGGCTAGACTTAATAGAAAATATAGCTTACGATTCGACTAAAGAAAATTGGCAAGCTCTGCAAGTTGCGTGCGATCGAGGCAATTAAAAATAATCAGCAAGTTAACCAAGATTTAGCCGCTGCATTAGAAAAATCTTTTTACTCTTCAGATAAGACTATTGCAATAAAATGTCGAGAAGAATTAATCAAAAATTCGACTTATACTCAGTATCGTGGGGCAAAAAGTTATAAACCCGCAGAAAATGATACGGCGATAAAAAACTTGGAATTAATTTTTAAAAGGTATTTACTATACGATACAAATGTTAGCATATGAGTTATGAAAAATTGGAACAATATTAAAAGGTTTTTTGGTTTTTAACATCAGTTTCAGATCCTAATTCTTACACACCTCATCTCCTCCTTTTCCATAATCTTGCAGCGCATCACATCCTTTATTAAGCAATTTTTCTAAAGTTAAATTATCTAAATCTCGTAAAATTATTGTTCCCTTATTAGTTCCGCTTAACAAAGTTTCACCATTTGGACTAAAGCTAATACTGGTAAATTCTTCTCTATCAGCTTTTAAAGTAATTAATAATGTCCCATCGCGCTGCCAAAGCTTAACATTATCTTCGCTGGTGGCTGCTAATAATTTACCGTCGGGGCTAAATGTTACACCAATAAACTCTTCACCTTCTGCGATTAAAGTTTGCTGCAATTCACCTTTTTGATTCCACAATTTTACGGTACCATCGAGACTAGCTGAAGCAATAATATTACCTTTACTTGACCAATCAACGGCAAATACAGAACGTTTATGTCCTATTAACGTATGTAATAATTTACCAGATTTATGCCAAATTTTAACAGTATTATCGTCGCTAGCTGAAGCAATCAATTCACCGTCATGACTAAATCTAACCCAGTTTACTGCTTGCTGATGTCCCGACAAAGTAGTTATTAATTCACCGTTTCTACGCCACAATTTAACAGTTTTATCTTTACTAGCGGAAGCAAATATATTACCTTTATTAGACCAAGCAAGACTTAATATTACATTATTATGAGCGGCAATTGTTTTAATTAATTTGCCGTCTTCTTGCCAAAGCTTGATAGTTTTATCTTTACCGGCAGATGCAAAAAGTTTACCATCGGGACTAAAGCTGACATCCCAAATTTCTGCTTGAGATGGCTGTAAAGTTTTGATTTGAGTACCGTTACGAGTCCATAATTTTATCGTTTTATCGGTACTTCCAGAAGCAATTAAATTACCGTTGGGGGAAAAACTAACGCTGGTAACGGCTTTACTATGTGTTTTTAGATTTCCTAATAATAAATCCTGCCAAGACCAAAGTTTCACAGTTTTATCTTTACTAGCAGAAGCAAGGGTTTTACCATCCGGGCTGAAACTAACATCATTTACCCAGTCTTTGTGTCCTTTAAGGGTTCCTAAAAGTATGCCATCTTGCCAACGCCAAAGCTTCACTGTTTCGTCGGTACTTACCGTAGCAATAATTTGATTATCGGGGCTAAAACTAACAGCAGTAACTGCTTCTGAATGTGCCTTAATAACTTTTAATAACTTTCCTTGAAGGTTCCATAATTTAACAGTGTTATCCAAACTTGCCGAAGCGATAATGTTACCGTCATTACTCCAAGCAATACTAGTAATTGCATCGCGATGTCCGCTATAAGTACGAACATTGTTACCGTTTTTATCCCATAGTTTAATAGTTTTATCGCTGCTTGCTGAAGCAATTAAATCACCATCCGGAGAAAAAGCAACTTGTAAAACTGCACCATCATGACCGAAAAGTGTTTTAAATAATTTACCTTGACGATTCCAAAGCTTAACGGTGTTATCGGTACTTCCGGAAGCAATTATTCTACCATTGGGACTAAAAGCAACACTATTAACAATATTTTTGTGTCCCGATAAAGTTAAATTTACCCTACCATCTATAGTCCAAAGTTTGACAGTTTTATCTTGAGAACCAGAAGCAACAGTAGTACCATCAGGACTAAAAGTCACGCTATTTACTACATCGGTATGTCCCGATAAAGTGCGGAAAAATTTACCGTCTGGATACCATAATTTAATGGTGTTGTCGGCACTACCGGAAGCAATTAAGGAATTCAGCGGACTAAAAGCAACGCTATTAACTCCTGATAAATGTCCGGATATTGTTTCTCTTTCTCTAATTTGAGGAACTACCTGATGTAAAGCTGTCATTACCTGAGCTTTAGTATAAGCATCTGGTAAAAATGCGATTTTAATTTTTTTTGCTGCTTTCAATCCTTGTCTTAAAGCGTCGAAATCTTTGCCGGAAGAAGCAAGTTCTTCTGCTGAGGCGCTAATAGCTTGAATTTCGCTAATTACAGATTGTCTCCATAAATAAACTGACATTATTGTCGAAGCTGTTAAAGCTAAAATAGCCGTAACAGAACCAGCAAGGGCTATTTTTAAAGAACGATTAACTTTGACTTCGCTGAGTTTTTGCTGCTGTTGACTTTCTGCTAATTGTGCTTGTAACTTTTGCTGTTCTAATTCTACTGATAGCTTCTCAATCGATCTGCGACTAAGTTCTTCACGCTTGCGAAGCTCTTTTAATTCTGTAAATATATCTACGTTTTCATGGGGTTGAGTATCAATTATTGTTGACTGCTTTTTTTTCCTTAGTTCGCTATGAAGTCGGGTAATTTCAGCTTCTCTTTGCTGTACTTGATTTCTCAACTGTGCTAATTGAGTTTGGATTAATTCTTCTTGTTGAAAAGAGCGAATCAAATAAACTAAATAATCGTGAATTAGCTGATAGCGTTCGGTAACGTCAGCAAATAATACAACTAACCCGGAGCGTACCAGAATTTCTAATACTAATTCTAAGTTTTCTCCTGAATCGAACTCCGCTAATTCCGCGATTAATTCAGCCTTAGTTTTAAAAGGTCTTTTATGATTTTCGTCAGTTAACAAATATAAAACTATTAAAGCAGCCTGTTCGTTTTCCACACCGCAATCTTTAATAATTTCTTTAATATATCTTTCAATAAGTTTATTTGGTCGATAAGGTTCGTATTTAGCTAAAGTAGTAATTCTTTCATCTTGCAGTTGCGCTCCTACTACCTGTAACTCAATTGGACGTACTTCTCCTATTTCTGATGATAAATCTTCTACTAAATTATCAATTAAACCCGGCTCAAGATTGTATTCGGAGCGTTCGGTTAATTTTTGAATAACTCTTTTGGCATCTTCCGAGGAAAGATTATTAACTTGATAGCGAATATCTTTATCTAAAATATTATTACTAATCGAATCTTGTTTTCCCAAACGTTTTAAATCTAATAAGCGATGTAAATAATCTTCCCGTAACGAAAAAATTATTTTTACAAAAGCGATATTTAAACATTCACATATAAAATTATCGTACTCTTCCTTCTGACTTCTATCGTTACAAACAAAGAAAAATTCTTCTAATTGGTCAAAAATCAACACAGTTATCAAATGATTATTAGCATTCTCTCGTAACTGTTCTAAAATACTTGCGATTGTAATCGGTGTGGTTGGATAAACAAAAGCGTTTAATTCTTTACCATAAACGGATCGAATCGGCGTATCAACAAACATCGCTTCACTCAAAGATTTTCCTAATTCCCGCACCCAATCGGTATAAATCTGTAACACCACGGGTACCGCAATTTGGTCGCCAATTGGACGATTTTGCAAAGCTGGAACCAAACCAGCATTAACAATAGAACTTTTACCAACTCCCGATTCACCATGAATCAAAATTAACTTTTTATCAGAACGACTAATTTTTCCAATCAATAAATTAATATCTCGTTCCCTACCAGAAGCAGTAATTTCTAAAGCAACATGAGTATTTTTTGCCGGTGAAATCAACACCGGATTTTTCGCTTGTCTTTGGGGTTGCAACCTACCCGCACCAATAAAAGCACGCAAGCCATACTGCTGTTCTACCGAACGTCTTTCGCGACGAATGAAAAAAGCTTCCAAATACTTTCCACACTCATAATAAAGCCATCTCAACCGCCGTAAAAGCCGAATATAACGATGAGCATCATAACGATAATCGCTATTTTCCATCATCATTGATAACTTCTTAGTGGCATTTTCTAAATGCTGTTGCGCGATTTTTTCCTCACCCAAAAGTTGTAGAGCTTTCACCAAAACCAACTGATAAATCTGCTCTAATAATAATGGGAATAAAGCTTGATGTGCCTGATGATTATTCTTCGCTTCAGCCAAATAAAACAGCGAAGCTTGAGCATATTTACTTGCTTGCTTCCAATTTGATTCTTGCAAAGCCACATCAGCTAAATAACCGCAATCGCAAGCAAGTTGAGTGTAGCTACCGTGCAATTGATGCAGCTCCAAAGACTTATGAGCAACTACTCGTAACTCACTCCAATCCTCAAGCTGCTGTAAAACCTCACATAACTGTCCGATAAACTGAGCCACCAAAACCGGACGCTCAGCCAACTCAAACACCTGCAAACACTGCTGAAAATAAGACTTTGCAGATTGCCAATTACCATCTTGCTCGCCGCGTGAGCGCTCGGCTAAACGGTGAAAACACAAACCCAGGTAGAAGAGGATTACTCCTTGGTGGATCAGGTGAGGGGATGGGGGGTTGGGGAGATGGGGGGATGGGGAGATGGGGGGATGGGGAGAAGTAATTACTATCTTATTTGTTTTATTTGTGTTTCGATAACTTATTATTAATGATTGCTCGCTATTAACTGATGATTGATAATTGTTAATTGATAATTGATAACTGTTCCGAAAGTGGTTTATTGCTTTTTCGATGCAGTCTTTAACGTATTCGTCTAAACCAAACACAAATTGCAAACTAGCTTCTAGTTCTGGAGTTAAGTTAATTCCACGAGTTTGTAAGTCTTTAATTGCATGATGCAGTTCGTTTTTGTGCTGCCAAATTTGTTCTAAGTTGCATTGACAGTACTGTTCGGATGAGTTTTTGATATTTTTCGCCAAACAGTTTTTACTGCATCGATTATCTTTAATGATTCGAGGTTCTTTTTCCCTTGCCGTAGCAATATCTAAAACTGTGGAGAATAATGAATCGGTTTCTTGTTGCAAAAACTGCCGCAATTCTACCGTCGTCATTTCAAATTTTATCGGTGTGGCTGCCCAACTGGCAAAATCCGGGGCCAATCTTCGCAGTTTTCGCAATACTTCTTCGTTTACCCAAAGCACCATCGGGAAAGGATGTTGTTTGCGAAATTCATCACGCACGTGATTGATGGTACTTAATAAATCGTCGATTGCATCAACTGATTCTAAACCCAAAACCATCAATGCTATTTTGGGTAAGTTTTCACTTTTTTGTGAATCATCTATCTTTATATGAATTTTACTGTATAAACTTCTGGCATGAGGCGGTAAACAAACCTTTTGCAATAGATAATTTTTTCCCAAATTTTCCTGGAGTTGCTGTAATATTCGCTCTTGTAAAACTTGATAATTACAGCATACTAATACGAGCGAAAATTCCCCATTAGAAAGGGAAATTGCTCGCGTTAAACTTCTTAGTGCAGAAGCATTAGCAGCGACTAAATCTGATTGCTCTGTTCTTCCAACCACGATCTAAACTTCCTGGTTTCTGCTAAAACTGGATTGACTGCAAACCAAACCCCTTGATTATCGCGATACTCGAAAACAAATAAGCTTCGTAGCAGAGTATGATATTCGATATCGCCTCTAACTCGCTGTTGTTTTACTACTTGGAAAATTAAATCCCATTCAGGAGTATCAATCGCATTAGCCCGATAATCGCGATGTCTTTGAATTACCAACTCCACGCATTCATTGCTGAAAGGCGGATCTTGTTCCCTGATACAATCAAACAGCAATCCTAACAAGTCTCGCACGTGCCCGCCACTAATTAAACACAACCGAGTCAAAGCTTCCGGAGTCTCGAATAATTCTGTTATAAAATGTAATCTCTCTGCGGGATTAATAGTAGGAAAAGCCCTCGCTAAAACCATTTGTCGCAAACTATCCAAGCCAGGAGTATAAATTTCACCAGTACGTTTACGCACGGGAATCATTGGTAAAACTTTTGGCGCAACACCACCACCCAAACGATGCTGTAATTGAGCGCTATCGTTGGAAAAAGTTAAACCTAAAGGAATTGTATAAACCATATGACAATTGAGTTTGCGTAACTGTTCTCCTCTGTCAATAAATAAGTATTCCGGTAGAGAACGTCCCGATGGTAAAGGACGAATTGCTACTCTATCTAAGTTATCAACAATTACCACCAATCCCTTTTTACCTCTAGCTTTGAGTTCCTCATTAGCACGAGCTAATAACTCAGTATTAATAGAGTGCAAAATATTCAGAGTTCGCGGTTCTAAATAATCCCTCAAACGTCGCCGCAACTGAGGACTTTCCTTTGTTTTCGTGGTAATTTTGGCAATTCCCACTGATAATTCACCTTCCAACTCCAAATCGATCGGAGTTTGCAGAAAATCAACAATTTCACCAAACAACTTTGCAAAATATGAAGGCTTTAACCTTATTTTTATTGACTCCAAACTTTGAGAAACTTGTCCGGCGATCGCCAGAAAAATATCAGTAACATCCAAGTCCACCATTTCCAAAACGTGGGTGGATTCAAAATAGACAACATGAAATTTTTTCAGTTCCAATTCGGCTTTTAATCGCAGTAATTCTGTAGATTTACCGCAACCAATATGTCCAGTAAAAAGTTGAGTAGTAGGCGTATCCGGTGATATTCTAGTAATAGTCCTTTGTAGCGCTTCAATAATTTTTCCGCCCCTTACCGCAGCGAAATCAATATAATATCGACGAGCATCAGCATCTCCCATTACTAGAGGTTGGCTCGGATTACAAGCTTGATAAAATCTTTCTAAGTTTAGAAGCATAAAAGACTGCTACTCGCTCTATTTGAAAGACGAGATTTATAACAATATGAGGATTTTTTCTATTGAGTGAGCTTCACTCTGAATACAAATTAAAAATGCAGTATTCCGGATTTATAAATAATTTATATTTGCTGATATTTGGATAAAATAGTTACATAAATATTGATTTTTTTTGGTAATAAAATACCGTTGCCGTCATCAAATTTATCCGGCAGTTGAAACAGGTAGGTCAATGTTAATAGATAATAGCTATAGAAACTGATGAATAGCGCTATTTTTTATACTAATTAGCTTTATTCAAATGGTAGCTACAATCAATACCGTAAATTTCATAAAATTGGATTGAATGTTTAAAAGTATTTCAATAATAACTTATTCATAACATCCCCAAATAAGTATTATCTACATATACATTAAAATCAACTGCCAGCACAACTAATATCTTGTAACAAACAGCTACAAAACAAAGAATTAGATCCAAAAAAAATGTAGTATTACATCAGCAATATTTTC
The DNA here is from genome assembly GCF_963920925.1 of Calothrix sp. CCY 0018. Taxonomy (NCBI): domain Bacteria; kingdom Bacillati; phylum Cyanobacteriota; class Cyanophyceae; order Nostocales; family Calotrichaceae; genus Calothrix; species Calothrix sp. CCY 0018. Next base: position 3,350 of record NZ_CAWUDI010000021.1, on the reverse strand, counting down.
AGTTCATTCAAACGAACTGTCTCTATAAAAATCGGAACTGCTTGAAAAGTGGCAGATTAAATTGCATTCTGTCGATTTAGAATGATATTATTCTTACCCTTATTTTTCCCGGTGCAAAATCAAAATGAAGCTTCTCAAATACTATTATATATAACTGAAAAATGGTAAAATTATCTAAGTATAATTTCGTATGTATAAAGAATAATAGCTAGATAAAGGAGTAATTATAAAATTAATCCCAAAAATAATGATTTAAAACACAATAACTAAGAATTAAAAACAATAATGCATCAATTCTTACAATTTCCCGAACGAAGACAATCTTTTATTCGGTCATCTCTAGCCGATAATTGATTTGGTGTTAAATCTGTTAAATACGGTTGAACAACTTTTCCAACAGTCACAAAATCGGTAATTATAGCTTCTTTGCTGTCAAGAAATTGTAAATCATTACTAGTAGTAGTCAAGCTACCAAAAGCATTCCACCCAATAATAGGTAATGCCAACATGAGATAACAACCTGTACTATGCATCCTTAACCTCAAGTAGAATTGTAGGTTACGTCATAGTAGATTCCCTCTCAAACAAACGAACCTTTTACGTATCGAAAAATGTAAAATGACAATCAACTTACACTTTTCTGATAACTTATCCAACCCTTTTTTGGGAAAACCGGATAAAAATTATAAAAATGGAGGAGGAAGGGGAGAAAGGGGGGGAGAGGGGGGAGAGGGGGTAGAGTGGGGAGAGGGGGATGGGGTGATGGGGAGACAAGGATTATTTTAACCTTTAACCTTAATTACTCCTGACTGTTTTAATCCGTCTTGGAAAGTTTTGGGGTTCGTGAATCTACACCCCAAACTTTCCGCAAAATCTAAAATCTAAAATTCAAAATCATATGTCTCGTTCTTCAGAAGCTGAAACTACTACCGTAAAAGATGTTGAAGTTGACACTAATTCACAATCGGAATTTCTTTCGGAGTTACCCGATGAAGTTGAAATGTCGCTTTTCGATCATTTGGAAGAATTGCGATCGCGAATTTTTTATTCTTTGATCGCTGTGGTGTTAAGTGCGATTGGCTGTTTTATTTTCGTCAAGCAAATTGTCCAACTCCTGGAAATACCAGCCCAAGGAGTCAAGTTTCTTCAACTAGCTCCCGGTGAATATTTTTTCGTATCGATCAAAGTTGCTGGTTACAGTGGCTTGGTTTTAGCTAGCCCATTTGTTTTATATCAACTCGTTCAATTTGTTCTACCGGGATTAACTAGAAGGGAGCGTCGTTTACTTATACCCGTATTTATGGGTTCTACCGTACTATTTTTATCGGGGTTGGTATTTGCTTACTATGCCTTGATTCCCGCAGCTTTGAATTTTTTCATCAATTACGGTGCGGATGTAGTTGAGCAAAGTTGGTCAATTGATAAATATTTTGAATTTGTTTTATTATTGCTATTTAGTACGGGTTTAGCTTTCCAAATTCCCGTAATTCAACTGTTAGTTGGTGCTTTAGGAATTGTATCTTCCAAAGTTATGATTTCAGGCTGGCGTTATGTAATTATGGGAGCGGTTGTTTTGGGAGCCATTCTTACACCTTCCACAGATCCACTTACTCAAAGTCTTTTAGCAGGAGCAGTTCTAGGATTATATTTTGGTGGAATTGGTTTAGTGAAATTAATTGGTAAGTGATACAAATTAATCTGAATGGGCGAATATAATTCACTTTTAGGGTGTGTTATGGCGCGACAGATAATTTTGATTTTACAAAAAATGTATGTTTCGCGCTTAACGCACCATCCTAATATTAGGTTGTATCTGAAATTTGCCTACCAGACATACATTTATTTAACACTTGCTACTAGCTACTACATTATTTAGGATAAATATGAAATAATTGCTATGCAAATTACCTACGAAGACTTTGAGAAAGTAGAAATTCGCGTTGGGAAAATAATAAAGGTCGAAGATTTTCCCAAAGCTAAAAAACCAGCATACAAATTATGGATAGACTTTGGTGATTTAGGAGTGAAAAAATCTAGCGCTCAAATTACTAAGCTTTATCAGCAAGAAGATTTTATCGATAAATCAATATTAGCTGTAACCAACTTTCCACCACGTCAAATAGCCGATTTTATGTCTGAAGTTTTGGTTTTAGGAGTCTTACTTGATGATGGTGAAGTCGTATTAATTCAACCAGATAGAGAAGTTACTTTAGGTAAAAGAGTGTTTTAATTGGTTTAATTTAAGGAAGTAGGAAATAGGTAAAACAAAACAGTCTTTCATTTCAGCAAGAACGTCTTTATCGCAGGGTGATAAAACTTGCATTAATATTTTTAATCTAAAATCCAAAATCTAAAATATTCATAAACTTTCCCAAAAAATAATTGCGCTTCTAATAAGAAGAAATGCTGTAGCGCGAACATACTTCAAAAAGTTATAATACCCATTCGGAAGTACGCTCGCCTAAATCCAAAGGAACGCTGACAGCTTTACCGAGTCGCGGACGTTCTCGCGTTTCCTCAATATATCCCTGTACCTGTTCGCTTCCACCCATCCCATCAAGATAGTTCGCGACTAATTCCAAATGCTCTAGGTACTCATTCTCATTCAAAGGAAACGAAGCTTGCTCTAAATATTTCCACATCACCTGTAGAAAAAGTTTGCCTTGCGTGCGACGTAACTGGACATCATAGGAACGTCCCCACTTCTCAATCAATATTTGACGTAATTCTTGTCCTGTCATAACTTTACTTTTGGTTTTATTTACATTTAGTAATGATGTGAAGTTCCGTAACTCCAGTATGATAGGAATATAAAGAAATGTAATGCTAAATAAAGGATGCCTGTCAACTACCTGCACCTCTCTAACGAGTAAATGTAGGCTTGCAAAACACCCGGTATAACTGGGTTCACGGTATGTAACGTAAGAGTTGGTTAGGGCGCTGAGATTTGGTAAGGTTATACGACAGAATGTTTCCCTAGTTCTTGTCCTCTATATGGTCTAGTCGTGAATAGAAGATACGCTTATCGAATTGCCCGAAGGGACTGGATGTACTCCTAAATACAAATTAGCAATAATTTGGGTTATCCCCAAAAAAATCTAATTGCTGGCTGGCATTCTTGAGCGAAAATGAGGTGTAGCTGTGCTTCCCTTATTATTCGCGTCCCCCGGCTCACCAATACGGGGAGCGGGGGACTCCTTGCCAGGGGAGTTGAATATCTGAAGATAGCAGAAGGCATTTATATAGGGCATGGGCAATCCAAGACTGGAGTTTCCCAATAAAAAGAACTCAGGTCGTGCGATTCGTTGTTTAGGGAATCACGGTAATCAGTCCGTACATACCTAAACCAG
>NZ_CAWUDI010000020.1:0-137223 GCF_963920925.1 Calothrix sp. CCY 0018 | reverse complement strand
ATAGATTATTCGCTTTCTTACTATATAAGAGTGAACCTAACCCAACCTACAAACTGCTAAAATCCCAAATAAACGCATCCGTTGTTAAAATCTAAAATCCGATGCGCCATTTCCAATTTTGAACACATCGGAATCTCAACTTCATTTCCTTTCCTATCTATATATATAGCTTTATTCGTATCGCTACCAAATCCACTATTAATTTCATCTATCGGATTAGCAACAATTGCATCTAAATTCTTTCTTTGCAACTTCTCCCTCGCTGGGGTGACAATATCACCACTTTGAGCCGCAAAACCAATCAATTTCTGATTTTCACGCTTGCAACTCGCCAATTGGGCAATAATATCTCCCACATTCTCCAAAGGTAAAGCTTCTGGAAGCGCCTTTTTCGGTAACTTTTGCGAACTATATTCCCTCGGCTTCACATCCGCAACAGCCGCCGACATAATAATTACATCTGCATCCGGCAAACACTGCAACATTTGCGATCGCATTTCCTCGGCAGTATCTACCGTTATACCTTTGACTCCCAAAGGAATATCCCAACTCGCCGCACCTCGCACCAAAGTCACATCCGCACCGCGATGTAAAGCCGCACGCGCTAAAGCCAAGCCCATTTTACCTGTAGCTGGATTGCCGATAAACCGCACGGGATCTAAATATTCTCGCGTACCTCCGGCACTAATTAAAACCTTTTTACCAGAAAAATCTCGCTTTCCCCCAGTTTGCAACAACGACTGTACGTGACTAACGATTTCTGGAGCTTCAGCCATTCTTCCCGCACCAACTCTGTCGCAGGCTAATAAACCCGATGCGGTTTCCAAAGTATGAAAACGACTTAAAGTTAATATCTTCTGCCAATTCTGTTTTACCGTAACTTGATCCCACATATCAGTATTCATCGCCGGAGCCAGCAAAATCGGACAAGTAGAAGCTAAAACGGTATTTAATAAAAGATTGTCAGCCATTCCATAAGCTAACTTTGCTAAAGTATTCGCCGTTAGGGGAGCAATTAAGAAAATATCTGCCCATTCTCCCAACTCAATATGTAAAGGGCGAGAATTACTTGAATGCCAAAAATTCTCGTCAGTATAAGCAGACTGACGAGAAAGGGTAGAAAAAGTTAAAGGCGTGATAAAGTGTTGTGCGGAATTGGTGAGAATTGTCCGTACTTCCACCCCAGACTTAAATAGAGTCGAAACAACTTCACAAATTTTATAAGCAGCGATGCCGCCACCAACACCAATCAGCACCCTTTTCATTTATCAATTACCAATTAACAATGAACAGTTTATCAACCAATATTGTAAAACTTATATATACCAAAGTCTTACAGTAACTGATAACTGGTAACTGCTAACTGATAACTGATTACGCTTCGTCGTAGGCTTCCAAATCCAAAAGGTGGATGTAGGATTCTACTAATTCGGGACGTTGAAACGCGATCGCACGCAGTAAATGCCAATCATCTAAACCTTCAAAGGCATTACTGTAGTTGTCTTGTTCCAAGCGTGTGGCCAATTTATCCACCTCTTGTTCAGTCATGGTGTCAATATCGGTTTTAGAAATGGTCAAAGTCTTCATTTTCAAGCCCCTCCCGTAAGTAGCAACACCATCCAGCATGGGTTTATTTGCGCTTAACGCATCCACCCAATCTATAATACTCATTCATAGACGCAAATTACGTGAATTTTCTACCGGAATTTCACCGTACTTTGTAAAGCTTTTGTAACCTTATTTAGGTAAGCTTGCTGAGAACGAAAGTACGTGCGACATCCAGCATTTGAGAACTAATTTGGTGTCCTCCATCAAATTCACGATATTCTAAAGAAACTGCTTGTAATTCTAATGCATCCCGTGCTTTTTGAGCAGCCTGTAAAGGCACAACTTCATCTTGTTTTCCATGCATAATTAACACTGGCGGTAGAAAATTATTCGCCGGAGTTTCAACTCCATGGATATCTGAATGTAAATACCCACTCATAGAAATTAAACCTGCAAAGGGCAACTTTAATCCTACATCTAAAGTCATTGCCCCTCCTTGAGAAAAACCACTCAAAATTGAGTTTTTTAAGGGTATGCCGGTAGTATTTTCTAAAGATTCCAAGAAATCAATTAGTAATTCCCGACTTTGGGCTAACCCTTGATACATATTATCCCGACTCAGGTCATACCATGCTCTACCTATGGGTGAATGAGGATGAGGAAAAGGTGCATTAGGAAATACAAAATGATATCCCGGTAATTGTAAAAAAGGTACTATTGATGCCACGTCTTCTGCATTGGAACCCCAACCATGCAAGATGACGATTAATCCTTTTTTGTCCCCATTTGGCGGTACGTCAATAAAATCCAAAGCCTTAGCCATCAGTCAATATGAAGAAATCCGGTTTGCTTTCTAATATTACTGTAATTGGGAATCGGGAATTGGGAATCGGGAACTGGGCATTGGGGATTGGGCATTGGGAATAGCGAGTAGTAAGTATATTTCACGATGATTCGGAAAACAATCGCTTCATAACTAATATTATTTACTATTACCAATTACCCATTACCAAAAAAATTTCCTATTTTTAAATGCCAGCTTAGTTTTAAAATATTCTTTTCCCAAGCTGATAAATTAAGATTCCAGGAAAGTTATAAATTATGGCGCGTCTAGCACTGCTGAGTGTATCGAATAAAACAGGTTTAGTTGAACTTGCTCGAAGTTTGCAAGAGGAGTTTAAGTTTGAATTTATCAGCAGTGGAGGCACCGCGAAAGTGTTACAAGATGCCGGATTAACTGTTACCAAAGTCGCCGATTATACGGGTTCTCCGGAGATTTTGGGTGGACGTGTAAAGACTCTACATCCGCGAATTCATGGCGGTATTTTAGCCAGACGAGATAATTCTCAAGATGTGGCGGATTTAGAAGATAATCAAATTCGTCCGATCGATTTAGTAGTTGTGAATCTCTATCCTTTTGAGGAAACTATATCTAAAGCTGGAGTTAGTTTATCAGAAGCCGTCGAACAAATTGATATCGGTGGCCCAGCAATGTTAAGAGCATCTGCAAAAAACTTTGCTCATCTTACAGTATTATGCAACCCGGCGCAGTATGAAGAATATTTACAAGAATTGCGTCAAAACAAAGGTGAAGCGTCTTTAGAATTTCGTCAAAAGGCTGCTTTAAAAGGATTTTTGCATACTTCTGAATACGATCGCGCAATCTCATCTTATTTAAGCAGTCAAGTTGCCGACAATCGAGAAACTCCTCAAGAATTCAGCATTACAGGCAAGCAAGTACAATCACTGCGTTACGGCGAAAACCCCCATCAAAGCGCTGCTTGGTACCAAACGGGAACAGCTAGCGGATGGGCTGCTGCGACTAAATTACAAGGAAAGGAACTGAGCTACAACAATTTAGTCGATTTAGAAGCCGCCAGACGCATCATCACCGAGTTTACCGACAATCCCGCAGCAGTAGTCCTCAAACATACCAATCCCTGCGGTGTCGCTTTAGGAAATACTCTGGTAGAAGCTTATCAAAAAGCCTTCAACGCGGATTCAATGTCCGCTTTTGGGGGAATTGTCGCTTTAAATCAACCAATCGATGCTGCAACCGCAACCGAATTAACAAAGACATTTTTAGAATGCGTAGTTGCACCGGGTTGTGAAGAAGATGCACAAGAGATTATCGCCGCTAAATCCAAATTGCGGGTATTAATACTGCCAGATTTACAAAGTGGACGATTAGAAACTATCAAAGTAATTGCGGGTGGATTTCTAATGCAGGCAGCCGATGATATTTTGGCCGACAGCAATAAATGGCAGATAGTCACCGATAAAAAACCCAGCCAAAAAGAAATAGAAGAATTACTCTTTGCTTGGAAAGTTTGCAAACACGTTAAATCAAACGCGATCGTAGTTAGTAAAGAACTTACCACCTTGGGAGTTGGCGCGGGACAAATGAACCGAGTCGGAGCCGTAAAAATCGCCTTAGAGCAAGCTGAAGAGAAAGCACAAGGTGGATTTCTTGCTAGCGACGGATTTTTCCCCTTCGACGACTCAGTTAAAACAGCAGCAGAAGCGGGAATTACTGGGATTATTCAACCGGGTGGAAGCCTACGAGATCAAGATTCGATTGAAGCTGCCAACAAACTAGGCTTAACAATGGTTTTGACCGGCAACAGGCATTTTTTGCATTAAAATTATACCACAAAAAAAACTGAATTTTCAAAAATGTAGTTAAGAATGCTTTTCATTTCATATAACTAGTGGTAATCTATAGTTGTGTGTGTGAGGAGCAAAGTGAAAAGCGCTTGGGGTGGAAACACGGTCACACTCCCGATCGCTTTTTGCTTTTTAATTATTAGTGGTTAGTGGTTAGTGGTTAGACATTTTTGAGTCAGCATCATAATAACCACATACAAATCATAAATCATGAGAATTCGAGAAATAAAGAAACCTGGTTTTTCCAAAAAATCGGGTTTTTTAATTGTTCGTAGTAGCGCTTCAGCGCCTCCGATCGGATGCGCTGAAGCGCTACTACGAACTGTAAACAGGTTCAGTTTACAAACTGTCACGTAAAAGACTTGTACATTATAGAAAGCAATGCTAACCTATGGTTGTGTGTGAGGAGCAAGTGATAAACAGAAAGCGTTTGGGGTGGAAACACGGCAACACTCCCGAACGCTTTTTGTATTTTCAGTAATCAGTTACCAATTACCAATTATTAATATTTATAACTCCTAACTCTTAACTCCCGCCTTTTATCTCTTCAATCTTCATCCAAAGCGGGGAAAGATTCCTCAATCAGCCATAATTTTTCTTTATTCTCGACAAACCAGACGCGAGTTTCGGGAGTTAACTTTTTCCAAATTTGATCTACAGGTGCATGAGGGGATGAGTATTGAAACTCTTCACCAAGTAATTCTAGATTCTCGGCGACACTATCGGGAATACCAAATTCTTTCCAATCAATTTTTGGTTCAACTCCGGTAACTCCTTTGCCTGGATCGTAAACTAGTTGTGCAGCTCGAATTAAGTCCGCAAAGTGTACTGGCTTTAATTTGTACAACTCCTCGATTCGGGGTGCTTCGCTATTATTTTGAAACATAGCCACTCTCAACAGTGAATATTTACCGTTTTATAGGACTTATTGCCAGAGATTTTCCCTAATAAATACATTCATATTTTATCTTAGAAAAATAATATTAAATTAACTGATAGAATAACCACTATTTTGGGGAATTCTATATTTATATATTGATTTATATATTGCTGGCTGCTTAGATAGGGTGATTTATGCCTTTTTTAATCTTTATAATAATTGCGATAATTTTAACGTTATTAATAAACAAAAACCGTTATAGTAGCGGTAACAGATATTATCCTCGTAAATCCGATAAAGGATGTAAACCACTTCGACGTAAATTATTAAATCTCGTACATTACGATACAGCAGATAGATTAATAAGTTCAGCGAAACGTCAGCATCCCGGAAAATCGGAACGCTGGTATATAGAAAAGGTAATTTACGATTTACAGCGCGGACGTTAAGAACGTAATTGGGCTATTATCGTTTTTGGATTCCAGTAAGCGCGAGTAGTTTGAATCTTACCAGCATCGTTGATCTCTAATATCGTAATCCCTTCACAAGTAACAGTTTTCTGAGTTTTACTGACTCCTCGCATCGTCCATTTAACGGCAGCTTCATTCCCGGCGATAAAAATACTATCTTTAGTTGCTTCGAGTTTCGCAAACACGGCTTTTAACTGTCCGATAAATTCTTGAAAACCTTCATGAACTAAAGTTGGTGGCTCTCCAACTGGATCGTAACTTAAAGCATCTTTAGCAAAATTATCTACCCAGCCTTCAGCATTCATAGCTGACATATTTTCTAAATAAGAGTTGACAATGCTTTCAATTTCTTCTGGTGACATCACGTGATTTTGGATTTTAGATTGTATTTGAAACTATTTCCCATTCCCTGTTCCCCATTCCCCATTCCCCTTAATCATTGTCAATCAAAACCGTAACCGCAGCTACAGCAATCAACATTTCGTCATTTTTATCTTGCAAAACTTCAATAGCTTTTCCTTCAACCATCATTCCGCCAGATTTGACGGTTAAACTTTTACGCCCAAAAGGTAATACCGCTAAGACTTCCTCTTCTCGTACCTGCTCCGGATAAGGTACGGCAACTTCAACTTCTACAATCATCTGATTTGGATCGCTCAAACCCGCAACTTCAAAAACTCCGATTAAAGCATTGTGCGCGATCGCATTTCTTACGGCTCTGGCAGCTGCAACAGTTGGTTCCTGCCCGTGCTGATCTATACCCATTCCCATTTCAATAATAAATCGCTGGCGTGCCATAACTATCACCTTCGGATTTCAGATTTCACATCTGTACTGTAGCGGTTTAAGTACCATCACGGGAACTGTAGAGAAGTTTTAATAATAGCTAAGTAACTAATAGACATCTCCGGAAAACATTTCTATGGTTTTAAATTACACACAAACCGCGAGCCCCCCTACCCCCCTTCCCTATGAGGGAATGGGGGTTTTAAGCCTCTCCCCCAGTGGGGGAGAGGTTTGGAGAGGGGTCTTTTCAAGCATATAGATTCAGAAATATCACTGACGAATAAATCGTGGTATTTCCTTAAATTAAGATAGCTTCGACTTCTTTTTATTCTTCAGCATCTTTAACTACTTCTTCTATTAATTCTCAAAATACTTGCATCTTAAAGTAAAAGCTGAAATCGTATTTACGCATAGCCCCCCTTTTGATAAGGGGGGTTGGGGGGATCTAAATGATAAGATACTCCCACTATGACTATCAATCGCCGAAAATTTATCGCAACCTTGGGTTTAGCAACTATCTCTACCCAAATACCATCATTTGTAGTTCAAGCAACAACATCCCCAAATACCATCATCAAGCCACCACGTCTAAAAGTAGGTGATACAGTCGGATTAATTAGCCCTGCTGGTATTATTGATTCCGAAGACGTTGAAGAAGCGCGGAAAACATTTACTGCACTGGGTTTAAAAGTTAAACCAGGTAGACATATTTTAGATAGATATGGTTACTTAGCGGGAAAAGATCGCGATCGCGCTGCTGATGTTAACGCTATGTTTGCCGACAAATCTATTAACGCCATAATTGCCATGCGTGGTGGCTGGGGTGGAAATCGGATTTTACCATTACTTAACTATAATTCTATCCGTGCTAATCCTAAAATTATTATGGGATACAGCGATATTACATCTTTATTATTAGCAATTACTGCCCGTAGCGGATTAGTAACTTTTCATGGCCCGGTAGCTACTTCTAGTTGGAATAATTTTACTTTGAAATATGTAAAAAGTATATTATTTGATGCTCAAGCGGTGGCAATGAATAATACCTTAGTTACTAAACTTAGCCGCGAAATAATTACACCGGGTAAAGCCAAGGGTAAATTTATTGGCGGTAATTTGTCAGTAATAAATTCAATGTTGGGTTCATCTTATTTACCTGAATGGAAAGGCAGTATTTTATTTATAGAAGATATCGGCGAAGATGTTTACCGTGTAGATAGAATGCTGGTTCAATTAAAAAATGCTGGAATTCTCAATCAACTATCAGGTTTTGTATTCGGACAATGTACCAGATGTAGCATGGGAGACGAACCTTCATTAAGTTTAATGCAGGTATTACAAGAACATATTCGCCCTTTAAATATTCCTGCTTGGTATGGTTCAATGATTGGTCATATTAGAGATAAATTTACACTTCCTATAGGAATACAAGTAGAAATTGATGCCAATACTGGAATAATAAAAATGTTAGAAGCGGCTGTTAGATAATCTTAACTAAATAGTTTTATGAAATATTACAAGTAAGTATCACGCAATAGTTGTAGGTTGGGTTAGACACGAGCAGACAATTTAATTTGTAACCAGAATTTTTGAATCGTGTCGTAACCCAACATTGCGATTTCTCCCCAACCACAATTAATGTTGGGTTACGGTGCAATATCAATTCCGATGTTAAAAATTATCTTATCAAGACACTTAACCCAACCTACAAAAATTATCTCTTTCAACTACTACTTAATTTTTTTCAAAAATTGGTAAGTAAATTTAATGTTCCCTGTTCCCTACTCCCTCAAATAAATGAAATATTTTAAGTATCACGCTATAGGCAACGATTATATAGTTATTAATCCTAAAGATATTTCTCAAAGTTTAACTCCCAAAGAAATTAAAATAATTTGTCATAGAAACTTTGGTATAGGCTCCGACGGAATACTTTTCGGGCCATTAAAATCTGAGAAAGGACAATTTTCACTACGAATTTTTAATCCTGACGGTAGCGAAGCGGAGAAAAGCGGCAACGGATTGAGAATTTTCTCTCGTTACTTATGGGATATGCAATTAGTCAAAGAAGAAGCGTTTACTATCGAAACATTAGGAGGTTTAGTTAAATCGGCAGTTTTCGATAATGGTAAAACCGTCCGTGTAGAAATGGGAAAAGTTAGCTTTTGGAGCGATGAAATTCCGGTAACGGGAAAACGTAGAGAAGTAATTTCCGAAAATATTACAGTTGACAATAAAGCCTTTACATTTTGTGCTGCTACTATCGGAAATCCTCATTGTGTAATTCCTTTACCTGAAATTACACCAGAGTTAGCAAAGCAATATGGTTATTTAATCGAAACCAATAATATTTTTCCAAATGGCATTAACGTACAATTCATGAAAGTACGCGATCGAGAAAACATTCAATTAGAAATTTGGGAAAGAGGTGCGGGTTACACATTAGCTTCAGGAAGCAGTAGCAGTGCTGCAGCAGCAGTTGCACGTCGTCTTGATTTATGCGATTCCTCGATTACCGTGCATATGCCAGGAGGAAATATTTTAATTGAAATTAGTGAAGATTTTTCGATTCAGATGACAGGCTCAGTAACAAAAGTAGCTGAAGGAATAATATCTGAAGAAATGTTTTTTGGGGAATAGTTGTAGTTGTAGGTTGGGTTAGACACGAGCAGACAATTTAATTTGTAACCAGAATTTTTGAATCGTGTCGTAACCCAACATTGCGATTTCTCCCCAACCACAATTAATGTTGGGTTACGGTGCAATATCAATTCCGATGTTAAAAATTATCTTATCAAGACACTTAACCCAACCTACAAAAATTATCTCTTTCAACTACTACTTAATTTTTTTCAAAAATTGGTAAGTAAATTTAATGTTCCCTGTTCCCTACTCCCTCAAATAAATGAAATATTTTAAGTATCACGCTATAGGCAACGATTATATAGTTGTAGGTTGGGTTAGACACGAGCAGACAATTTAATTTGTAACAAGAATTATTGAATCGTGTCGTAACCCAACATTGCGATTTCTCCCCAACCACAATTAATCTTGGGTTACGGTGCAATATCAATTCCGATGTTAAAAATTATCTTATCAAGACACCTAACCCAACCTACAATAATTGTCTTTTTTTTCCAATTCTCAATTTCCAAAATTAACCATCGTTTGCCGATAAACATTAGGCATTCCAATATCAAAAGTCTTCCCATCGACAACTAAACCCGTCATTCCCTCAGCTTCTCTTAATTTCTCCAAACAAGATGTTAACTGAAATTCGCCTTTTTCTCGAAAATTAGTATTAATATGTTCCGCTAAAAAATCAAAAATATTTGGAGTTAAGGCATACAAACCAAATATACACAAAAACTCATCTTCCTCCATTCCATCTACCCGCAAATTTTGTCGCGCATACTCGATAGTTGGTTTTTCATAAATTTGTGTAATTTGTAAAATAGAATTGTTATCCTGCCAAACTCCTGTAATACAACCAGCTTTATAAATTATTTCTGCTGGTAAAGAATTCAATCCAATAACGCTACGATTAACTTGTTCGTAAACTTGTAAAACTTGACGCGCACAAGATTGTTCGGCATCAGACGAATAAATATGATCTCCTAACATCAACAAAAAAGGTTCATTATTAACCCATTCCTTCGCACAGAAAACCGCGTGTCCGTAGCCTTCCTGCTTATCCTGTGCTAAAAGCGTAATTTTACTACCTAAATCTTGAAGATAATTACAATATTCCTGATTCTGTTTTGAAAGCTTGTTAAAAAGTTTAGCATCGGGTGTGTTTTTAAAATAACTTTCAAAAACCTCTTTATCATCCGGTTGCGTCACAATTCCAATTTCTTCTATACCCCCACTAACAGCCTCCTCCACAATCAACTGAATTACAGGTTTAGCCCTACCGTCTTTATCAATTATCGGAAACAGTTCCTTTTTAACAACTTTCGTAGCTGGAAATAAGCGAGTACCAAAACCAGCAGCCGGAATTACAGCCTTCTTAATTCGATTTTTCATATTTCAAGTTGGTAATTGGTAATTGGGCATGGGGCATAGTGAATTGGGCATAGTTAATAATTATTTTCTCCTTGTCCCCTTCTCCCCATCTCCCCCTTCGGGTATCTCCTCCGGAGACGCTACGCTAACACCACTTCTCTCGTACTACGGGAACCTCCCTTCACCATCTCCCCATCCCCCCATCATCCCACTCCCTAGCCACAAGGAATACCATCCTCGTAGTAATTCTACCCTGTGAAGCCTTTGTAAACTCTTATCCCAGGTTCTCAGTGGATGTTGATAATGCTGAGCAGTTTTTAACTATGGCAGTTGACAAACTGTCACTCAGTCAATTCCCTGACATAGGTCTTAAAAGATATTCTATATTTGTGCAAGGAGTGATACCACTTCACAACACGTTTGCTATAAGCTTATTCTCGCAATCCCTATCTATATGGGAATAGAGTCGAGTTCAAATGTTGCATCAAACAAGTGGATTGGTATAACTTTATACAGATAGGGCGCTTGGTAGGCAAAACTGTCAGGCGCTTTTCCATGTAACCGATTATTCATAGGTTCTCTAAAAACGAAGCCAAATAAGAAACCGGGGACTTTACCCCCGGTTGTGTCAATTGATAAACCTGCACAAGTGGAAATTAATTTAGCCGATGACGAAGTTTACCAACTTGCCGGGTACCACTATTACCTTTTTGATGGTTTTATTTTCGATATGACGTTGGGCAGCTTCTGATTCGCGAGCGTACTTTTCTAATCCTGCTTTGTCCAATTGTGCTGGAACTTGTAAATCGCCGCGTTTTTTACCGTTAATTTGAATCACCAAGGTTATTTCATCCGCAATCAACGCTTCTGGATCGTGCTTTAACCAGTTTGCGGTATGTACTGAGTCATCCTTACCCAACAAATGCCATAATTCTTCGGCGATGTGAGGTGCGAAGGGTGCCAGCATCAAAATTAAAGTATGAATTCCTTCTGGATAAACTGGTGAATCTTTGCACTTAGCATCACTCAAGGCGTTACTTAACTTCATCAATTCGGAAATAGCAGTATTGAATTGATATTCGCTGTCTACATCTTCACTGACTTCTTTGATTGCGGTATGAATCGCTCTTCGTAAATCTTTTTCAACTTTGGATTTGGGTTCTTGATTTTTAGATTTTTTAGAAGATTGAGGATTATCGACAAATTCAGTAACCAAACGCCAAACTCGGTTAAGAAAGCGGAATTGTCCTTCTACGTCAGCTTCATCCCATTCCAAATCTTTTTCCGGGGGTGCTTTGAATAGAACAAACATCCGCGCCGTATCAACACCGTATTTAGCAATTACATCTTCCGGTGCGACACCATTACCTTTAGATTTGGACATGGTAGTGTAAAGCTGCTGCAAAGGTTCGCCAGTATCGGGGTCGCGAGGATTGGTAGGATTGACTAAACTAGAAGCAACCCACTTATCTTTACCACCTTTATTGGGATTCATGTAGGTCAAACCCTGCACCATACCTTGAGTTAACAAATGTTGGAAGGGTTCGTCAAAGTTGAATAAACCTCGATCGCGCAATACCTTGGTAAAGAAGCGCGAGTATAACAAGTGCAAGATTGCGTGTTCGATACCGCCAACGTACTGGTTTACGGGCATCCAGTCATTCACCTTAGCCGAATCAAACACCTGCTTATCGTTCTTAGCATCGGTAAACCGCAAGTAATACCACGAAGAATCAATAAAAGTATCCATCGTGTCAGTTTCCCGCTTCGCTGGTTTCCCACAACTAGGACAATCTACATTTACCCAACTTTCCAACTGCGCTAACGGCGAACCACCACGCCCTGAAAATTCCACATTTTCGGGTAGCTGTATGGGTAAATCTTGATCCGGTACTGGTACAGCACCGCAATCGTCACAGTGAATTATAGGAATCGGTGCCCCCCAATATCGCTGACGGGAAATCAACCAATCTCGCAAGCGATACTGTACCCGTGCTTTACCAAAACCTTGCTTTTCGGCATATTCTACAATTGCTTTTTTAGCATCAGCAGAGGGCATACCGTTGAAAAGGTCGGAATTAACCACAATTCCCGGTTCCGTATAAGCTTCGTTCGGAATTAATACCGCGTCAGCAGCATCCGCACGGGCAACAACAACCTTAATAGGTAAATCCTTTTCTCTAGCAAACTTAAAATCTCGCACGTCATGGGCTGGTACACCCATCACAGCCCCAGTACCGTATTCGTAAAGTACGTAATCGGCAATCCAAATTGGAACTTCTTCCCCCGTAAACGGATTAATTACCTTGCCACCCGTAGGAATACCTTTTTTAGGCTTATCTTCAGCAGTACGTTCCAATTCGCTTTGGTTGCTAACTTCTTTGATAAAAGCTTCCACGGCTTCTAACTCTTCCGATGTAGTCACCTGCTTGGTTAAAGGATGCTCTGGCGCTAATACTACGTAGCTCACACCATATACAGTATCGGGTCGCGTAGTATACACGGCTATTTTCTCATCCATTCCCACAACGGGGAATTCTAAATAAGCTCCTGTGGATTTACCAATCCAGTTAGCCTGCATGGTTTTAACCCGCTCCGGCCATCCCGGCAACTTATCCAAGTCGTTTAATAATTCTTCGGCATAATCAGTAATTTTAAAGAACCACTGCCGTAACAATTTACGCTCGACAATGGCACCACTACGCCAAGAACGACCTTCATTATCAACTTGCTCGTTCGCCAATACAGTTTGGTCTATGGGGTCCCAATTTACTGCTGCTTCTTTTTGGTAAGCTAAACCTGCTTGGAAAAACTGCAAGAAAATCCATTGCGTCCACTTATAATAATCCGGCGAACAAGTAGCGACTTCGCAATCCCAATCAATAGATAAACCGAGACGTTTTAACTGGGAGCGCATTTGCTCAATATTTTGATAAGTCCACTTCGACGGAGGTACTCCCCGCTTAATCGCAGCATTTTCCGCCGGTAAACCAAAAGCATCCCAACCCATAGGGTGGAGTACCCGATACCCTTGCATTCGCTTGAGACGGGCAATCACATCAGTAATCGTGTAGTTACGAACGTGACCCATATGCAGGCTACCCGACGGGTAAGGAAACATGGATAGCGCGTAAAATTTTGGCTTGTTACTATCTGTAGAAGTTTTATCTATGCCAACTTCCGTCCATTTATTCTGCCACTTTTGCTCAATTTCTGCTGGGTTGTATCGGGTATCCACCGGAAATACTCCTAATGCGACTGTTGCTGTGTCTGAAAAACTATTGTAGATGCTGTTGGGGATGGGGAGAGGGGGGGAGAGGGGGAGATGGTGAGATGGGGGAGAGGGGGGAGAATAAATAATTATTACCAATTATCAATTATCAATTACCAATTACCAATGCCCTATTCCCCGTGCCCAACAACTAATATGTGTAAACAAAAAAATTCTGACTTGTTACGGGTGTTTGTATACGGAACCCTTAAGCCAGGTGAAGCAAATTATCAATTCTACTGCGCGAATCACGTGGTAGATGTAAAAAAAGCTTGGACTTGTGGTGAATTATATGGGCTACCCCAAGGATACCCAGCGATGACTCAAGGAAATAATTCGGTTTACGGTTATTTGCTTTCGTTTAACGATTCAAAAGTTTTGAGTAATCTTGATGAACTTGAAGACTATCATCCTCAAAGACTTGCTTCAGAAAATCTCTACAACCGAATGCAGGTTGAAATATTTGATTTAGAAAGTAATTCTCTTGGTTTAGCCTGGGTTTATTTTATGAGTTCTGCAAAAGTCTACCAATTAAAAGCCACTCCGCAAACTGATGGTTTGTGGAGTGGGAAAGGAATAAATAATTAGGAGTTAGGAGTTAGATTACATATAAAAGTGCTAACTATAAACTTGCACTAATACTCCTTTTCATTACTTTTGATAGGTTTTTAGTAAGGACTTCAGTCTTTCAAGGGCTAAAGCCCTGACTACGAACCTTTATTTACCCGTCAAATTTAATGCAATCGACTAATAGTTTATTTCTGAAAAATCCTTTGATTTTTAACTACTAACTACTAACCACTAACCACTAACCACTAACTACTAACTTTATAAATAGTTTAATTAATGTAATTTTCAGAATCTAAATTTACGGGCTGGGTTTGGTTGATTCCTTCTTGAGGAAGACTTTGCGTTGCTTTAGGTATTTGTACCAGTGGTTCATTCAAAGCAACCATTGGCAATGATGCCATTTCTTCTGAAGAATTTTGCTGTGTTTGTTCCAAAGGATTGCTAGCAAATCGGAACATTCCCGGTTCGTTATTGGGAATTAGACTCGAAGCAAAACCAATAACGCAAGCAGCAACGGTAGCACCTCCTAACATCCAAGCCTTTCTGCTACGACGGCGTAACCGTGCCATTACGCTATCAACTGTTTCTTGTATAGAATTTTCTTGCGGTACTGGAAGATTCCGCAAGCCTTGCCGCAGTGATAAAAGTCGTTTGTGCAAACTTTGGACTGAGGGGTCATTTGCCAGCCAATCTTCTACTTGCCTACGTTCGGCAGCTGTTACCTCACCATCAAGGTAAGCACTTAATAACTCGAAGCGATCGCGCTTCACCATATTCTTAGCACCCGTTAATTTATTGGTATTACGGTCATTCCCATCCCGCAATTCTTTTCGACTTTGCAAGCGGGAATCGTCAAAGTGATGTTCTGTATTCATCTTAACATTATTACCAATTAATACACGGGTATATACAGCAGGCAACCGATCAAATTGACGAGAATGTTCTCCCAACGGCACAAGCACAAAATGTTTCTTAACAAATAGTTAATTATCGTTAATTTCAGCTATAAGGAATATTCCAACACATGATTTGATATCGAAGGAATTTGATATCAAATCTAAACTCAGAATTTCGTATTTGTAGATAACGGGTTCGCGCAGTAAGCGGGTAGCGTATATTCTACCGCTTAATATCGTGTGTTAATCGTAGTTCGGGGGAATCCACCTGAGTGTGAGGATGAACGCTGCAATTTACGACTCTACATAATTTTGTAGTTGAGTTTGCAGTCGGGATCTCGCTCTCGCAATTCTTGACTTGACCGTTCCTAGAGAAACGCCGGTCATTTCGGCGATTTCTTCGTATGCCAATCCTTCAATTTCGCGCAACACTATAGTGGTACGAAATACTTCGGGCAAATCTGCGATCGCCAAGCGTAGTTGCTCGTAAAATTCTCTTGTTGTCAGTTCTTCTTCGGGGCCGGGAGTATCGCCAGCGATTTCCCAATCCATTTCTCCATCGTCTAAAGTACGGGGAGCATCAAGTGATAAAGGACTAACAACTCGTTTGCGTTTACGTAACTCGTCATAGAACAAATTAGTAGCAATACGACTTAGCCAACCTCGGAATTTACAGGGGTCTTGCAATCGACTAATATTCCGGAAAACTCTTATCCAGACTTCCTGAGCTAAGTCAGCTCTATCACCCCAATCGGGCGCTAAGTGATATAAAACTCTATCAACTTGCGATTGATAGCGACGCATTAGTTCTGCAAAGGCTGTACGTTCGGGACGCACGCCGGTCTGGCAGCGTAAAATCAGGTCGTGGTTTGAAAGTTTATCAACTTCTACTGGTGCTTCCGGCAGTCTGGCATCGAGCGTAGACCAAGATGCAGTAATCGATTGACTCATATATCTTACTGGCTTTAAATCATCCCTATCTATTAGACCTGAAGACGAGCAGTTAGTTCCCCTTAAAAGTGACGGATTTACAACTGGAACAAATAGTTGACAAAATATTCAGTAAAATCACGGGTTAATTCGGGGCTTGGAAGAATGGCTGCTGCACTTACTATAACCAGCTTTGAAGGTAAATATTGCTTGACCCAAACAACAATAGTTTATAGTGCCACTCTGCATAACTGCCTGTTTGTGTGGTATTCCGAAATATGTAAAGCTGTATTTTGGGATACCAAATCCCGAACGTTGGAGAATGCCAGTTTTAGCAATAATCCCTCACCAACAGATGCCAAAAAATTGAGAGCAAATCAAATTATCCTTTACTTGCAAAAACCAATGAATCACAATTATGTATTGTGAATAGAATTCTTACGCTATTTATATAATGAAGGACGAATCATACTATTTATGAAATTTCTCTAAAAAATTGTGAAAAACAAGTATTACATTGAACTTTTGTTTCATACACTACAGGATTTGATACAGTCTGAGGATAAAAGTAATTTTCGGTCGTTTTATTCTCGTAGCATCTTAACTAAAATCTGAGGTGCTGTATCCGTTTTAGGAGGATAAGTACCTTCAAAATCTTTATGTAACGGTACTTGAACTTGCACGAACATATTCAAGGAAAATGTAATACTTACTGCGAGCAATAATTTCTCTAACATAATTTATCTCCCACTCACCGAGTTAATGATTGGTAATTAGACTGTAATAGTTCCGGATATTGACCTATACTCTAAATTTTTTTTTGCTGTACAAGTAATAGTAAAACCGGGATAGCCTTAGTTTGCCCGCATAGAGACGGTAAATTAATAAATAAACTTTTAAGAGTTTGTAAATGTTTGATGAGAAGAATAATAATTAAAATTAGTTAAAAGTTTATATAAAAGAAGATTTGGTGTGTATGGGAGGCTTTATAGAGGCACAAAAATGGTACGAAATGATTCTTTAGCGCGTGTAGTGATGCTGCTGTGCTTCGTGACAGCAATTTTATCTTTAACCCTTCATTGGCGAATTAGTACTTCAGTACCGACGAACACGGCAAAAAATTCGGATCGAGTTAGCAATGGCGAACCGGTCGATTTTTTTGCACGACAAATTCGGCGTTTTGTATTTGTGGAAAAAGATGTGACGAAAGATTCTGTAGCGAAGTCATCATCAAAGGCACCTGTATTAGCCTCTCCACAAAAAATGACGAATAAACGTTTAAATGCATCTCCTGAGAAAAAAGTTGTAGTTGATTTAAGCGATCGCCGAGTTTACGTATATCGTCAAAGTACGGTTATCGCTAGCTATCCGATTGGTGTAGGAAAGAAAGGATGGGAAACACCTGTAGGAACTTTTGAAGTGATGCATATGCAGCAGTTCCCCGCATGGGAACATCCAATTACCGGTAAAGTCTTTGCAGCAGGACCAAATAGTCCTTTAGGAGAACGTTGGATTGGTTTCTGGTCTGATGGGCACAACGAAATTGGCTTTCATGGAACACCGGACTCGGATCTAGTAGGAAGTCCCGTATCTCATGGCTGTTTAAGAATGCGTAATCCCGACGTTCGCTTACTCTACGAACAAATTAGTTTAGGAGTACCAGTGCAAGTGCGGAAATAGGAAAGGGGGAGATGGGGAGATGGGGAGATGGGGACAAGGAGAATTTAAACCTTTAATCTTTAACATGCAGACCTTTGACCTTGCTAACTCCTAACTCCGCGCCTCCTAACTACTTCTCACTCTTAACTCTTAACTCCTAACTCTTCCCTACTCCTCACTCTTTTGCTCAAAGTTTGGGGCGTAAGCCTGAAGTAAAGTGCTAACTTGACGCAAAACTTCGTTGCCAGTGTTTTTACCAATAGCTTGACGTTCGGGGAAGAAGTCAGGGTTTTCGATGTAACGAGAAATTGCTTCCTTGACTTGCTGGGAAATAAATTCGTGAAGTTCTGTTTTTGCTCTTTGCCGTTGGTAAGTGGCACCTTCCTCTGTAGTGGCATACAGAGGTGGCAGACGGTTGAGTGCATAAGCGGCTATATCCCCTACATCAAGGGATTTATCGCTAGTTGCTTCAATTTGCGCTACTCGTGCGATCGCCTCCGTTAGCACCAACTCTTCCATGACGTTAATGAATTGTTTGCGAGGTACCGCCACTACCTCACCAGTTAACAACGCCCCCATTAATCTATCAAGTGCCATGTACTCTTCTATAGAGAGTTCGGAGGCATTGTCGCAGATGCGCCCAACTTCAGCTTCCATTGTTGGTGTTAGATAACCATCATGGAGAGCTAGTTCTACAATTTTTTCAATACTCATAACGTTCATTTTATTATCAACCACCAAAAGCTTGGTAGGACGGTACCACTGTTATTTATTACTTTTCCCACACTAGGTAAATAATACACATTAATACGACAAAAGTAACAAATAACATCCCCCTTATTTAATTGCGTTGTACCGCCAGGGTACTGGATCTACAGCTTGTCCGTTAACGTACACACCCCAGTGTAAATGAGGACCTGTAGAAGCACCAGTAGAACCGATGCCGCCAATAAGTTGTCCTGGTTTTACCATCTCACCTTCTTTAACGTTAATCCGATTCAGGTGCATAAAAATGCTGGTAACTCCTTGTCCGTGGTCGATTCCCACTACGTTTCCGTGTACGTTGAAACCTTGGGATACTGTACCAACTAAAGCAACCCGTCCACCAGCTGGTGCAACTACGGGTGAACCGTAGCCACCTGCATAATCAACGCCGCGATGGTAATAGTCATTTGCAAATTTACCATTATAGTAGCGACGAACACCATAAATTGTACTAATACGTGAATTATTTGGTCGCTGGAAAAAACCGTTCCAATATTTTTGTGGTGTGACAAGTGCTTTAAAAGCTTTTACTCGATCGAGTTCGTATTGAGTTGCTTTTAAACCGCCTTTACCACCGCGTAAAGTAATTCTTTGTGTAGGAAATGTCCGATTGTTTACCCATACAGCCAAGTTTCGCGTTGTTCCATCACCAGAAACTTGAATTACTTTCCTTCCGTATTTTTGTAATGGAGTAGTAGGAATAAACGCACGATACTGATTTGGTGCAATTTGAAATATTGGGTAAGTTTCTCCGTTGCTAGTCACTCGTAAGTTGGCAGCGTTAGAGGGGTTATCGGGAGTTACCATCACCGATATTGTGTCCCCTAATTTGGGTGACGATGGATTTAGCTGGACTTGTGCGGCTTCTGCTGCAACAGTGGCAAAGGCAATAGGGGCAGCACTAACAATACCCAGCACCATTTTGGCACCAAGATTTGCTTTTACACCTTTAAAAATTGAAATTAGTAGCCCCGGACTTTTTGTAGCTACGTCTCGCTCGTTATTCATATATCTATAGACACATTTATTGCTTCTGCTTGAAAACAGACGCTTCATGTTATGTGTAGTGTTTCCGACTTACAACATTTATTTGTTTTAACATTAGTTTTGTTCAATACCATTATCATAAAATATACTTATGTTTATTCTGTGTATAAGCACAAATAATTATACGTAGGAGTATAAATAGGTTAGATGCTTTCGGGTAGGGAATTAGCGATAAAAAAAGATTTTCAGCAGGTGCGATTGAGAAATAAACCTGTTCTTCAAATCAATAAAGCAAATATAAATGATTAAATTAAAATTTTATATATTTAGAATTTCTTAATAATTTTAATGTAAATAAGTGCTTGGCTTAATAAATAAACCAAGCATTATAAATTAATAATTTTCAACTGGGAGAAGAAATTAATCATGATAATACACGCTTTATAAATCAAAATTAGTTCGTTAATAACCAAAAAAGATAAGAGAATCAAACGCTAAATGATGTTTATTAAGTTTAATTGAAAGCTCTTATAAAGCTGTTATTAACACGATTTTAATATAGTTCGGTTCATACAAACTGCAAGTGAAGCCATTAAATGCAACACAATTTATTAGAATCACAAAATATATAAAATTTAGTTTATTTATCTATTTCATAGTCTAGCTTGATAATATTATGCATAGATTTTATATATGATGCTACAAAAAGAAATTTGACCTAAATGTAAATTAAATTACTTTTTTTACTTATTTTACCCCTTGCGGTAAACATTTCCGCAATGGTAGCGTCTAAATCTATTACAGGAGTTGAACGGAATTTGCTAACAATGAAACGCTCGCTATCTTTACTTACTCTTTGCTCGACTTTGATTTCATTTTTAACCCCCTTATCTGTTGTTGCAGCGCCATCTACACGACCAGATAAAACCGTAGAATGTGACATCTTGGTTGTAGGTGGTGGATTATCCGGTATAGCTACAGCTTATGAAGGTTTACTTGCAGGAAAAGAAGTTTGTTTAACAGAAATAACTGATTGGATGGGAGGACAAATTTCTTCTCAAGGAACATCGGCACTTGATGAACGTCCTACTCAGCGTCAAAAACTATTTTATTCTCGCGGTTATTTGGAGTTACGAAAACGCATCCGTCAAACTTACGGTGAACTTAACCCCGGTGACTGTTGGGTTTCGGATTCTTGTTTCCTTCCTCGCGATGGGCACAAAGTGTTGGTTTCGCTGCTCAAAGATGCTCAAAGAAAAGGTAGAGGGAAACTGCAATGGTTTCCTAACACTGTTGTTAAAGAAATTGAAACTGCTAACGGTGGAAAGATAATTGACGGTGCTTATGCTATTCAACACAAACCGGCGAGTGGTGCCCCCCCTATCAATACTTTTACCTTATCTCAAACCATCGAAGATGCTTATACCTATGAAAATTCTTCGCGTTTGAGCAAATCTATTATCCGGTTTGTTCCCAATCAAGGGAATAAGGGCAATGCTCCGAGTTGGTATGTAGTAGACGCTAGCGAAACCGGCGAAATTATTGGGCTTGCCGATGTTCCCTATCGTCTTGGTATCGATCCACGTTCTTATTTAGAGCCTTCTTCGTCGAGTGCCACAAACGATCCTTACTGCACCCAAGGTTTTACTTACACCTTTGCAATGGAGACTACGAAGGACTCTCAACAACATGAGATGCCGAGCTTTTATCCACAATATTCTCCTTACTACAGCTATGAGTTAAAACGCTTGGCTAGCTTCGAGTTAGTGCATACCTATCGTCGTATTTGGAGTCCTAAAAAGGGCGAGCCGATGAAATTTGGCGGTATCAACTTTACTGCTCCCACTCCAGGGGACATTTCCATGCAAAACTGGACTTGGGGTAATGATTACCGTCCGGGAACCGCTCAAGATAACCTGATTTATACTCGCGGGCAGCTTCAAGCCAGCGGACAGTTAGAACCTGGTGGCTGGATGGGAGGACTCAGAACGGACGCTTTACGTAAAGGAGAGGAAATTTCTAAAGGATATTTTTACTGGTTGGTTAGGGGAACTACTGATTCTCAACTTGGTGAAGGTGTAAAGAAACCCCATCCAAATCAGCGCTATCTTAAAGGTTTAAATTCCCCGATGGGAACGGCACACGGTTTATCTAAGTATCCGTATATGCGTGAAGGACGGCGTATTATTGGTCGCCCCGGTTATGCACATCCCCAAGGTTTTACTATCGAGGAAATTGATATTTCTCGCCGCGATTACAATGACGAATATTACCAAAAGACTTTACCTGCAAGGATGTATCGTCGGCTAAAAGGTTCTTTAGCGGGTTTAGAAGCAATATCAGTGCTTACTGGTCAAAAGCGCCCCGAAGACGTAGCCAGACGGACTCGTTCTACGGTTTTCCCTGATGCGGTAGGTATTGGGCATTACGCGATTGATTTTCATCCCTGCATGACAAAAAGTCCTCCAGAAGCACCAGGAAATACCGAACGCGAAGGTGAAAGACGCGGTGCTGGACAAGCTTATCCATTCCAAATTGCGCTTCGAGCAATGATTCCTCAAAAAATTGATAACTTACTAGTAGCTGGTAAGAGTATCGCTACAAGCCACATTGCTGCTGCCGCTTATCGCGTACATTCCTTTGAATGGTCCGCCGGAGCAGCTGCGGGAACTACAGCAGCTTTTGCACTGAAAAATAATGTCGCACCTTACGAATTAGTGGATGAATTACCTAGACTTGAACCCCAGCTAATTGAATTACAACGGTTATTAAAACAAAAC
Organism: Calothrix sp. CCY 0018; assembly: GCF_963920925.1. Taxonomy (NCBI): domain Bacteria; kingdom Bacillati; phylum Cyanobacteriota; class Cyanophyceae; order Nostocales; family Calotrichaceae; genus Calothrix; species Calothrix sp. CCY 0018. Next base: position 115,009 of record NZ_CAWUDI010000020.1, on the reverse strand, counting down.
AACAACCCGACTGCTTTCCCCGATACTTCAATTTTCAATCAAAACTGGAATGATTGGAAATAAGTAAGCAGTTATCAGTTAACAGTTAACAGTGAACAGTGAACAGTGAACAGTTATCTGTTACCAATAGACATCTCCAGAAATGAAAAAGACCTCTCTCCTAGTAGGAGAGAGGCTTAAAAAACCACTTTCCCGCTTCTGGGAAGGGGGCAAGGGGCTCGCGGTCAAAGTGTAAATTTAAAACTATATAATCTTTTCCGGAGATGTCTAATTACTATTTTCGATCAAGATTGTTCCAAATTAAGGGGTATGCAGTGACTGATATGCTTATCAGTAGTGATTATCGGGAGCATGATAATTGATAATTGGTAACTGATAACCACTGATTGCGAACAATGCATTAAACTAATTATTTGGAATGCATTTTTTGACACTCTCCGGGATAAATCCATGGAGATTCTTGGTTCAACGAGTCCGCTTAGTTTAGATCCCTTGCAGTATCTAAACCAGAGGTGGTTCTCTCCTCAAGTTTTAACTTTCCGAGTGCCCCTCGGTAGTTGAGCCACTCGACACCGGGCACAGCCGGTGTCCAAGTGGCGTTGGATTGTTCCAAAATTTGTTTTGTTAAAAATTCTGTGTCGTCTAGTTTCCATGAAGATTTTACCTATTCCTGGTAAAAAACTAGAACTATGGAATAGAACCCACCAATCTTCAATTGTCAAGGTACAGATTGCCGCTAGGCATTTGGGTTTTTATACAGGTTAATTACCGTTCCTGTTAGGGTTATTGTATCATGAAAGGTTAAAACCTTTCCACTCGTTGAACATCTCCGGGATAAATCCACGGAGTTTTAGTCTAACGACTCACTTCGTGAACAACTTCATCTTTGTATAAAAATCTGTAGCGAATTTTTTATGGTTACTAAAGTATCGGCTAATTTTTATGGGATGGCTAACGCACCAACCATAGCACCCGAACGTTCAAGTCAAGTTACGCGCAAAACATATCCTAATTTTAAAGTTATTGTCCTTAATGATGACTTTAATACTTTTGCCCACGTTGCCGAATGTTTGATGAAATATATTCCGGGAATGAGTGGCGATCGCGCTTGGGAACTGACCAATCAGATACATCATGAGGGACAAGCGATTGTTTGGGTAGGGCCTCAAGAACCTGCCGAACTATATCACCAGCAACTCCGTAGGGCTGGTTTGACAATGGCTCCCCTTGAGGCTGCGTAAAAAATGGCTAAACCCACCTCTAAATCCGGTAGACTCGTTTGGAATCACTCTACTCACATCAACGGTCTTATCTCTATTCTCGAACGTCTCTGCAACCAAGATAGTATTCAAACCATAACGCCAGGGGAAATCCGTCGTGTAAGAGGTCACTCTCCTCATATGCAATTACGAGTATCGGTTCCAATTAGAGGTGGGTTTAAAATAATCGCACGTCACGGAAAAACCGTACAAGAGGTATTTATCCTCACTACTTTAGAACAAAATGAATTAAAAAATGCAATTTCTATTGCGATGAAGAAATAGTTGTTAGTGGTTAGTGGTTAATGGTTAGTTGTTAGCTACTATCTACTTCTAATCATGAATTCGTCGCATCGCAAATTTATGCAATGGTAAGCAGAGAACACAAGAGAATGTGAGAAAATATGATAAAGCTGTAGTCATTCTTAAACTCATCAGTACAGCTTCCCCCGATGGTAAAACTGCTTTCTCAATACCAAAAGCAACACAATAAACTAACCAGTACGAAAAGCTCATTCTAAACAGAATTTTTTCAGTTTGCTGCATTTCGGTTTCAAGCTGGTCTTTATCCCACAACAATACTAAACCCGCAATGCAAGCAAAGAATGAAAGCATTACAAAAAATTCATGGCAGACAAAATTTATTTGATGCATGGCGCGTTTGTTCAAAAACTTTTCTTTAAAAAATAAGTCTAAAGGAATAATTCTTTAGAAGTAATACATAGTTACAAAGCTCAATAAAACAATCGGATTTGTGTTAAGAAATACTATGAAACAATAATTTTTAAGTCAGGGAGCAGGAAACAGGGAGCAGGAAACAGGGAGCAGGGAATAGGGAATAGGCAGCAGGGAGCAATGAAGTGCGAAGTAAGTGATGGAATAAAAGTTATTTCCTCATCCCCTTGTCCCCTCATCCCCTTGTCCCCTTGTCCCCTTGTCCCCCAATCTCCCCCTCTCCTCACTCCTCCACTTCACAAGCACCAATACTTACCCAGTTACTGGAACCATCGCGATTATGTTCTTTTTTCCAAATAGGAGCATTATGCTTGAGAGTATCAATTGCGTAACGACAAGCATCAAAAGCTTCCGAACGATGGGGACAACCAACTGCAACTAAAACACTGATTTCACCGATTTTTAAATGTCCGGTGCGGTGATGAATTACTATACGGTTTGTATCCGTCCACTTTTTACGAATATCATCTGCAATTTGATAAAACACCCGCAGTGCCATTGGTTCGTAAGCTTGATACTCCAAAGAAATTACTGGTATTCCATCGGTTTGATTGCGAACTGTTCCACTCATTAACACAATTGCACCGTTGGCTGGGTGGTCGGCTAAGCTATAAACTTCACTGAGTGAAAGAGGTGCAAAAGTAATCGCGAAATTATCTTCCGAACTAGGTTTTAGTGCAGAATTAAAGCTGGTTGAAGTAAGGGAGTTCATTTCGTTTTCTATAATACTTAAGTGTATTGTCTTCTATTTAAGACACGAGATGAAGATGGGAGTTAGGAGTTAGGAGTTAGGAGTTAGGAGTTTATTAATATGTCTTCGCTACACCTTCGGTGAATAAAAGTTCTTAATTGATAACTGGTCACTGATAACTGATTTTTATTCTATGACAAAAAATACCAAAGTACACGTAAAACAGGTTATTATTGCGTAATAATACTTATGTAAGGCAATTCTTTTTTTATTAGCGATTAGGCATATTACTATAGTTGATGTGACGGAATTGTCTGCGGGCAGTTGTAGATAACCTATATAAAAATGTTTTTAGTTAGATGCCGACTTATAAATAAAGTTTCTTTGGCGGTAATTTATCCCAGTTGAAGTTTCTGTAATCAAGTGAGGATGTATTAATGCAATGCTGCTTGCTTTTGAATTTTCTGGCAGATAGCCGGAGCTAAGCTACAATCCGAGCGTTAATTTTTTCCTATTAATGAAGTTTATATAACAGTAAGATTCTCCGAATGCAAAGGAAATTCAGTAATAGTAGGAAAGATTTTATGGATATAACAATTTCTCAAGTTGAGAAGTTAAGGTTAAAAGCTTTATATCAGTATCAGATTCTTGATACTGCACCGGAAGAGGCTTTTAACGATCTGGTTTTGTTAGCGAGCCAAGTTGCGGGAACATCGATTGCTTTGATTAATTTTGTTGATGCTAAACGTCAATGGTTTAAAGCGAAGGTGGGATTAAGTGTTTCAGAAATGTCTAGGGATGTAGGCTTTGGTTCCTTGTGCGTCAGTCTTGGTAAAACTTTAATTATTCCCGATACTCTAGCATCGGAAAAATTTGCTACCAATCATGTGGTTGTTTCGGAACCAAACGTAAGATTTTATGTGGGTATCCCGTTGATTGCACCTGGAGGTGAGGCGGTAGGAACTTTATGTGCGATCGATACGGTAGCGCGTTCGATTACTCCGCAACAGATAGAGTCACTCAAAGCGATTAGTCGTTTAATAATCAAGCAATTAGAAATACGAACTGGTTTAAATCAATTAGAGGATATTAAAACAGAATACGAACAAGCAAAGCAAGCCTTGGATGAAAGCGAAGGTGTTATAAAAAGTTTTTTTGATAGTGCCCCAATGATGATGGGGATTGTTGAGGTTCGGGAAAATGATATTTTACACATTTCTGGTAATACTCACGCGGCGAATTTCTTGGGTTTGACGACTGAAGCAATGAGAAACCGCTTTGTAAGCGATATGGGTATTTCGTCACAGCTTATAAGTCAGTGGATTGATTATTATCATCAAACAGAAACTACTCAATCTTCTATAACTTTTGAGTATCCTTTTGATACTCAAAATGGTAGCAGATGGCTCAAAGCTAAAGTTTCACGGATTCAGAATTGCTCGTCCAATCTACCTAGTCGATTTGCTTATTTGGTTGATGATATCACCCAGCGTAAAGAAGCGGAAGAAAGACTACGGTGGAAACAAACACTTTTACGTTCGATGACAAGCGTGTCACCGCTAGCTTTTTATGTGGTAGAAAACCGCACTGGGAATATTTTGTATGCAAATCAACGTTTTTATGATATTTGGGGTATTGGTCATTTAAAAGAAATTGTTGCAGAAGGAATATTGCAGCACCAAGACATCGTAGAAGAATGCGGTAAATTAACTTCTCTTGTTCCTGCATTTATTAAATCTTGTCAACCCGATAATATTGAAAGATGCATTTGCGAGGATGAAATTTTATTACCAGATGGTCGTACTATTCGCCGTTTTTCCAGAGAAATACAGAATCAAGATAATCAAGATTTTGCGCGGCTATATATGTTTGAGAATATTACAAGCCGCAAGCATACCGAACATCAACTACGCGAACAAGCAGCATTATTAGATATTGCTTCGGATGCTATTATCATGCGAGATTTATCTCACATAATTTTACTGTGGAATAAAAGCGCCGAAACAATTTACGGTTGGACGGAAGAAGAAGCTATTAATAAAAATGCTTATGAACTTTTACAACCCGAACTTTTATCTGGGAAAAAAGAGGATATTTATAATAAAGTATTGCAGGATGGTTCGTGGCAAGGTGAATTAAAAAAAGTTAGTAAATTGGGTAAAGAAATTATTATTGAAAGTCGATGGACTTTGGTCAAAGACGAGCATCAAAAACCCAAATCTATCTTGACTGTTGATACCGATATTACGCAAAAGAAAGAATTAGAAAAGCAATTTTTACGCGCTCAGCGCATGGAAAGTATTGGTACTTTAGCTTCCGGTATCGCTCACGATTTGAATAATGTGCTGTCGCCGATTTTAATGTCAGTGCAGTTGCTTAGAAATAAAAGTCGCAGCGAACAAGAAAAATCCATGCTATCCATTGTGGAAAATAACGCCAAACGCGGAGCTAATCTGGTAAAGCAGGTGTTGTCATTTGCAAAAGGAATCGAAGGCGAACGCACTGTAATTTCGGTTCCAGAATTGGTTTGGGAGATGAAGCAAATTGTCGAACAAACTTTTCCTAAATCAATTATATTCAATGAGTCAATTCCACAGAATTTGTGGCAGATATGGGGCGATAGTACTCAATTACATCAAGTATTATTAAATTTATGTTTGAATGCTCGCGATGCGATGTTAGATGGGGGCAAATTAAAAATTTCTGCCGAAAATATTGTAATTGATAACAACTACTCTGGGATGCATCTTGATGCAGAAGTGGGTTCTTATGTTGTTCTCAGTGTTTCGGATACGGGTATTGGTATTCCTCAAGAATTGTTAGACAGGATTTTTGAACCATTTTTCACTACAAAAGAATTTGGTAAAGGCACTGGATTGGGTTTATCAACCGTAATCGGGATTATTAAAGGTCATAATGGATTTATCAATGTATCGAGTACTGTAGGCAAAGGAACAGAATTTGAAATATATTTACCAGCAGCTAATACCAATGTAGAACGGCAAACTGAATATTTTAAAACACATGCTGGAAACGGCGAATTAATTTTAGTTGTTGATGACGAGCCGTCAATTAGAGATATTACTTTGGCTACCTTGGAACAGTACAATTATCAAGTCATGACTGCTAACGATGGAATTGAAGCGATCGCACTTTACGCTCAACATAAAAATAAAATTAGTGCGGCAATAATTGACATGATGATGCCGAATATGGATGGCGCAACTACCATTGATACATTACATAAAATGAATCCTTATTTACGGATGATTGCCGTCAGCGGATTAGCAACCAGCGAACAAGTACCTTTTGATAAAACTTCTAAATCTACAGCTTTTTTACCCAAACCATATACCGCATCAGATTTATTAACAGCTTTGCATTCGGTTTTGAATTAGTTGTTAGTTTTTAGTTGTTAGTTGTTAATTGCTTGCTCCCGTTATCTTCTAACTTTAAACCTGAAGCGTAAAATTCAAAGTCTTAAAAAAATGTGTCCGTTTTTAAAATCTTATAATTCCTAACAGACGTAGCACTGCTACGTCTCTACACTCCCTACTCCCTACTACAAAAACTTTAAAATGAATAACCTAATCCTGGTTGTAGATGATGATGATTTAACGCGGATGCATTTGCGCGAATTACTCAAATCGGCGGGATATAGGGTGGCTGAAGCTGGTAATGGAGAGGAAGCGTTAGTCGCGTATACTCAGTTGCAACCGGAGATGGTTCTGCTGGATGCTTTGATGCCGAAAATGGATGGTTTTAGGTGTTGCGAGCGGTTGCGTCAGCTTGCTGGTGGGGACGATATACCGATATTAATGATTACCGCTCTTTACGAGCAAAGTTCAGTAGAAAAAGCTTTTAATGCTGGTGCTACAGATTATATAACTAAGCCGATTCAGTGGTTAGTATTGCGCTCTAGAGTTTCACGTTTGCTAGAAGCTAGTAGAGCTATGAAAAAATTACGGCAGCAAACCGAACAAGCACAGTGGCAAGAAGCGCAGTTAAGAATTGCATTGGAAGCTGCCCATATGGGTATTTGGGATTGGAATATTGTTAGTAATAAACTAATTTGGTCGGATACTATCAGAGCGTTATTTGGTAAAGCTAGTTCGAGCTTTAATGAAACTTATGAAAGCTTTGTTAGTTTTGTTCATCCTCAAGACAGAGATTTGGTTCATCGAGCCGTGCAAAGTGCCCTACAAGAAGGAGGAGAATATAACATTGAATATCGCTTGATTTTACCCGATGGTACTATTCGCTGGTTGGCTTCTCAAGGTTTAGTTTTTCGTAATTCATCTGGAAAAGCGATGCGGATGTCGGGTATTGATATGGATATTACCGTTCGCAAAAAGACGCAACAAGCTTTGGAAGTTCACGCCAATCAACAAGCATTGGTAGCGGAACTTTCTCAAGCAGCACTCACGGGGATGGATTTAGATAGTTTGATGCACCAAGCCGTTACCACCATTGCACAATGTCTGGAGGTGGAATACTGCAAGATTTTGGAATTATTGCCCAATCGTAATCAATTTCTGTTACGTTCGGGTGTAGGTTGGCATTCCGGGCTTGTGGGAACGGTAACAATCAATGCTGCCGAAAACTCACAAGCAGACTATACGATTACTTCGCTTTCCCCAGTAATTGTAGAAGATTTAATCAACGAAACGCGGTTTTATGGGCCACAATTCTTGCTAGAACACAATGTGGTTAGCGGATTATCGGTAATTATTCAGGGAAAATATTGCCCTTTCGGAATTTTAGGAGCGCATTCCACTAAACGACGGACATTTAGTCAAAATGACATCTACTTTTTGCAAGGAATTGCTGATGTTTTAGCTACAGCGATTGAACGTCAACGCATGGAAGATGCTCTTAGAGAAAGCGAGCTGCGTTGGCAATTGGCAGTAAAAGGTACTAATGATGGGATTTGGGATTGGAATATAAAAAATAAGCAGGTTTTTCATTCAATTCGTTCCAAAGAAATTCTTGGTTATCAAGACTCCGAAATTGGTAACAATGTCGATGAATGGTTTGCCTTAGTGCATCCAGAAGATATCGACTTGTTAATGCAAACTATTCAAACCCATTTTGACCAAAAAATTCCTTTTTACATAAGCGAGCATCGTCTCCGGTGTAAAGACGGAAGTTACAAATGGATTTTAGAGCGAGGCCAAGCATTATGGGACGATAGTGGGAATGTATTACGGATGGCAGGCTCCCATACGGATATTACTGAACGCAAATTAGCAGAAGAACAGCTACGACAAAGCGAACAGCGTTTCCAAATACTTGCTCGTGCTACAAATGATGCGGTTTGGGATTGGAACTTGCTTACAAATAAGTTGTGGTGGAATGATTCGGTGCAGACGTTGTTTGGTTACTCAGCAGAATCTATAGAAGGTAACATTGATTGGTGGCACGAGCGCGTACATCCGGAAGATAGACGTAGAATTGTTGCCGATATTCAGTCAGTTGTAGAAAGCGCTCAACCATTTTGGGCAAACGAATACCGTTTTCTAAAAGCAGATGGAACAAGCGCTGATATTTTGGATCGCGGTTACGTTGTTCGCGACGACGCAGAAGAACCAGTGCGGATGATTGGCGCGATGATGGACATTACCGAACGCAAGCGCGTACAGGAACAACTGGTTCGGCAAAACTTGCGTAGTCAATTATTCTCCGATATCACTCTCAAGATTCGCACTTCCCTACAAATTGACGAAATTCTTCAAACTACCGTTACCGAAGTACAAAAATTACTTAATGCCGACCGTGTATTAATTATCCGAATATTTGCCGATGGTTCGACAACAGCTCTCAAAGAAGCAGTAGTACCGGGTTTACCTGTAGTTTACGGACAGAATATTAATGACGATTGCTTTAGTAGAGAATACATAGAAAAATACCGCAAAGGTAGAATTAAGGCTATTACTAATATCTACCAAGCTGATATCCAACCTTGCCATGTAGAATTACTACAAAGGTTTAACGTAAAATCCAACTTAGTAGTTCCCATTATTGTCCAAAATCAACTTTGGGGATTGCTAATTGCTCATCAATGCGCTCGTCCCCGTGAATGGAACGAGTGGGAAACCGAGCTATTACAACAATTAGCCGACCAAATGGGTATAGCAGTTTCGCAAGCCAAATTATTAGAACAAGAAACTCATCAGCGAGAAGAATTAGCCCGTTCCAACGAAGAATTACAGCAATTTGCCTTTATTGCTTCCCACGACTTACAAGAACCATTACGTAAAATTACAGCATTTGGCGATCGCCTCAAAGCAACTTGCGAAAATGCCTTAACAGATAAGGGACAAGACTATCTGCAAAGAATGCAGAATGCAGCCGAAAGAATGCAAGTGTTGATTGAAGATTTACTTAACCTTTCGCGAATAACCACTAGGGCACAACCTTTTGTAAAGGTAAATCTGGCACGGATAACAAAAGAAGTATTATCTGACTTGGAAATACGGATAGCCCAAACCGAGGCAAGTGTAGAAATTGGCGAATTACCAACTATAAAAGCCGACCCGCTGCAAATGCGTCAATTACTACAAAACTTGATTAGTAATGCTCTGAAATTTCACTTAGATAACGAGCCACCAATAGTCAAAATACATAGTAAAAAATTCACCAATCAACAGCTTAATTCCGAATACTGTCAAATCATCGTAGAAGATAACGGCATTGGATTTGACGAAAAATACTTAGACCGCATATTCAACGTATTTCAAAGACTACACGGACGCACGGAATACGAAGGTACTGGCATGGGTTTAGCCATCTGCCGAAAAATAGTCGAACGACATCAAGGAAGCATTACAGCTAAAAGCGAACCAGGAAAAGGTGCGAGTTTTATGATTACGCTGAAAATAAAAAATTAGTTATTGGGCATATTGAGGCGCGGAGTTAGGAGGCGCGGAGTTAGGAGTAGCAAGTAAGTAGGTTGGTACGGAAAATCATCGTTGAGACAAGGCAGGGGGCAGGGGGCAGAAGGGAAAAGAGTTTGAAGCTGATTTACTTTTCTTTACATAGCATTATTTTTTTGCACCTACTTACTTAGTAAGTTTCTTATAAATTACCAACAATATTTTTATTGTCATTTATACTGCTTAATCTTCCATTTGGAACGAGTTACTCGCTACTCGCTACTTTTAGAATCTCTCCTTCTCCCCATCTCCCCCTGTCTCCCTGCCTCCATTTTCCTCGCTTTATCGCCCTATCCTTAATTTATCTTGCTTGAAAAAGGTTTATCATACCGGATATAAGTTCGGGTAATTATACAAAGATAAACGCACTTTTGTTGCAATTTAATAATTTATTAATTCCAAAACCAGCGTAAAGGAGAAAATGCAGAGTGGAGGCTGGGCAAACAAGCATCACGATATTGATGGCTGATGATGATGAAGATGACTGTATGTTAGCTAGCGAGGCATTAGCAGAAAGTCCTTTACAACACCAACTATACTTTGTTAAGGATGGGGAAGAATTAATGGATTATTTGTATCAGCGTGGAGAATATGCAAATGCGAACAACGCGCCACTTCCAGGTTTAATTTTATTGGATTTGAATATGCCTAAAAAAGATGGTCGTGAAGCACTTAGAGAAATCAAAACTAATCCCACTTTTAGACGGATTCCCGTCGTAATACTCACAACCTCAAAAGCAGAAGAAGATATTCAACTCTCCTATTATTTGGGTGCGAATTCTTTTATCATTAAACCAGTAACTTTTACTTCTTTAGTTGAAGTAATGAAAACTATAGGAAAATACTGGTTTAATATTGTAGAACTACCGTACTAAGCGGTGGGAGGTAAACTATGAATGATAATCCCATTAAAGTTCTGCTAGTTGATGATGATGAAGATGATTATATTTTAATTCGCGATTGGTTAAATGAATTTCAGTTAGGTAGCTGCGAACTAGAATGGTTAGATAATTATCAAATTGCCAAAGAGGTAATAGCGTCTTGTCGGCATAACATTTATCTATTAGATTACCGTTTGGGAGCAGAAAACGGATTAGAATTATTAAAATCTTCAATTGAATACGGATGTTCTTCCCCAATTATTTTGCTTACTGGTAGGGGAGACAGAGATATTGATATTGAAGCGATGGAAGCAGGTGCGGCGGATTATTTAGAAAAAAGTCAGTTAAATGCACCTTTATTAGAGCGTTCAATTCGCTACGCTTTAGGAAGAAAACAAACCGAACAAAAAATTCGCGAACAAGCAGCATTACTTGATGTTGCTACTGATGCAATTTTTGTCCGAGATTTAGATAACAAAATTTTATATTGGAATAAAGCAGCCGAACGTCTTTATGGTTGTCATAAGAATGAAGCTATTGGTAGAGAAATAGCACAACTTTGGCAAGAAAAGAAAATATCGGAAATACAAACGGCTTTTAATACTTTATTAAAAAACGGTTCGTGGGAAGGCGAACTTCATCAAACTACAAAATTTGGCAAAAAAATTATTGTCGAAAGTCGATGGACGCTATTAAAAGAATACGAAAATAAAGCACAAGCTATTCTTGTAGTAAATACTGATATAACGCAAAAAAAACAATTAGAATCGCAATTTTTTCGCGCTCAAAGATTAGAGAGTATCGGAACTTTGTCCTCCGGGATTGCTCACGACCTCAATAACGTCCTGGCACCGATTTTAATGACAGCACAATTATTAGAATTCCAACTGGATGATGAGCGAAGCAAACGACTTTTACCAATATTAATTAACAACGCCAAACGCGGCGCAAACTTAGTTAAGCAAGTGCTATCTTTTACCCGTGGAATGGAAGGCGATATAGACAGCGTAGCTGAACGCACTTTAGTACAGCCAAAGCATTTAATAAATGAAATCAAACAAGTTGTCAGAGAAACATTTCCGAAAACCATTGAAGTTTCAGAGGAAATAGCGCCGGATCTTTGGATGATTCAAGGAGATGCAACTCAACTCGATCAAGTGATAATGAACTTATGTGTTAATGCTCGCGATGCCATGCCAAACGGTGGTAAATTAACAATTTATGCTACAAACTTTATAGTAGATGAAAACTACGCTCAAATGCATCTTGATGCATCATCCGGCTCTTATGTGATGATTTCTGTAGCCGACACTGGTATTGGTATTTCTCCAGAATTTTTAGATCGAGTTTTTGAGCCATTTTTTACAACTAAAGAACTTGGGAAAGGTACGGGTTTAGGTCTTTCTACAGTACTTGGTATTGTTAAGAGTCACGGTGGATTTATTAACGTACAAAGTGATATTAACAAAGGAAGCAATTTTCAAGTATATTTACCAGCCCAAGAAATCAATGAACGATCAGAAGAAGTAGAAGTCGATTTACCCAAAGGTGAAGGAGAATTAATTTTAGTTGTAGATGACGAAGATTCTATTCGATATATAACAAAAAAGTCATTAGAAAGCTATAATTATAAAGCAATTACAGCCAGCGATGGAATTGAAGCAATCGCTTTATATGCAGAACGTAAAGATGAAATATCAGTTGTCTTAACAGATATTCTCATGCCAGTTATGGATGGATTAACAACTATTCGCACGTTACAAAAAATTAATCCTCAAGTCAAAATTATTGCAGTCAGCGGACTGATTTCTAACGAAAAAATCAACGCAATAACCGAAATTGGCATCAAAGCTTTTTTATCAAAACCCTACACCGCACAGCAATTGTTACAAACTATTGGTAATGTCAAAACAAACAGTTAACAGTTAACAGTTAACAATTATCAACTTCCTAACTCCTAACTCCTAACTCCTAACTCCTAATTCCCTACTATGACCGAACAGCGATCTGAAATATTAGCAGCAAACGAAGCCTTTTACCGGGCTTTCGAGAAAAAAGATATTGATGCAATGAGTGAAGTATGGTCCCAAGGAACTGGTAGCCTTTGCGTTCACCCTGGATGGAATATACTTCGTGGTTGGAAGCAAGTTAATAATTCCTGGGTCAAGATTTTTCAAAATACTCCTTACATCGAAATAAATACAGATATTATTTCGACAGAAATCCGAGGAAATATTGCCTACGTTGTGCTAGTTGAAAATGTGATGCAGGTGATCAAAGGTTCGAGAATGGAAGCACAATCTTTAGCCACCAATGTATTTGAACTACTCGGTGATAAATGGTATTTAATTCATCATCACGCAAGTCCGGTGATGGGAAATAGGTAAGAGGATTTTGGATTTTGGATTTTAGATTAAAAATTGTAGAGACGCAGCAGTGCTACGTCTTTACAGGAGTTAGGAGTTATAAATTACCAATTACCCATTACCAAATGTCAATCTTTAATCAACTCCACCCCATCTTTGCCGTCAGTTTCTTCTAAATAAACTTTAACAATTTCCTCAGCTGCGGTTGGTAGCTGTTTACCAATAAAATCTGGGTGAATTGGTACTTGACGATGACCTCTATCTACTAATACAGCAAGACGGATTACTTCTGGTCTGCCGTATTCGTTTACTGCATTCAAAGCGGCACGAGCGGTTCTTCCTTTGAATATCACATCATCAACAAGTACGACAGTTTTGCCTGTCAAATCAAAGGGTATGCTAGTTTTGGCTGGGGTTCTCAAACCAATTTGATCGAGATCATCGCGATAAAATGTAATATCTAAGGCACCTACTGACACCTTCACATTTTCTAATCCTTCAATCTGACTCGCTAATAAATTGGCCAAGGGTACTCCTCTTGTATGAATACCTATAAGCACTAATTGGGATAAATCGCGAGTTCTTTCTACTATTTCAGAAGCGAGTCTTCTTAAGGTACGACGAAGTTCTTCTGATGAAAGTATGTTTACTACTTTAACGGACACACTCATAAACCGATATCACGCTCGTCATTAAGTATACTATTTTTGAAAAACAAGGTAATAGGGAACACGTAAGATCAAGGTTTAAAGCTTAACCCTTTTTTAATCTCCGATAAATTGCAGAGAATCCGTTGCCAGCCCTAACCCAATCTTCTAATTTAATCATTACCTGATTGTCGTTAATAAGAGTAGAGATGCACTTCCCCCCAACCACAGCAAAAAGGAATATCGAGTTAGTTGTAAAGCAGTTTTAATAGAATTTGAAGTAATTGGATGAATCGCATCTCCAAGTAAAGGTTTTACTTTCGCTACCCCACGATACCAATTAGTACCTCCCATCTGTACCCCTAAAATTGCAGCATAAGCGCATTCGCTCCACCCAGAATTAGGACTTGAATCTTTGGGAGCATCTCGCTGACAAATTTTTATTACATGAAGGGGTTTACGAGATAGTAAAGCTAGAGTTATAACTGTTAGCCTACATGGAAACCAAGTTAAACAATCTTCCAAACGTGCGCTAAACCATCCTAAATAAATATAGGGAACTTCTCGATAACCAATCATCGAATCAAGAGTACTGCTGGCTTTATATGCTAAAGCAAAAGTTGAAGGACCAATAATAGGTAGAAAAGCACCAACTACTGCATAAAAAAGAGGAGCCATTACGCCATCAGTCGCGTTTTCTGTTACTGTTTCTAAAACTGCTCTAAAAATTTCTTCTGAAGTCAGATTTTGTGTATCTCGACCAACAAAATTACGTAGAAGAGAACGGGCTTCGGCAATGTTTCCTACTTTTAAACGGCTGATTACTGTTTCGGCAGCTATTCTTAAACTTTTAAAGGCAAAACAACTAGCTAATAAAACACTTTCTACCAAAATTCCCACTATTGGATTTACCCGCATAGCACATTGGACTATTAGCCAACCAATGACACCGCTACCTATTACCAAAATTGCAGCGATCGCTATTCCCGCTAAACGTTGTGTTAAGGAATTATGACAATACTTAAGAGCTAATTTAGATAAACGAGAAATAAACCAGCCCATTACTTGTACCGGATGAACCCAGTTCGACGGATCGCCGATCGAGTAATCTAAACTAGCAGCAAGAATCAAGATAGCAGAAGAAAAAGTCACCCGATTTTAGATTTTTATTGATTGTTTATTTGTTTCATTCCAGCCTATTACTAAGTTGCCTATTCTGTCTTTCAAACAACGATTGATTATGAATCTAGCTGCTTTATTAACCGCGTCTTTTACCTGCAAATTGCGTTTTGAGGTTAATTCATCTAAATATTCGTCCCAATACTTATCCGATTTACCTTTCTTATATTTAGCAACTTTATCTTGATACTGAAACAAAGAAGTTTTGAGCTGTGGTGCCTCAATGATCAATGATTTACCTTTTGTGGTAATGCAACTAAGCCAGAACTTAACACCGTGGTCGATAGCGAGAAATTGGCTGTAACTAAGGTCAGGGTTTGATCGTATTTCTTTTTTACCATCGTCGATAATCCAATCAACCCAAAAGTCACCACGACTCGGACGTATTCTAACTTCACGAATTGAGTCAAAATCAATATAATCAGGTATTTCTACTTTAGGCTCAAAGTACAAGTCGTTTTTAACCGATTGAGCTACGGGTAAAACCGCATATTCACAATCATATTTAATTGCTTGAGAGGGATAAGTTATTGAATACATTCCTCCTGACTTGCGGTATTTAGGAACGGAGGGACGATCTACCTCACCCTTAAAAAACAAATCAACGAGTACATTGTATGACGAAACCGATTCAGCTACACTTTTTATCGTTTGCTGAGCAACCTGAGAATATAGCGCACTATAATTTGAATCGTTTTTAAGATCGGAACACAATTGAGCGTAAGACGCTTTTACCTTACATAGTTTTCGACCGTTTCTTAATTCGTCTCCTTTCCAGTACATTGAAAAAGAATTGCTTTTATCTAATTGATTGAAATGACTTTGCCTAAAGTGATAGACCGCAACATTAAACAACGAATTAGATATCTGACATTGCTGAGTCCAGAAAGCTTTTTCTATTTCATCAAACTTAGTTCGTATCGTAATGGTTTTAAATATTTGACTCACCCACTTTTCTTTGCTAGCCTATAATTAGCTTATCATGATAACCTAAAATATGTCAACAAGAAAAGGTATTAAAGGTCAAAAAAATACACCATATCTATACGATGAAGTAAAAATGAAGAAAAGCATTATGATAACTCCTTCAGCATGGGAAAAACTTAGAAGTAAAGCCATAGCTCAAGGAATTAGTATAAGTGAAATGGCGGAAAGACTATTTAGAAGTCTGGACGATTAAAATCATCCGTTCCATTTTCATCTCAGGTTTAAAAACTCTGAGCTTTCAATGTCTCGCTAACTTTCTTGTAAAAAAAAGGATTTAATTATTTTTAGGTTTGAATTTCCCTCACAGCCCGGTGCGGATAATTAATGACTAAACCACAAAACTAGCTTCTTCTCCTAGAGTTGCTTGCCAGCTGCGAGCATCATAATAAAGATCCGCCAAAGTAATGCTGTATAATGCTTCTTTGAGTTTTTGAGAGAGTCTATGCCAAACACTAAAAGTTACCCAATCTTCAGCTGCTTGTGGGTAAGCCTTGTGATGAGGTAAGGGTTCAATTGTTTCGCCAACTGCTTCTAAAATTTCTCCTAAAGATATTTTGACAGGTTCTCGCGCTAATTGGTATCCGCCGTCTTTACCGCGTATTGATTTTACCAATCCAGCACGACGCATTTCTATTAGTAGTTTTTCCAGATAAGGAGCAGGAATATTTTGACGGCTTGCAATAACTTTAGTTGAAGAAGGGCCATTTTTTTGCTGCAAGCTTAAATCTAGTAACGCTTTTACACTATAGTGTCCTTTAGTGGTAAGTTTCATTCGGGTTAGATAAGGATTAATGTTTGAAAAGTAAAATATTTATATTTTGTGCTTGTCAAATTACTTATACTTCGTATCAACAGAGCGGCAAGCAAGCAATATAATAGACACTCCGAACTGCTTATAATTTTAATTTCAATCTTCTATAGTCTAGCAGCATCCGTTGAAATAACAGATTGAAAGCTGGAGTTAACACTGTCTATGCAAGGAAAAAATTTATTATCTAGTTATGGCGATTGCTTTCGTTTTTGCTTAAATTTTTTTGATGCTATCAACCAGCCTCAAGCAATGTGCATAGTTAAAATAGTAAGGTCAGAAGTGCAAGTTTTAGATCGTAACCTCAAAAAAAAATTAAAAATAATCATATAGGGTGTTCTTAATACCTCAATGTCAGTTAAAATGAAATCGATTCCACCACACCCATCGTTAGTTTTTGATTTAAGTTGATGGCTAAACAGAAAAAAATTGAACCTCTAGTCGGCGAAGATTTACTCAAGAAAGTTAAAGAGCTAGAAAGCGAAAGCAAGGAAGATAAAGCCAAACGATGCGGCTACTATACCGTTACGAAAAATGGTATAGAGCGCGTTAACATGATGAAATTCTTGAATGCCCTAATTGATGCTGAGGGTATTCAGTTAGATAGTTCTTCTGGTGCTAATGGCCGTGGAGGACGCAGTGCTAGTTATAGAATTAGCGTGCAGTCTAATGGTAATTTATTGATAGGTTCGGCTTACACAAAACAGATGGGTCTTAAATCAGGAGATGAGTTTATCATTACTTTAGGTAAAAAGCATATTCGTCTCAAACAAGTAGATCCAGAAGATTTACAAGAAGAAGAAGAAGATTAAGCGAACCAATTAGTCATTTAACGATTGTGATTGATGAATGTTGATTGTAAGATGGACTTTTTGACATCGCTTACTTAAAAAAAATGCAGTCTCCTCGGTTGAGGTGACTGACAACTAATGCAAGTGTTTGATTGCTTTTATATCTCTTGATAGAGATTAATCTATCTATTGCAAGAAAGCGCTTAGGTTGGCTTGAAAACTCATACAGGTTTTATGCCTACAAAGCTATCCATAATTTCGATTAACGATAATTTGGATCGGTTTGGTTTAAATAAAAAGTAGCAGGATATCAATTCATTGTTTCGTCAATTAACAATGAAAATACTGTTGACATTACCGAACAATTATTATATGTCAACCATTGATTGGTTGTAGCTGCCTCTCCAGCCTGTAATGGTTGCAGGCAGCTTTCTTATTATTTATATTTAGATATAGATTGAATAAGTAATCCTTTAGCCTTACTTGCTGTAATTTCTATAATCCCTACTTCTATAAAAACTAGGTTATGTAGCTAGCTTCTGTAGAGAATTTATGGGTAATTTCCATTGGAAGTCCGATTACTTTACAAAGCTTTGGTAAAAAAAGCTGTAAATACTCAGAATTTTTGTGGAGGAAGTGCTTAAATAGTAAACAGTAGACACCTGCTGATTGCTAAAAGCTTTACGAAATTAAGCGCGAGCAAGCTAACAGGAGCGGGTGGATGCACGTTAAATGTATAGTAAGCGACGAACGGTCATCGACTATCTCGTCAAGCAAGGTTATAAATATAAAGGTTATAAATATAAAGGTTATAAATATGTAGTGTTTCACACATTTAAATTGACTACAATCAAATTAATCGACAATTGCTTGATTCAATATTTGCGAGTCGGTAAGGTCAGAGTTATTTGAATATAGCTATAAGGAGTGTTGCAGCCACAAAATGTTCATTACCTAACGGACATTTGTATGTATCACGCATGGCTTATTTCCAACCGTGTTTCGGTTGTATAAGCACTTTTGAGATCAGTTATACCAATTGTTATACAGCGAGTAAATAGAATAGCGGACGAGGTAGATGAACACACACACCTTTGATAATCATTACGTTACTTGCCCCATTTGCCAAAAGAATGCTACGGCAAAAGCCTTAAAAACTTGTACTGGATTATACAACTGTCCTTACTGTCAGGAAAGGTTAGTGGTATGTCGTAGCGGTAATTACGTGCGCGATCCATTTCCTTTAAAACAAATTACTCTTTCATCTGTATTACGTCGTCAAAGCCGACCTTTTGCTCGAATTTTACGAGATTTTGTCTTTTTTAAGCATCCTTTGATAGCTTTTCTTTTGGGAAGTGCGATTATATGCGGTATGTTAACCGTTACTCAAACAAAAACTATCGAATCAAATACTCAAAAGCCTGAGAATACAGAGAATATTGAGAAAAATCCCGGTATGCCAAAAAAATAAACTATATTTTTTAGTTAAAGGGAATGGGGAAAGGGGAACGGGAAACGGCGAGGATTCTTAAGCAACAGAAAAATGTACCGTTTAGTTGTAGCTAGCTAGCTGCTTGTTTATATTTATATCTAAAATTAAAAAATTACCCGCCTTTTTTATACGAATGTTTGAAAATAGCCCCCTTAACTAATTTTTTAGTTAGAGGGCGATTTTTTTGTAACTAAAGTCCAACCTTCTTGCTCGGCTATTACTCGTACTGAATCAGGTGGAAAATCTTTTAATGCATTTTCGTTTAGTAAGAAATATGGTTGTTTATCATGCTGCCAATAATATTTCAAGTCATCTGGAGGAGCTGGTTTAATAGTACCTTCGCTATAAAAATCTAATGATGGTCGATTCTCAGTTGAAGAAATGTAAACTGTCTTTACTTTTAGATTTGCTTGAGCTACCATCTGCACAACTGGCTTAACTGGATAATCTTCATTGAGTTCCCACACCCAGTAATTCGATTTTACAAATAATAATAAAGATACATAGGTTCCCCACAGAAGAACTTTGAGGAATTGTCTGTCACCTCTTTGTGCCCTTAAAGCTGATAAAGCCATTGTGACGCTAAGTGAGGCAAATATCAGCTGCAATTGGGGTTCCGGTGTTCCACCCCAGCTATAGTAAGTGCTGCCAACTGCACTAATCAAAGCTAAAAAGCTTAACATTACTACCCAAAATTTCGGTAGTGGGGTTAATAATGGTAAATTTTCGACTTGTCCGAATTTTGCTCCAATCATTAAAGCAATGGCAGGGTAAATCGGGAAGACATACCAAGGAAGCTTGGTTCCCATCACAGAAATAGCTATTAAATAAACACTGAGCCAAACTATTACTAGTTTTGCCCAACTAAGATTGCGATTTTCCCAAGTAAAACGTAAAGAAGCTGGGACAAAAATTAACCAAGGCCACGTATATTTGCAAATTTCTAGTAAATAATACCAGGGTGGCCCGGAATGATTTTCAACGGAAGTCCAGATACGGCTAAAGGATTGATTCATCATCCCTTTATTGACAAAATTATGCCCGTAGTGTAACCATTGGGCTCCGTACCAAAAAGCTACTGGAGCAGCACCGATAAACATTCCCATCCACATATACTTACTGGTAAGCAATCGCGGCGTATCCCAAAATAGATATATCATCGCCACAGCAGCCAGCAATATACCCAAAATGCTCTTGGTTAAACATATCAGCGCAAAACCAATACCTACCCCCAAGCAATAACGTAAGTCGCGACGCGATCGCAACACGCACAGCAGCATAATCGTGAAAAAGCAAACTGCTGCACCATCTAACATCGCCAGTCTTCCGTGACGCACTACTGGCAACATTGTCAGATAAACTAAAGCGCTGTAGACAGCACAAATGCGGCAAGGAAATATTTCTCTGCCAATACTATAGAGAAAAGGCACTGAAATAGCTGTTAAAATTGCACCGGGTAAACGTGTAGTCCACTCGTTTACACCTCCTAAGCTATAAGCCCAAGCAATGATCAAATGTATTAATGGCGGCTTGTTGTGGTATGGCTCACCCCCTAAAGTTGGGAAAAGCCATCGCATCTCGCCTTCTCGGGCGCGTCCTAATTCGCGTGCAACTTGTGCAACAGTGCCTTCATCCCAGTCTCGTAGGGGCAAGTCACCTAGATTAATAGTAAAAAGTATTACTGCGGCTACCAGCAATATTACTAGCCAAATTCTATCTATACGTTTGTCCATCCGACGATACTGTTTTTCAACACGATCCCAAATAAAGCTCTCTTTTTGCATAAACTAGGACAATCGTTTTAAATAGCCGTTCAAATCATGGAGAAACCGGCGTTGTTAATCTCCAATATTAACATTCAATTAAATTGCTATCTTTTCATTATCTCGTTAAATCTAATTTATTTGTCTTTAATTTTGCTAAATTTGGAAATTTTTTCTCAAAAAAATGAATCGGATAAATTTTATAAAAATTAAAATAATGTTTGCCGAAGAAAAAAGAATACCGTTGAGTCACTAAAATTAATGATTAAATACTAGGAGAGAAAAAGAATATGAGTCTACCTTTTATCTTTGATATTGCTTTAGGTTTAGTATTTACTTACTTGATTCTAAGTTTATTAGCTTCCGAAATCCAAGAATTGATTGCCACATTATTACAATGGCGTGCCACGCACCTCAGAAAATCTATTGAAATTTTAATTGCAGGTGGTGTTGGTAATTCTGAAGAAGCAAAAATAATTCAATTAGTAAATCAAATTTATGGTAATCCTTTAGTTAGAAATATAAATCAAGAAGCGAAAGGATTTTTAGCGACTTTACCAAGAAAAGTAACCTGGGCTGTAGGTTCGTTGAGTCGTCCTTTTAACGGAAAAACTCAGAACCAAACAATTTTCGGTAATAATCAACACAGCGGGCCATCTTATATTCCTGCCGATATCTATGCAACCACATTAATGGAAACCTTGAAAATTCCCGATTTTTCTCGAAAACTTTCGGAATCAAGGTTAGAAAAGTTTAAAAATGAAAGACTCGGTGAAATACAAGATATTTTATTTAATTTAGAAGGTCAAATACAAGGAGATCAAAAGTTTACCAAGTTTTTGAGCGTTATTTATCAAGAATTCGCCCAAATGCAGGCTGATTTCGAGCAAATTATTTGGAATTACAACCAAAATAAAGCCGATTTGAATACTAGTATAAGTCGGATGTCGCAAAGTATAGATAGATATACAGATACTTTTCAATTAGAAATACCAGAAAGTGAATATACAACTGCCTCTGTGCGACGACTTAAGTTTTTAAAGGAAGATATGTTTTCTTCA
Source organism: Calothrix sp. CCY 0018 (assembly GCF_963920925.1). Taxonomy (NCBI): domain Bacteria; kingdom Bacillati; phylum Cyanobacteriota; class Cyanophyceae; order Nostocales; family Calotrichaceae; genus Calothrix; species Calothrix sp. CCY 0018. The sequence continues at coordinate 93,414 of NZ_CAWUDI010000020.1, read as the reverse complement.
CACGAACAAACAATTACTTTAGGAGGTTTAGAACCGAATGTAACCGAAATTGTTGAATTAATGAAAAAAGGTAGTAAAGTTTACCAAGAATTTGAAGAGTCAATTAAAGATAAAGATAGTCAAACATATCAACATTTTCAGCAGCTAACTGGTGTTTTACCGCAATCTATCACCGAAAATCTGACTGTTTTAGCTCATCGTACCCGAACAAGAATTAATAAAACAGAATCCGGTATTAATGAATTGAGACACGAAATGGAAAACTCTTTTAATAGCTCTATGGAAAGAGCGACTGGAGTTTACAAGCGTAATTCTAAAGGAGTTGCCTTACTAATTGGTTTTGCTATTGCTGTAATCGCAAACGCCGATGCATTTCATATGATAAGTAGACTTTCTACAGATTCAGCTTTAAGAAGTACGATTGTGAATAATGCCGGACAAATAGTAGTCCAGAATCAAGACAATCTCAAGTATATAGATATTGGAACCCTTAGAAGTCAAACAGAAGAAGTTTTATCAGATATATCTTTACCGATTGGTTGGACTCAAGTCAATATCAAGCAGCAAGTAGGCTCCATACCATCAACTAACGCTGGCTTGCCGTCTTTTTTCAAATTTGCCCGTGCAATTCCCGGCTGGATTATTAGCGGTGTTGCGATCGCGATGGGTGCCCCTTTCTGGTTTGATTTAATTAGTAAAGTTGCCAGCGTGCGGAATACTGGGAAAAAGCCGTAATTTAGGGATGGGGAGAGGGGGAGACAAAGGGAAAATTAAATATTCCTAACAACTAACCACTAACAACTAAAATATAAATATAATTCGTAAATCCCAATCTTTGTCTTGACGAATAATCTCGATTTGACGAATAAATTCTCTAAAATAAAATCTTCTTTCTGTTTCAGATAAGTCAAACCAAAATTGCGGAATGGAAACGGCTTGAGCAACTGAACGTAAATTGACTGGTGGCAATATTGCTAGTTGTGCTTGAAGTTTTGAGATTTCGGTGCGGAGTTTATAAGTTCTGATTTTGGCAGTTTCTTCATCTAAAATTCCAGTTTCAATTAATGCTGGTATTTGTTCTAATATTTGTTGTTGGTGGATAATAGCTTCGGTTAAATTATTTTTTACCCGATCTAATTGAGGATAATTTATCTTTTCTACCGCTAATGGTAAATCACTACAAACTTTTTTAATCGTATTTTCTAATACTTTCTGGTAAGAAATAGCACGACATTTTTTATTTTTAGCACAGTTAATCGGACGTAAATAAATATACTCTTTATTTTGTCTGTGAAAAGTAACGCGAGTGACGCTCATACGAGATTGACATTCACCACATACAACCAAACCAGCTAAGGAACGCTTAGCACTTGCTGTACGAGACGGTAAACGACTGTTGCGACGTAAAATTCTATCAACTTGGGCTGCTTCTTCACGAGAAATTATTGCACTGTGAGTGTCGCCGATAATTTCCCCATTCCGATAAGCGGTATCGCCACGATACACGGGATTAGATAACCAACGCCTTCCAGTAGTAACGGATATTTTTTTTCCGTATTTTTTCGCTAAATTACGCACGGCTCCCCGTAACGAACCATACAATAAAAAGTTATCAAAAAATTCTTTTACTACCGGGGAAGTACTGCGGTCAATAGTATATTTTGCTTTACCGCGACGGTAGCCATAAGGTGCTTTTCCTGGTGGTGGTGCTGCCTCTAAACGATTGCGTGCGTGTCCTTGACGGATGCGACGACTGCGTTTTTGTTGCTGAATTTCGTGTAATAGTTTGAGTAAATTAGCGTGGGTATTAGCCGCTTTTGTTGCAGAATTATAATTTTGTTCTACAGCAACCAGATTTATTCCCATCTCTTCAAATTGGGAAAGATTTGATGTTACTTCCTCAACAGAATCTCCTAACTCTTCCAAGCGTCGGATAAAAACGCAATCTGGAGGATTTATTTGACAGTCTTTGAATAACTGCTGTAATTCCAACCGTTTTCCCACATCTTGATAAACTCTATCTACTTCCCATCCTAAACTTACAGGTTCGGGAACTTGTTCTAATAAAGGGTTGCTGTAAGTGTATGCGAACTTCATCCAAACAGTGAACAGTTATCAGTTAACAGTGAACAGTGATTTATAATTCCTAACTCTTAACTCCTAACTCTTGACTTCGCTTAATTCAATAATATTCCCGTCTGGATCTTGGGTGAATAATGCTCTACGACCGGAAGCGCTTGGTTGAATTGGGCAGTTATAATCTAATAACCGCTCTTTGGCGGCATCTAAGTCGGAAATTGAAAAAGCAATGTGAGGGTTGCGTCCCCATTTTTCGTTTTGATAATTATTAGCAAGAGAAGATGCAACGATTAAGTGTAATTGATATTCACCGACTTGATACCAGCTACCGGGAAAATTCCGCGAACGTTCTGTTTTAGGTAGTTTTAAGATTTCACCATAAAAGTGTTCGGCACGGTTTAAGTCAGTGACGAGAATGGCTACGTGCAAACATTGAGTGATTTGCATATCAGATGATTTTGGATTTTAGATTTTGACAACGGATGCGTTTCTTTTGGATTTTAGATTAGGAGTTATAAGTTAAAACTTCTACCCCCCTCTTCCCCCTCTTCCCCCTCTCTCCCTATATTCTCCCATGCCCAATTCCCTTTCATTCATAGTTTACAGAAAATCAACATCTACCGATGTAAGATGATTTTGATTTTTGTGAAAAATAATTGAGGTGTGAGATGAATACACAATTAGCAACTGCTGAAATTCATACGATGCGAGAGGTTTTGCACGATTTTCCGCCAGGAGTACGGGCATTAGATGAGTTGCAAAGACATAAAGGAAATATCCCTACAGCTTTTGAAGATTTATGGGTAGAAAAAAATGGGGTGGTAGCTTTACCGGAGAAAAAATCTTTATGGCAAACTACTTTAAATGTTTTGCGTAACGAACTTTGCGGTGATGATGGCTTTCGCACTCAAGTTAAAGAATACAGTAAAAATCCAGCTAGCACGCCTTTACTTACTGGGTTAATTGTTTATTTGGTGGGAATATCTGGATTACCAATCGATCCAGCTATAGCTACTGTTGTTGTTTTGTATATTCTTAAAATTGGACTGAATATTTTTTGCGAATATACGGAAATTAATTAGTAATTGTTGATGATAAAATACACAACAACAAATTACTATGAATAAATTTCAATTAAAGAAGCGATGGCTGAATTTTATTTTCATTGCTGTAGTATCTGCGCTATTGCTGGGTATTACCTCTACAGCTTTTAGTATTTATGTTTACGGTAACGAAAGTAACAATATTAAAGCTGATGCTGCAATTGTTTTAGGGGCTGCTGTTTGGGGTAACGAACCATCTCCTGTTTTTCGAGAACGAATTAATCATGCAGTTAATCTTTATCAAAATGGTAATATCCGCAATATTATTTTTACAGGTGGTGTTGGTGAAAGTAACGAACCATCTGAAGCTGTTGTTGGCAAACGTTATGCTGTAGAACGAGGAGTAAAAGAAACAGATATTTTTGTTGAAACTGAATCTAAAACTACGCGACAAAATTTAATCAATGCGCGAAAAGTTGCTGTTGAAAATAAATTAATTAAAAGTAAATTTCTAATTGTTAGCGACCCTTTACACCTCAAACGCGCTGTATTAATGGCGCAAGATTTAGGAATTGATGCTTATCCTGCCGCGACACCAACCACCCGCTACCGCACTTTTAAAAGAAAATGTGAATTTCTAACCCGAGAAACTTATTTTTATTTAATTTACTCCTTATTCAAAATCTGAATTAATCGGGACTTTCGCATCTTGCATTAATTGATAATTGATAACTGTTCACTGATTAAAACCCTTCCATTTCTACTAACTCTATACATAAATCGTTAATTTGTTCTAAATCTGGTTTGTGAGGTAAGGTTGATTCTTCATAAACTGTTTCCATTTCAGCTACTAAATCTTCTGCCATTTTCATCAGTTGTTCGTAGGAATATTCGCCATTCAGAATAGCTTTCAAATCGGGAGCATCGCCTACTTTATTTCTGTCTACAATTACTTCTTGATTGCGTAATATTTCTAAGCCGCTACGTAACAACCTAACGCAGTGCATTCCATGTTTGAGGTCGTAACCGGATAATTTTTCTGTTTCCGCTCTTTGAGGGTTTCGATTTTTTTTCCACGATTGATAAGCTTGCCATTCTCTCAATGCATTATGATATCTTTGGCTTCTTTGCAGCAACCGAATAAAATCTTTACGGCTATTAGTAAATTGCTGTGTTTTTTCTATTGTTTCATCTGGTAAAGGATGCTGTTTCAACATTCCTTTAAAGTCTATATCCGCTGTCAATAATTTATAAAGTTGTTCTGCTTCTTCTAAAAATTCAATTTTACCTCTAATTAATAAATATAGATATTCTAGAAAAGCGTTTAATTCTTCTTTAATTAAAGGTGTTTCGTTTTCTATTTCAAAATCAGATGGGATTGGTTTGGATTGCGGGGGATTTAATAACCACTTGCGATGAGTTTCTATTTTTTTAATTTGAGCAAAGGCATAACCGGAATAAGTATGTTTAACTTTTTTACTTAAAAATAGTTTTCGATTATTAATTAAATGCTGTCCGACTGGGGTTAAAACCGGATATTCATTTAACCATAATAATTCTAAAACATTGGGGTTTGCTCCTGCTAATAACTGAATAATTTTTCTTAATTCATAGATTACAGTATCTTCGCTATTATCTAGAAAAGAATATATTCCCGGTTCGTTCCAACCATCATCTTTTTGTTCGATTCCTTTGTTAAATCCCAGGTAATACTGTTTGGGTGCGATAAATACACCCCTCCAGTCGTAATCGGAATCGGGGCGATTCAATCCGTAACCGTGGCTTCCGGCTAATCCGACAAAAATCGTTCTAGCTTCTACTTCTATTCTTTTCATATTGGATTGCTGAAAATAGGTTGTAATTAATCGTTTTTTAGTTATATCTCTGAAAGTCAAAGTTAGAATGAAGGCAAAATTGGGAATCCTTTGATTGTAACTGCTTTTATTTGCATACTACTAATATCAAAGGATACCGAGATATGCCAGTTAAAAATTTTGTCCATACTACAGAATCGTTACAAGATTTATTGCAGAGTGTTAAAAAAGGTAAAACTCAGCTACCTGATTTCCAACGTGCTTGGGTTTGGAGTGACGAGCAAATATGTAGTATTTTAGCTAGTATTTCGCTTTCATATCCGGTTGGTGTAGTAATGATGCTGCAAACTGGGAATGTAATGGTTCGTTTTCAGGAGCGTTTAATTGAAGGTGTGACATTAAAAGATTTTATCAAACCCGAACGACTTATTTTAGATGGACAGCAACGTATTACTTCTCTTTTCCAAGCATTACTTTTAAAACAGCCAGCAAAAACTAAAGATACACGAGGTAAAGAAATTGAACGTTGGTACTATATTGATATAGAAAAAGCATTAAATCCGAGTTTTGACCGAGAGTCAGCAGTCATTAGTTTACCAAAAGATAAAATTATTCGTAATTTTAGAAAAGAAGTTGTAGCAGATTATTCAACACCGGAAAAAGAATATCAAAACAGTTTATTTCCAGTTGCACAAATCTTTAACTATTCTGACTGGATGACGAATTACAACGAATTTTGGGATTACGATCGAGACAAAATTAAGCTTTTTAATCAATTTAATCAGAAAGTAATCAAGCCGTTTGAGCAATATCAAGTACCAGTAATATCGTTGCGTCAAGAAACTCCTAGAGAAGCTGTTTGTCAGGTTTTTGAGAAAGTTAATACGGGTGGTGTATCCCTTACGGTATTTGAATTACTTACCGCTACCTTTGCTGTAGATAAATTCCAATTACGAGAAGATTGGGAAACCCGCAAACAGCGATTGCAGCAATTACCAGTATTATCAGGTATTGCTAGCACCGATTTTTTACAAGCCGTTACCTTACTTGCTACACGCGATCGCCGCAATAAGCAAATTTTTGGTGGTTATGAAATACATAAGGCTCCGGCAATTAGCTGTACTCGTAAAGATATATTAAAACTAACGCTTACTGAATATAAAGACTGGGCAGATAAAGTTACCGAAGGATTTGAAAAGGCTGCAAAATTACTGCATACACAAAAAATATTCACTGCAATCGATTTGCCCTACCAGCCTCAACTTACCGTTTTAGCGGCCATTTTCGCGGTTTTAGAGGAAAATAGCGATCTAATGCGTGCGAAATTAGTGCGCTGGTACTGGTGCGGGGTTTTTGGCGAAATTTACAGTGGTGCAATTGAAAGCCAAATGGCTAAAGATTTACCGCAGGTGTTGCAGTGGATTCAAGCTGATGATGATTCCGAACCTGATACAATCACAGATGCTAATTTTTCACCCAATCGTTTACTGGGACTTAAAACTCGCAGAAGTGCTGCTTACAAAGGTTTATCCGCTTTACTGCTACGAGATAAAGGATGCGATTTTCTCACTGGTTATGAAATCGATACTTTAATGAGTTTTGGGGATGCAATTGATATCCATCATATATTTCCGCGAAAATGGTGCGAAGAAAACGGAATCGAAGCCAAACTTTTCGACAGTATTATTAACAAAGCACCTTTATCATCTAGAACAAATAAAATTATTGGCTCGAAGGCACCTAGTATTTACTTATCTAAACTTCAGGAAAAAGCAAAAATTACAGAGCAACGGATGGATGACATCTTGCAATCCCACGCGATAAATCCAGGTACTTTACGTTCGGATAACTTTCAATATTTCTTCTCTTTGCGTCAAGAAGCATTACTCAATCGAATTGAGACAGCTATGGGTAAAACTATTTTAAGGTCTGAATCTATGGAATTAGCTTGAGACTCATAAATAATAATCATAAATAAGATTTGATATATTATCGCTACTTAGGTAATTATCTACTATCATCCTTAAGGAATACAAAACCATAGTAATATCAACCCCAAGATAGTGGAACGACCAACTATTTTTCGCAATCATTAATGATAGTAAACAACATTCATAGATCGAGAATTACAAAGTTTTACAAATAATTAGCCGATCGCCAGGTTATTTGTTACAAAGTAGATATTTGAATGGCTTTTTTATTTTTGGAGAGATAATTATGAGTGCTTTAAATGGTTCTACTTCAAGCTGTAGGTGCTGCAAATATTTTACGCCGTTAGGTCAGCGTGGTGGTACTTGCGGGCTATTAAATAATTGTTTAGTCAAAGGTGACTGGAGAGCTTGTTCTTTTTCAAGTCCGGTATTTAATGTTTCTAGAAGAGAAAATACTTCTAGTTACGCTTTATTAAGTCGCTAAAACTTTTTTGTAATACCTGCTTTCATATTTTCTGCGATAATTATTTGCATTAATATCTTGAATTTTAATCTTCTCCAAAAATTACGCACAAATAACGAAATTACCTTGAAATTAGCTTTTTATAATAAGATTGCTTCTTTAGACTACGTTAGAGTGGCAATAAAATCTTTTGTCGCCTAAATATCACTATTTTTTAATTAAGGCAAGCAAAAACTTGCATTAGCAGCCGCCATGATAGTAATATTGTCTGTCGGCTGTCTAATTCCTGCTCGGATCAGGTAGGCACGTTGTAAAAGCTGGATATAACGATTTTAAAAGTTTTAAGCCAGCTACCTGTACGGCAATTTTAAGGATAAATAAATGAGTTACGCAATTATTGAAACTGGCGGAAAGCAACTTAAAGTTGAGCCAGGTCGCTTTTACGATATAGAATTACTGCACAACGAACCGGATGAAAAAATTACTATAGATTCAGTTTTATTCGTGCAGCACGACGGTGAAATTAGTATTGGACAGCCGTTAGTGTCGGGAGCAACGGTAGAAGGAACGGTGATGCGCCACTTCAGAGGGCGCAAAGTCTTGGTATACAAGATGCAGCCGAAAAAGAAAACCCGTAAAAAACGCGGTCATCGTCAAGAAATCACTCGTTTAATGATTGATTCAATCAGTATGAATGGTTCGGCGATCGCCACAAAACCTGAAAGTACTACTAGCGATGATACTGAAGATGCACCTGCTGAAGCTGTCACTGCTGAAGTTGTTGCAGAATAATTAATAATGGGGAATTGGGAAGCCACTGCGTTGCGGAGGTTTCCTCCGTTGTAGCAAGTGGCGGCATAGGGCATAGGGCATAAGGTAGAATAAAAATTCCTTAACTCATAACTCCTAAGTCCTAATTCTCAACTCATAATTTCTAACGTTTTGATCGCCAATTATTAAAAGGAGAAAAATATGGCTCATAAGAAAGGTACGGGTAGTACTCGGAACGGACGCGACTCAAATGCTCAACGGCTTGGCGTAAAGCGCTACGGTGGTCAAAATGTTCGCGCTGGAAATATTTTGATACGTCAGCGCGGTACTAAGTATCACCCCGGAAACAACGTTGGTATCGGTAAAGATGATACTTTGTTTGCTTTGATAGACGGCATTGTAACTTTTGAAAGAAAAGGCAAGAGCCGCAAGAAAGTTAGCGTTTACACTGGTGCTACTGAGGCTGAACCTGCTGCTGTTGCTTCTTAAGTTAAAAGTCCCATAAGATAGATTTTCAATGATTATAAGACGGGTGTATTGCTCGTCTTATTTTTTATTTAAAAAGTGTTGATTTTTATGCCCAATGCCCAATGCCCAATGCCCAATGCCCTATTCCCTATTGCCAATTCCCATTCGATCAAATCAACAGATTCAATAAAAATCCCAACATCAAGCCTGATATGGAAAATAGGGAAGTAAGGAAAAAGGCTTGTGTTTCTTTTATCCCAGCCATTTGAAAATCTAGTCTTACTAAGATAGTTGCGCTAATAATTAGCATAATATCAAGAAATATTCGGAACTCAGCAAAAATAAGAAAGAATAAGAAAGCACCTAAAACCGCGAACCCAAAAGATTTAAGCTTTGTGTTAAATAAAACGCGAACATATTTAACGGTTTTTGTATAAGGGGTAGTGATGCCTGCAACAAGAATTACCACACTAATTACAACTAGTAACCATGCAAATGTTGGTAGATTTTCTTGAGATAATATCCAGCCAAATACGCTGTATGTAAGAAATACAAGTGTAAGGGAACGATAAGGAAGTTTTTTAATGATAGATAGCATAATTGGTTGCGCCTCACCTGCAATAATAGTAAATTTATTTGATATTCAAGGTAATAGAGCAGACGTAGTTAAGTTAGTAATTGCACATAAAGCCGTACTCTTTTTTCTGCAATGCCGTAGACTATAATCCTATCTTTGATATTTTAAAGAAGGCTTGTTCAGATATTTTGGGGACTTTATGGGTAAAATAAGATTTTGTTAAAATTTATTTCAATAATACTTAAACATTTGTAAACTGAGATCGGTTAAGTTGCGGTCTATCATATCTTGTTAAGGGATTATCATGAGACAATCTGTTATTGCGGAGCGCGTCTGCCTTATAAGTCATATTTTGGCTAAGGTTTTTGGGCTTATAGGTATTATGTTGGTCATACCTAACGCCAAAATGATTTTGAATTTTGGAGACGTTGGACAAACAGCCATGCAGTTGAGTATGGCTAATGGTGGTGTGGTGGATATTATTTTCGGAATAATAGCTGTCTCTATTTATACTTGTAGGGTTTTGGGATGGAAGACTTGGCTGGGTTTTCTGGTTCCTTCTGTTTTGGTATCGGTAGGAAGTGAATTACTAGGAACTAGTACTGGGTTTCCTTTTGGCGATTACAGCTATCTTAGCGGCTTGGGTTATAAAATTGGCGGTTTAGTTCCGTTTACAATACCTTTGTCCTGGTTTTATGTCGGTTTGTCAGCTTACTTAATTGCCAGAAGTGGTTTAAAGGTAGCCGAAAAGCCAACTTTGATTCGCCATATTGGTGCGATCGCGATTGGTGCTTTACTCTTCACAAGTTGGGATTTTGCTCTCGAACCAGCTATGAGTCAAACTGCTTTTCCTTTCTGGTACTGGGAAACTCCGGGAGATTTCTTTGGAACACCTTACCGTAACTATGCTGGTTGGTTTGGTACTAGCGCTCTATTTATGAGTTTAGCGGCTTTGATATGGAGTCCGAAGCCGATTAAATTATGGCGCAGTCAACTAGTTTTACCTCTGGTTGTTTATTTAAGTAACTTTACTTTCGCTGCCGGACTAAGTTTGGGAGATGGTTATATTGTCCCAGTTTCTTTCGGTTTAATTTTAGGTGTTATTCCAGCTTTAGTTTTATGGTGGAAAAGTTCATCACCACCAACGTCTTATGCTGATGATGGTGCAGAAAATGCAGCGAATGAAGTTGCAGTTGCTTCTCTCAAAGTTGCTGTAAAGTAACGATTCAATTCAGTGGTTAATAATGCAGGAGCTTTTAAGCGGTATCTCGCTTTTTGTTTTACTTATTCAGGTACCAGCAGTTTTTGTTCTGCTGTCGCGTCTACTAAAAGGGCCATTTCGTCAACCTCCAATTCAACCCCAAATTCCAACACCGGATCTTTTAGGCAATGTTAGCGTAGTGGTTCCGACTCTCAATGAAGCCGAGCGTATTAGCCCTTTATTAACTGGTTTAAGCCGCGCAAGTTATGAAGTGCGGGAAGTCATTGTTGTAGATAGCAATTCCCAAGATGGTACTCGCGACTTAGTAAAAGCAACGGCTGAAAAAGATCCGCGTTTCCGCTTGATAACAGATGACCCTTTACCTAAAGGTTGGGTAGGTCGTCCTTGGGCTTTACACAATGGCTTTTTGCATATTTCTCCTAAGAGTGAATGGTTTTTGGGAATGGATGCAGATACTCAGCCCCACCCCGGTTTAGTTGCTGGTTTAGTAAAAGCTGCTTCTAAGGAAAATTACGATTTAGTTTCCCTTTCTCCTCAGTTTATTCTTAAATATCCCGGTGAATCTTTACTTCAACCTGCGCTGTTAATGACGCTACTTTATAGGTTTGACCCCGCCGGGGTAAACACTCACTCAGCAGAGCGCGTAATGGCGAACGGGCAGTGTTTTCTCTGCCGTCGTTCTGTTTTAGAAAGCGTAAATGGTTACACCACTGCTAAAAGTTCATTTTGCGATGATGTCACCTTAGCAAGACAGATAGCTGCATCTGGGTTTAAAGTTGGTTTCTTGGATGGAGCAAAAGTCCTGAAAGTAAGGATGTACGAAGGGGCTGCGGAAACTTGGAAAGAATGGGGAAGAAGCCTCGATCTCAAAGACGCATCCTCTCGCGCTCAAACTTGGGGAGACTTATGGTTACTAGCATCAGTACAAGGTTTACCTTTAATAATAGTGCTTGTATTATCACTTCTTTCTCCCCATCTCCTCATCCCCCCCTACCCCCATTTCCTTACCTCTCCCCCTCTCCTCCTACTGTCACTAAACCTATTTTTACTATTGATTCGTTGCTTAATGCTCTTAGCAATAGCAGCCTCTTACGATCTAACCCAAACTAAAGGGGGCTGGTTATTTTGGCTTTCACCAATAGCAGACCCCTTAGCAGTTTTAAGAATTTTCCTATCAGCCGGACGCACCCCGCGACAGTGGCGAGGAAGGGAGTATGGTTGAGGGAGATGGGGGAGAGAGGGGCAAGGGACAAGGGGGCAAGGAGATGGGGAAATGGGGAGATGGGGAGTAAATAGCTCCTAACTCCTAACTCCTAGCTCCTAACTCCTAATTCCTAACTCCTAACTCTTTTTACTCTCCTTCTTCGTCGTCAAGTTTATCGGCACGTTCGAGTTCCCAAAGTATTTGGTTGCCTTCACGACGTACTCGTGAAACTATCCAGTTTCTCCAGCGCCATTGGTCGCCGCGACTGGTAACAGCACTAGCGTGGACGTTCATTAAGTCCGCTAGTTCCGAACTAGTGATTAAGTAACCTTTTTCGGCTATTTCGTCAGCAATGCGAAGAGTTTCAACTAAACTGCGGAGTTGCGATACTCTTGTTTCGCGTGGTAAGTCTTCGTTTTGCAAAGTAGCAGAAGCGCTAGATGATTCCATAGTGTTCGTATTGTTTGTGTCCGATTCAAGACTACTATTATGTATCTTTTTGTTAATAACGGGTGGCGAAATGTGTGAGTTAGATGTAGATGATACCTCAACTTCGGGTTTTTGTGCGAAATTAGCATCACTGATATTTATATCCAGTATTCGCTTTAGTGATGGTATTTTCCCTGAAGCAAAACCACGGGCGATTGTGTCGCAACGTTCGTTACCTATATTACCAGCGTGACCGCGAACGTGTTGCCATTTAATTTGTTGATTATTAAGATTATCTAGAATTTCTAATAAATCTTGGTTAAGTACAGGTTTTCCGTCGGATTTCTTCCAACCTTTACGCTTCCATCCTTTTACCCACTTAGTGACGCAATTAATTAGATATTCGCTGTCGGTGTAAAGAGTGACGGGTTTGTTTTGTGCAGAAGATTGTAGAAAATTTAAACCGGCGATCGCGGCTTGCATTTCCATTCTGTTATTAGTGGTTTTTTTTGATGCATCACCTAGTTCGTGGACTGAGCCATCATCGAAGTAAACAACAACACCCCAACCGCCGGGACCTGGATTGCCGGTACAAGCGCCATCGGTATATATACTTTGAATTGTAGGTTGAGAAGACATAGTTAATAATTTAACTCGTGCAAATACGAGGACATAACTACGACACGGTTAATGATGTTGTAGCAAATATCCGTTGCAAAAAGAGGAAAAACCCTTAAGTTGCAACGAGTTATAAACGTTATCACGTTTGGGCGCAAGGTTGTAAAAATAAAATAATATTTAATGATTTATTAATTTTGTTGTTGGTTTATTTTTGATTTATTTTTGATTTATTTTTTGATTATTTTTGGTTTGCTTGCATCGGAAATTGTGAAATTGAGATGATGGATTGCTAAAAAAGTTTTGTTCGTAGTAAGGTTTTAGCCCTCTTTAGGATTAAAATTCTTACTACAAACTTAAAGTTTTGATTATAAAATAAAAATGCTATTAAGAATTAGACATTATCAATCCTTTCTCACATTATGAATAAATTGCTGCCAAGTTTCATTCGGAATCCAAATTTGATGTAAATCTTTTTTCGCTACCTCATCACCGATATCCTGAGAGCGGCGATAAAGATATATAAAAGCAGATACGCGCTTATTTGCTGCACAATGAACAAAGATTTTTTGATCGACGTTTGTTTTCATTACTTGAATGAATTCATGTAACTTATCTTCCGTAGGATTTTCCCAAATTACGGGTATATGAATGTATTGCATCCCCTCAGCTTCAACAATCTCTTTTTCGTTACGTAAAGCGTTAGCAGAATCTTTTAACGCAAGATTTACAACAACTTGATATCCAGCTTGTTTTATATGAGCAAATTGTTCTATAGATGGTTGTCCCGCAGTAGCAATTTTATCTGATATTTTTAAGTAGTTGTAAATATTTTCTAGACAATTATGAGACATTTGAATTTATGCTTAATCGATGAGCGACTATTTTACAATAAAGTCCAAGTTTGCAGCACGATTAACAATTTGGGGGAGAGTAATTAAACTTATCATGGCAGATTGGCAGTTTTAATTGATTATAAAATTGAATAATAATGTTCTACCACGGGAAAGGGTTCGTAGAAATGATGTAAAAGTTGTTTCCATTCTTGATATTCTTTTGATTGTCGGAATCCGACGGTATGAGCTTCTAAAGTTTCCCAACGAGCAAGCAGAATATAACGATTTGGAACTTCGATGCATTTTTGTAATTCATGAGAGATGTATCCCGGCATTGAAGAGATAATTTTTGAAGCTTGTTTGAATGCTGCTTCAAATTCATCAGACATTCCTTCTTTTACGTTTAATATTGCAACTTCGAGAATCATTTGATTAGTTTGTGTATATTTTCTTAAATCAACAATCCGCTAGGGGTTGCAAACCCCTAGCTAATAGCTGAAGTCATCTTAAGATGACTGAAAAATAGTAAGTTTATAAACCCGGTTTTTTGAAACAACCGGGTTTCTCATCATCTGAAATTATTACAAACGATATAGGGTTACTGTATAGGCTGTTGACTTTGATAGAATTTCTCGGTTTTTCATTCATACAATTTTTATGTCGGTAATAATCGCAACACAAATCCCTCACCCCGCCCTGGCGGGCACCCCTCTCCCAAGCTTGGGAGAGGGGAAGGGGGAGAGGGCGCACTTTAAGGGGCGAACACGTTTTTTGCATGATTTTTTACCCCCTCAAAATGCACAAAGTCAACACTCTAGTTACTGTATCTTAATCATCTTCTTCATCATCTTTAACTTGTTGAAGTAGTGAAATACAGTTGTTAATCATCAAGATAAAAACTTCTACTTGTGATTCTCCATCTTGAATGCCATTTTTAGCTTGAATACCCATGAGCATGATTTGCAGGGTTAGTAATAGAGCGATAAATTTGCCGGTTAAATTTTTCATTTATCTATCTCAGTTCGTTGATGGATACAGTATCCGTTTGGGGTAGTACCCCGAATCAAACTGTTAAATTACTAATCCACTAGGGAATGCAATTCCCTAGCTCATAGCTCAAGTCATCTAAAGATGACTGAAGTATGGTAAGATTTTCAGTTTATGCTGTGAATTCGCTACAATCCGGAAGAGATTAATTTGGGGTAGTAGTCAGTTTGGGGTTAACCCAAACTTTTTTGAAGTTTTTTCTGTTCTCATGCCGAATTATTCTTATGGAGAAAAAATTCAAAATCGGGTGAAGCGTCTTTTGGAAGCGCTACTTGATTATGTCAATAATAAATTTGAACAAAATTTACGTATTCAAAATTTACGTATTACATATAAGTGGGAACCAGAAGATAGCAATAATTTAAATATCACAACTACCTTACGGGAATTGCTAGCGCTGACAGGGAAGGATAAATACGATGAAACAGCAAAAACGCAAACTGGCGAAGCGCTAAATCATTATTTAAAAGAATATTTGAAAATACTTGAAGACAATCGCACTCAAACTAAAGGTTCTGATGTGTGGATTTTTACGCTGAAGTTATGGGGAAGAAATAAAGAAGAAAATCTGACAAAGTTTGATGAATTATGGGAAGAGAAAAGACAAGGTAAATCGGAGAAATTAGCGTCAAAAGAGCAGCAAGAAGAAGATTTATGGCGCGAAATTTTCCACAACAAGCTAGAAAACCAACTCGAATTCATCCGACACAAAGCCACGGAAAGAGGATTTGAAATTAATGTTCATGTTCCCTTGGGTTTATTAGAGCGCAAACAGCAGCAGCGACGTGATAAATTTGCTTCACCAGAAAATCCCTATGAATTAGAAAAGGAAGTTATTGTCAAAACTTACGAGCATGATGCTTTTCTACAGGAAGTAATTAGCGTACAGTCTGCTGAAAAGAAGCATATTGCAATTATTGGGGAAGCGGGAGCGGGTAAAACAACTTTATTGAGTAAGGTTGCTGAATATCTCAAAGATGAAACCGAATATTTACCAATTTGGATTTCTCTTGCTAGTTTGCAAGGAGAGACTTTAGAAAATTATTTGTTAGAAACATGGTTTGCTAGTGTTGAATGTTCAAAAACCATAGAGCAGTTAAAACAACGCTTTTCTCAAGGAGATATTTGGCTGCTGCTGGATGGTGCGGATGAAATGGCGGAAAACTCACCTCTTGATGCTTTAAAAATCGAAAAATTACCAGATTGGTTGAGAAAAGCGCGGTTTGTGTTGACTTGTCGGCTAAATGTTTGGGATGAAAGAATCAATAATCCCCTCACGGGTTTTGAAACATATAAAACTCAAGAGTTTAAACCCGAACAAGTTGATGAATTTATTCAAGATTGGTTTGAATATGCAGAAAGTATAGAAAAAGGTTCAGCGCTACAGACGAAGTTAAAAGAAAGTAGACACGATAAAATCCGTTCTTTGGTAACAAATCCCCTGCGCTTATCCCTGTTGTGTCAAACCTTTTATTTGGATCAGCAAGGAGAATTACCAGAAACCAAAGCGGGATTATATGAGAGATTTACAACCTATTTTTATGAGTGGAAACCAAAAAATATTCCGGAAGAGTTAAGGGATTCCGATGAGAAAAAAGATGAATTACACCAAGCATTAAGTAAATTAGCACTTGCAGGAATTGATAGTAAAGCAAGATTTCGTTTGCAGGGGAAACTTGCACGCCAGGAAATGGGTGAAGAACTATTTCAATTAGCTTGTGATGTTGGTGTTGGTTGGTTGAACTTGGTTGATAGAGATTCAAGAAGTGAGAAAGAAGTTTATGCTTTCTCTCACGCTAATTTTCAGGAGTATTTTGCAGCGTTAGCAATTGATGATTGGGATTATTTTTTACCCCGCGAGCATATTAATAAACCAGTTGCACATAGGTATCGTATTTTTGAACCGCAGTGGAAGGAAGTTATTTTGCTGTGGTTGGGGAGAGATGAAGATGATGTTTTAGATGTGGAGAAAGAAGAGTTTATTAAAGCGTTGGTGGGATTTGATGATGGTTGCTGGGATAACAACTTACCCCATATTCTTAAGTTTAAACATTTTGAAATAGATATAGTAAACAAGGGTTTTCATCGATATCCTGTTTACTTTCTAGCTGCTAAGGGTATCGCTGAATTTAAAAAGTGTAATTTAGCTGATGAAATTGTGGAACAAATAGTTGAATGGGGGTTTGGTAAATTTGATTTAGAAACGAAAGAGTGGGAGACATTTATTGACAACATTAATCAGCCAGCAAACAAAATACTGCAAGAAACGAATAGGGAAAATGCGATTAATGCTTTGGTTAAATTAATCCGCAATCAAGATATTCATAATCGTACCAAATACTATGCTGCGGAAAGCTTAGGGAAAATAGACGTTGGAAATGAAAATGCGATTAATGCTTTGGTTGATTTAATCCGTAATCAAGATGTTGATTATATTACCAAATACCAAGCTGCCCAAAGCTTAGGGAAAATAGGCATTGCAAATGAAAATGTGATTGATGCTTTGGTTGATTTAATCCGCAATCAAGATGTTGATCCTATTACCAAATTAGATGCTACACAAAGCTTAGGGGAAATAGCCGTTGGCAACGAAAATGCGATTAATGCTTTGGTTGAATTAATCCGTAATCAAGATGTTGATAATGGTACCAAATACCAAGCTGCCCAAAGCTTAGGGAAAATAGGCATTGCAAATGAAAATGCGATTAATGCTTTGGATTTAATCCGCAATCAAGATATTCATAATCGTACCAAATACTATGCTGCCCAAAGCTTAAGGAAAATAGACGTTGGAAATGAAAATGCGATTAATGCTTTGGTTGATTTAATCGGCAATCAAAATGTTGATTATATTACCAAATACCATGCTGCCCAAAGCTTAGGGAAAATAGGCATTGCAAATGAAAATGTGATTGATGCTTTGGTTGATTTAATCGGCAATCAAAATGTTAATGATGATACCAAATTATATGCTGCGAGAATCTTAGGGAAAATAGGCATTGCAAATGAAAATCTGATTAATGCTTTGGTTGATTTAATCCACAATCAAGATGTTGATTATATTACCAAATACTATGCTGCGATAAGCTTAAGGGAAATAGGCATTGGAAATGAAAATGCGATTAATGCTTTGGTTGATTTAATCGGCAATCAAGATGTTGATAATAGTACCAAATTATATGCTGCGAGAAGCTTAGGAAAAATAGGCATTGCAAATGAAAATGCGATTAATGCTTTGGTTGATTTAATCGGCAATCAAGATGTTGATAATAGTACCAAATTATATGCTGCCCAAAGCTTAAGTGAAATTTTAGAAAATAAACATATGACCAAAGTAGTCACAACTTTAACCCCTTACTTATCGGTAGAAATTTATAACAATAATCCCAGTCAATTCGAGAACTGTTATACAATCATCTGGAAATGCGCTGAAAATATGACATACCCCGAATTCTATCAAGCATGGCATCAGAAAGCATAAACTAAAAAATTCTGCTATCAATTAATACTTTATAGAACCATAATTCGGTGCGTTACGGCATTATCAAAAATCTAACCTTCAGTGATAAATTATAAAGCCGTAACAGCACCCTACAATTAATCATTTTTTACAGGAATTTTCGCTTTTTGAAACACCCCTTCAACGCTGAATTCTAAACCTACAAATAAAGAATCAGTAATTACTTCATCACCTCTATAAGTCTTCGGTGCTGCATCTGGATAGAAAACGGTAATACTTCTGTCTTTGCTATCTACTACCCAAACTCTTAATACTCCAGCATTCAAATAATCTTGCGCTTTACCTGCCATTTGTCCAAAAGTTTGCCCTGGTGAGATAATTTCAATTGCTAATTCTGGCGGTACTGGACAAGCTTCATTTTCATTCCAATTTTCTGGTAAACGTTCGTAGGAAACGTATAGTAAATCTGGAGTTGGTACCCAATCGCGTCCATGACGAGTTAATTTAATTGACCATTCTGGACATATTTCTCCTTTATCTTCGCACCATGCATCAATTAAAAAAAGAAAAGCGCGAGTAAGTGAGGAATGAAATTTTTTTGGTGACATTTTAGGAATTGCTTGTCCATCAATGAGTTCGTAGGTGATGTCTCCCTCTCCTGGAGGAAGATTGAAAAACTCTTCGAGGGTTAGCTGCTGGTTGAGTTGGAGTACCATAATTCAAAAGTTAGGAGTTGTTGTAGAGACGTAGCATTGCTACGTCTTCGCTACGTCTATGCTAAGTCTAAAAGTTAATAATAATTTTGCAATCATAAGTTGGTAGGTTTAATTAAAAGTAAAACGTCATTGCGTTCACGTTCACGAAGTATGCCCGAAGGGCTTAGTGTTCCCTCTTAGGGAATGGAACGAAGCAATCCCAGTTATTGCGATTGCCTCGTCGTTCCTCCTCGCAATGACAGAGCGTATCATAGTTATTTGTACCCACCTACTTAATTCCTATAATATTTCACTCAACGGAGTTGCTAAACCATCAATGCTAACCATATTTTTCTGTTGATGATATTCCTTAATTCCTGATTCCCCTTTTTTAACTGCCCATTTAACTAAACTTTCTCGCTGCCCTTGGAATTCATATAAAGGTACGCCTATACCACAAGATGTTTGCACTCTCTCAATATCGGCTACTATTATTTGACGAGTTCCCGGTATTTCGGAAAACTGCGAGTATAAAGATTCCCATTCTGAATTGTTAGGTAAAATAGTTTTTCCGCTACCATAAAGACGCAAAATAAACGGCGCTCCTTCAAAGGCGCAAAACATAAAAGTAATGCGTCCGTTTTCTTGTAAATGCGCTGATGTTTCGTTGCCGCTGCCGGTTAAATCTAAATAAGCAACTTTATGTGGTGAAAGTACTCGAAAACTTTCCAATCCTTTAGGAGAAAGGTTTACGTGTCCGTTGGAATCTAAAGGTGCAGTACCAACAAAGAATATATGCTGGTTTGCAATAAATTTTTGCAATTCTTCGGTGATTGATTCAAATATTTTAGCCATTTTCAGTTATCAGTTATCAGTTATCAATTATCAATTATCAAAATCACTCTAAAATCACATCTTGCAACATTGTCGTTAAGTCCGAATCCCCGCCTTAAAATCAATTTTAAGGCTGATATACAAAGTACGTTGAAACGCACTAAAAGCCTTTGCTAGTCTGATTTATCAGACTTTACTTATGAGCCTGGGAATTGATTCCAAGGCGGTGTTGATAATGGTGCAAGATGTCAGTATAAACAAAATGAACCGCTACTAAAAGTAACAGTTCATTTTGCTTAATATGGGAGAAAATAAAGAATGTAAAAGGTAAAGGGAATTTGAGCTTTAAGTTATTCCAATGCCCAATGCCCAATTACCAATTCTCTATTATTAATGATGATGATGGTGATGAGCAACTGCTTGTGAAGGATTAACTGCTGTTGCTTCTTCTGACAATAACTCTTCGATATGAGAGTCTGCCCATTCAGCAGCCATAATCATAAATTCATGATGATCGTTGACGCAATCCATCTGAATGCAGTTTAAATCCTTATGCTTTTTCTCAAGCTTATGAATAATGTGATGTACGTCTAAGAGAGTTTCGTGATTTTCTGTTGCAAAGCCGATGGGCATAAATACTATGGCTTTTGCACCTATTTGAATCAGGTTTTTAGCTGCTTGCTCGGCGTTGGGTTGAGTCCATTCAATCAAAGGAGTATCGTGGTTGAGCCAACCTACAGAAATTAAGGGATAACGATTGATTAATTCTTCGCGTGTCAAATCATAAAGTATTTGAGACTCGGTAATTCCGGAAGTGAATCCTTTGGCTTTGTGGGGACAACCGTGATTCATCAACACGATACCAATTTCCGAGGGCAGGTAAGCGTTACCTAATTCTGCTGCGATCTTTTCTTCTACAAGTTTTGCCATCAACTTGATGTATTTAGGTTCGTTGTAGAAAGTAGGAATGTAACGCTGTGATTTTAGCCAATGCTCTTCACCATCAGCCATCTGGGATAAACCCTTATTAACTTGTTCTAGAGCGATACCGCTGGTAAAGATAGAATCGACTACTAATAATGGATAAATGAGGAGTTTATCAAAGCCTTGATTATGGATTTCGGCTAAGACTTGATGGGGAAGATGGGGAGCGCAGAAGTTGAAAGCTTTGAAAACCTCAACTTTATCGCCCCATTTTTCTTGCAATTGTTGTTCAATTCCAGCGCGTTGTTTTTCAAAGATGGCGTTGTGGGGTGAAATGAAATTATCGTGTGTATGTCCCCACTCATGAAGATCGAATATCGCCAGCATTTTTGCTAGAGGTGGGTAAATCCAGGTTGGTACTGGTGCAAACTTTGCTGTAAGTAGATTCAAAGCTTGCTCGTTATAGTTGGCAAAATCTTCGTAGCTTTCTACTTCACCGTAGCCCATAAGTAGGACGGCAACTCGATTTTGCTTTGGTAGATGCTCGTGAGTAAGTTCGATTTTTTCTGGTGTAGCAACCACAATTAATTCCTCTTGTGCAACCTTGGTAGAGCCTTTTATTACTTCAGTATAGATAATTATCCTATGCTGGGGGATAGCATATCCCAAAATGATACATTTTTTTTATTACATACCTGTTTATCTTTCGATAAAAAAATTTACGATTTTGTATTTAACCTTAATATTTAACGATCGCTGTAGACTAATTATTCTCTGAATAGATTTAAAATAAAAGATAATCATAAATTATATATATCAAAAATCATTATTTTTCTAAGTAATTTTTCAAATAAAGGTTATATTTATGACTGTCTAAGCTGTCAAGCGGCCAACTTGTAAATCTGTTAGTTAAAATTGATGAACGTAATTATTTGTCCTGGAATTCACGAATCTAGCTTGACTAAAAGCTTTATCAGAAGTTTAACTGACGCAATTTCTAATAGCTCTTTAAATCAAGCGAGCGTGAATATACTGGAATTTCCGGCAAACAATCTATCTGCTTTATCGGGATTTCATATCTGGCAGTTTTTGCGCGACAGTTTAGCTCCGGAGCTAAAATCACCTGTTATATTTATAAGCTTCAGTGCTGGTGTCGTTGGAGCGATTGCTGCTGCTAGTTTATGGCAGAATACGGTCGGTAATGTTAAGGCTTTTATTGCTATAGATGGATGGATGGTACCTTTAACTGGTAATTTCCCTATCCATCGCGCTTCTCACGATTACTTCACGCATTGGAGTTCTTGCTTGCTTGGTAGCGGCGATAATAACTTTTACGCACAACCTGCTGTAGAGCATTTAGAATTATGGCGATCGCCTTCAACAGTTGACGGTTATCTAGTAGATTCACCATCAGAAGAATTACCAATATCCTTGACTGCGGCTGAATTTGTGAACATATTATTAAAACGTTATCAAGTAATTTAATCCGGAAAAGCTTGAAGATAAACAGGAGGAGAATTTATAAGTTAAGTGATAAAAGATCGGAGTTATGAGTTATGAGTTAAAAGTTAAAAGTTAAAAGTTAAAAATAGAATTTATAGCTCTTGTCTTTATAATTTATGGTTATTTCAATGAACCGTAGTGGGAGTTTTATTGCTTCCTTCAAGCGAGGGTTCGAGACGCTCCCACTACCATAAGAAGTACAAACTAAGACTCGATCAAAAATGTACAAATGTCAATATAAATCACAACTCCTAACTCCTAACTTACTCCCCCTCCCGACAACGCAGTCATTAACCCCCACCTAAGAATGTTTCCAACTGAACCTGCTGCTGTTAATAAAGGATTTGGTGCGGTACTTAGAAACCGTAATTTCATGCTGGTATGGATAGGACAAATCATATGTCAGCTAGCAGACAAAATCTTTTTCGTGTTGACAATTGCACTGCTTGAAAAGTACCCACTTGCAGTAGGTGTAGTTGAAGATGGTAGACGTGCGGATTTGTTTCTAGCGTTTACTTTACCAGCTATTCTACTTGGCTCGCTAGGCGGTATAATTGTTGACCGATTCCCCAAAAAGCCGATTATGATTGGCTCGGATTTGCTACGAGGACTTTTGACGATAGCAATTCCATTTTTACCAAGAGAATTTTTGATTTTATTCGCAATCACTTTTGCTAACTCCGTAATTGTGCAATTTTTTGCCCCAGCAGAGCAAGCCGCCATACCAATTTTGGTCAAGCGAGACAGCTTGATGGCTGCCAATGCGCTGTTTACCAGCACCATGATGGGTGCTATAATTATAGGTTTTGCTGTAGGCGAACCCCTATTAAGTCTGGGTAAAAGTTGGCTGGGGGAAAGATACGGACAAGAGTTTATTGTGGGTGGGCTATATCTGATTTCCTCACTGATCAAAATACCCGTAAAGTTAAAGAGCAATAAACCTGACTTAAAAGCTGAAAAAGTTAATCCTATAGCGGAATTTAAAGACTGCCTGCGCTATCTGAAGAAAAAGCGTTTGATTATGAACGCAATGGTGCAGTTAACTGCTTTGTATTGTGTTTTTGCTTCCTTGGTTGCATTATCGATTAGATTGGCGCAAAAATTCGGGTTACAAGAAAAACAATTCGGCTTCTTCCTAGCAGCAGCAGGGGTAGGAATGGTTTTAGGAGCCGGTATTTTAGGTCATTGGGGCGAAAAATTCCATCACAAACCTTTGCCTTTATTCGGATTTTTGAGCATGGCATTTGTGTTAGCCGTGTTCACATTCATTCATAATCTGCCCTTAGCTTTAGCGCTTAGTACTCTATTAGGTTTGGGTGCAGCATTAATCGCGGTACCGATGCAAACATTAATCCAGCAGCAAACACCCCCAGATATGCACGGTAAGATATTTGGCTTCCAAAATCATGCGGTAAACATTGCTTTAACAGCACCATTATTAATTACCGAAAGACTGACAAATTATTTCGGCTTAAGAATCGTACTTTTAGGAATCAGTTTTATAGTTGCCACTATTGGTATTTGGGCTTGGCACAATACCCGTAAAGTTTTGAAAGATGTGATTTAGAAGATGGGGAATAGTTAGGAGTTAGGAGTTAAGTCCTTTAAATCTGATATATTGCATCATTCTCAGTCAGCTTTCACAACCACCTTGGAATAAATTCCCAGGCTCACATACAAAGTCTGATAAATCAGACTAGTTAAGGTTTAGATCGGTGATTGTAGTGCGTTTTAACGTACTTCGTATATTAGCCTTGAAATTTATTTCAAGGCGGAATTCGGATTTAACGAGAATGGTGCAAGATATCAGCTAAATCCCGCTTTTAGGTACTAACTTGATAATTAAAAGAATACCGAAAAAATACGTAAGATAAAAATACGGGAACTCTCCGATTACAATCATTAGAAAGTTCCTCCATCTTGGAAAGAGTTGGTTCGTCTACCGCTCAAACCATGAAAAATTTAATTATAGTTTTATGGCTGATAGCCATGTCATTTGCTTTTTGGATATGCTACATAACTACTCAAGCGCACAACCAAACGCCACGATGGTTGCTCTCTAGAAGATATAAGCGCGGTACAAAGTATCCTAAAGGTTACAGAAAGACATATCGGAAGCAATCTTCACACATCCCCAAAAGCTCAAAGGATTGGCAAGAAATACTTATGTTGGTGCGCTATGACGAAGCAACAGCACAGCGACTTTTCCAGTATGCCCTCTTACTCTAACCCCGGTAAATCCGATAAATGGGTTTTGGAAAAAGCTTTGTGGGATTTACAGCGCGATCGCAAGTAAAACCATCCGGCTCGTACTACAAGAAGTATGGTAATTAATATATCTAAGAGGATGTTTTAAAAGTATCCGGCGGTTAAAAACGCTACTACACAGGCAAAGTCCACCTGCGTGGACTAATAGATTTTTAACCCAGGTCGCCGGGTTTTGCTTGTATAGCCGCGTTAGCGGAGCGTGCCCGTTAGGGCATATTCAATCACCAGGTGAAGTATTAAATTAGACCTTTAAAACATCCTCTAAGTAAAAACAATAATACTTAGTCTAATTAATTAAAGTTATAGGAATCAATTAAAAGTAATGTCGGAAACAACTCAAACTCCAGAAAACATCTGGATTATCACCGAAGAAACTTCCTCGATTATCGCTCAAGAAGATAACCAGGGTAGCCGCGATGCTACTCGCGATATTGGAGGAAGAATTGGGGCTTCAGTACCCACTGACGAAGATAGCCGTGGTAGCCGTAATGGAAGCCGCGATATTGGAGGAATTATTGATGGAGATACCAAAGAAATAATTATCAAGAGAGACAAAGAAGGAATCGCTATTTTCAAAAGAAAAGCCGTACAGGTAACAAAACTCAAAGAAGAAATGAAGAGTTTTATGCAGGCTATGAGAGAGATGCTGGATGAAGCAGAGGAGCCGAATTCTAAAATGCAGCTTGATGAAGTAGAGTTATCGGTAGAAATTAATGGTGAAGGGCAAATTAGCTTGTTGGGAATTGGTGGTGGTAAAGCTGGAGGTAAAGGTGCAATGACTTTTAAGTTTAAGCGGAAATAATAAACGGTAATTACAGGGAACTTGATGGGACAAAATTGGGCAATTACCATTGGCATTAACAACTACGATAATCTTTCACCGCTCAAATATGCTCGGCGAGATGCTGAGGTAATGCAGCATTGGTTTGAGCAAGCAGGATTTGACGAAGTTTTTCTATTTACCGAAAATTCTCCCAAAATTCCCGCTAATCCACCAATAGCAACTCAACCTACCCATGCTCGTTTTCTACGATTTTTAAATGTCCAGTTTGAAAATACTTTATTACAACCAGAAGATAATCTCTGGTTTTTCTTTGCTGGACATGGTACAAGATTTAAAGACCAAGATTATTTAATGTTCCTTGATAGCGACCCTCAAGCGGTGGATAGAACTGCAATCTTGGTTGATTATGTAGTGCAAAGGTTACGTCGCTGCGGTGCTGGTAATGTAGTGCTACTTTTAGATGCTTGTCGTGACGAAGGTAGTCGCGGTGGATTGGGAATCGGGGAAGAACATAAGGGTGTAATTACCTTTTATTCCTGCACTGCGAATCAAAAGTCTTGGGAAATTGATGAATTACAGCATGGTGCGTTTACCCATACGCTATTAGAAGGTTTGCGGTTAAGTGGTGAATCTAATTGCGCTACGGTTGAGCGTCTTGACCAATATTTACGTTATAACGTCCCGAAAATAAACTCTAGATATGGGAAAGAGCCACAAAATCCTTATTTAGAAGCAGATCCACCTAACAAAATTCACTGGATTTTACTAGAGCAAGCTGCCACACTCAAAGATGTAGAACCATTAAGATATCAAGCATCTTCAGCTGAGAATAAAGGCGATTTGGAGCTAGCAAAGCAGCTTTGGGTGAGGGTTTTGGCTGCTTCTCGTGCAGATTGGGATGCAATTGAAGCGATTGGAAGAATTGCTGTACGTCAAGCTCAATCTCCTATATACCCATCACCTCAGCTAGATATTGCGATTTCTGAGCCAGTAACTTCTTCAAGGGGAGATACAACTCCTGAAAACCCCTCTCCAAACCTCTCCCCTGCGAGGGGAGAGGCTTTAAATTCTCCCCATCCCCTAAATTCTCCCCCTTCCCTAGCAGGGAAGGGGGCTGGGGGGTTAGGTTCTTTTCAATTTGAGGTAATAACGGTAAACATTCAAGGTGAGGAAATCAACCGAGAAAAACGCCAAGCCGAGTACTTTTCTGAAGACTTAGGAGATGGTGTGAATTTAGATATGGTGTATATCCCTGCTGGTAAATTTATGATGGGTTCGCCAGAAGGGGAAGGGTATGACGACGAAAAACCACAACATGAAGTAACCGTTCCAGAATTCTTCATGGGTAA
The DNA here is from genome assembly GCF_963920925.1 of Calothrix sp. CCY 0018. Taxonomy (NCBI): domain Bacteria; kingdom Bacillati; phylum Cyanobacteriota; class Cyanophyceae; order Nostocales; family Calotrichaceae; genus Calothrix; species Calothrix sp. CCY 0018. The sequence goes on along the minus strand of NZ_CAWUDI010000020.1, from coordinate 67,095 downwards.
ATACCCTGTCACTCAAGCACAATGGGAAGTAGTAGCGGCTCTACCTGGAATTAAACGCAACTTAGAAGCAAAACCATCTAATTTTAAAGGAAGTAACTTACCTGTAGAAAGCGTTTCCTGGCACGATGCAGTTGAATTTTGCGCCAGATTATCAAAATATACGGATAAACAATATCGTCTTCCCAGCGAAGCAGAATGGGAATATGCTTGTCGTGCTGGCACAACTACACCTTTTCATTTTGGCGAAACTATTACTGATAAGTTCGCAAATTACAACGCAAGAAAAAATTTTGCTAATGAACCATTAGGAAAACATCTTCAAAAAACAACCGCAGTAGGACAATTTCCGCCTAACACTTTTGGTTTATACGATATGCACGGAAATGTTTGGGAATGGTGTCTTGATAATTGGCATAATAACTATGATAAAGCGCCTACAGATGGTAGTACTTGGATAAATAATAATAATCGCGATCGCAAAGTGGTGCGTGGTGGTTCATGGGACTACAAATCTGACTTTTGCCGCTCTGCTAACCGCGACAACAACCCTCCCGGATTCAATATTAACCCTGTCGGACTGCGGGTGGTGTGTGGTGGTTCCTCCAGTATTTTTAGCCCTTGACACGTTTACCTTTTATTCTCTCCCCTCATACCAAATCAAATTTTTCCAACCAAAAAATATTAAGATTGCTAAACTTCCCTTCCTTCGCTACAAAAATCAATAACCAAAACCCAGCTTAAGATTAAAAATGCTCCCCTACAACTTCTCGTAAATTGTCATCATGTAAGCCGCAACTCTTCTAGATCGGATATTCTGACGGATGAACAGTTCGATCGCGGTTTGGGCACCCCTTGACAATAGACTTATTTATAAAATTGTGCATAGGGTATTAAAATAAAGTTTCAACTACATAAAGATTTTTACGTTTTTACGTTTTTAAGTTAAGTAGCTAATCACTGAGGTTTGCCGTGTCATCGTCTTCCCAAATCCGCGTTCAGCTTGAATCTACCTCTTCTCAAACAACTCTTACCGAATCAAATACTTTTCCACAACGTGCTAGTGGTGGTTTTGCTTTAATTGATAGCTTGAAGCGTCATGGGGTTGAACATATTTTTGGCTATCCCGGTGGTGCTATTTTACCGATTTATGACGATTTATATAGAGATGAAGCTCAAGGTGGCATCAAGCACATTTTAGTTAGACACGAGCAAGGTGCTTCCCATGCTGCCGATGGTTACGCTCGCGCTACTGGTAAAGTTGGCGTTTGTTTTGGTACTTCTGGCCCTGGTGCAACTAATTTAGTTACCGGCATTGCTACCGCTCATATGGATTCGGTACCGATGATTGTAATTACGGGACAGGTGTCGCGAGCGTCGATTGGTACTGATGCGTTTCAAGAAACCGATATTTACGGAATTACACTACCAATTGTCAAGCATTCCTACGTAGTCCGCGACCCTAAAGATATGGCGCGGATTGTGGCAGAAGCTTTTCATATTGCTCTTACTGGTCGTCCGGGGCCTGTTTTGATTGACGTTCCCAAAGATGTAGCTCTAGAAGAATTTGATTACACTCCTGTAGAACCCGGTTCAGTAAAATTACCCGGTTATCGTCCGACGGTGAAGGGAAATCCCCGACAAATCAATGCAGCTATTCAACTGATTCGCGAAAGCCGTCGTCCTCTTTTATATGTCGGAGGTGGTGCGATTACTTCCGGCGCTCATGAGGAAGTTAAACAGTTAGCAGAATTATTTTCGATTCCCGTCACCACTACATTGATGGGTATCGGTTCTTTTGACGAACATCATCCGCTTGCCTTGTCAATGTTGGGGATGCACGGTACCGCCTATGCAAACTTTGCCGTTACCGATTGCGATTTATTGATTTGCGTTGGTGCCAGATTCGATGACAGGGTAACGGGTAAGTTAGATGAATTTGCTTCCCGCGCTAAGGTAATTCACATTGATATAGATCCGGCGGAAGTTGGTAAAAACCGCATTCCGGAAGTGCCGATTGTTGGGGATGTCAAAAGAGTTTTAACAGAATTGCTGCGTCGGTGTAAAGAAAGAAATATTAAAGGGGCACCACAGCAAACTCAAGAGTGGTTGAATTTAATTAACCGCTGGAAAGAAGATTATCCTTTGGTGGTACCGCACCATGCCGATAGTATTTCTCCGCAAGAAGTAATCAGCGAAATTGCCCGTCAAGCACCCTACGCTTACTACACCACAGATGTGGGACAGCATCAAATGTGGGCAGCGCAATTCCTCAAAAATGGGCCACGTCGCTGGATTTCCAGCGCTGGTTTGGGAACGATGGGTTTTGGAGTTCCCGCTGCAATGGGTGTAAAAGTCGCGTTTCCCGATGAAGAAGTTATCTGTATTAGCGGTGATGCTAGTTTCCAAATGAATCTGCAAGAATTGGGAACCCTTGCACAATACGGCATAAATGTCAAAACCGTAATTATCAACAACGGCTGGCAAGGAATGGTGCGTCAGTGGCAGCAAGCATTTTTCGGCGAGCGTTATTCTAACTCCAACATGGAAGTAGGAATGCCAGATATCGAATTGCTGTGTAAGGCTTACGGCATCAAAGGTATGGTAATCGAGAAGCGAGAACAACTTGAAGGTGCGATCGCCGAAATCATCGCCCATGATGGCCCCGTTGTAGTCAACGCTCGCGTTACCAAAGATGAAAACTGCTACCCAATGGTAGGCCCCGGAAAAACAAACGCTCAAATGGTTGGTTTAGCTAAACAGCCACCGAAAGCAGCCCAAGAGCCAGTTTATTGCGGTAATTGCGGTGCAAAAAACCAGAGTGCGAATAATTTCTGTCCCGAATGCGGTACGAAGTTGTAATAAATAGGTTCGTAGTAAGGACTTTAGTCCTTGTTTTTGAGGACTAAAGTCCTTACTACGAACGGGAGATGTAAGTGAAAAATTGACTTTTAACCTAAATCATGCTATGAAAGTCCCGATAAACCTTCTTATTTATTAATATTTATTGATAATTAAAAGCATGAATATATCTCCACCGAAGGAAAAACTGCGTATCGGATGGCAGGGGGTTTTCTCGCTGTTTATGTATGTTTTGATGTATTTACCGATCGCAGTACTCGCTTTTTATAGTTTCAATAAGTCACCTTATAGCGGAGCTTGGGAAGGATTTACTTGGGAATGGTATGAAAAGTTATTCGGGGATGAGCGGATTTTATCGGCTTTACAAAATAGTTTGATAGTTGCTTTTAGTGCTGTCAGTATTTCTGCGGTGCTGGGAACATTGATGGCGGTGGGTTTGGCGCGTTATCGCTTTCTGGGGAAGGGTTTATATCGAGGAATATCTTATTTACCGTTGATTATCCCCGACATTGCGATCGCGGTGGCTACTTTAGTTTTTTTGGCGGCGTTTGCAATTCGTCTGAGCGTATGGACTATCATTGCGGCTCATGTAGTATTTTGTTTAGCATATATAGCTGTTGTAGTTTCTTCTCGATTAACTAATTTAGATCCTCATTTAGAAGAAGCTGCATTAGATTTAGGCGCTACACCTTTTCAAGCTTTTGTTAAAGTATTGTTGCCGCAATTAATGCCGGGAATTATTGCTGGTTGCTTGTTAGCTTTTGTGCTTAGTTTGGATGACTTTCTAATTGCAAGTTTTACAGCTGGTAGCGGTTCAAATACTTTACCAATGGAAATTTTTAGCCGCATTAGAACAGGTGTAAAACCAGATATCAATGCTTTAAGTGTAATTTTAATAATAGTATCTGCAATTGTTGCTTTCGTTGCAGAATCAATTCGTGCTTCGGCTGCGGTTGAGAATCGGAATTAGTTAGGAGTTAGAAGTTAGAAGTTAGGAGTTAGGAGTTAGGAGTTAGGAGTTGAGGTGTATATTATTAGCCCACGCAGGTGGGCTTTGTTTGTTTAGCCCCAGACTTCTAGTCTGAGGGTATTATTATGACCATTATTAATTATTAGTAAATATCAATATTTTTTTGAGTTTTTGAAAACATCCCCTATTCCCTGTTCCCTATTCCCCGTTCCCTTTTTTAAACGTAATTTTACTGTAATACTTACAATTAATCCAAAAGGCTAAGTTTATATATAAAAATTACTATCAGCAAAGGCACCGATGGCGATTAGGCAATAATACTAATAAACTGGCAATAATCTTATTCTCTCTTAATGTTAGAGAAAATGAGGGAATAAAAGCTTTTTTAACAACCTTATAATCGCCTAGCGCATTTTTTATGGCTAAGATAAATAAATCTCTTTTCAAATACTTCGTTTTGGCAATCGGTTGTGTGTTTAGTTTGTCTCTGGTTTCTGTATGGATAACTCCCGTGCAAGCAGGGATGACTTTTACACCACCAGGAAGACAAGCACCTAGAACAAATACAGTTGCAGGAGGTTCTCGTGGAGATACTTGTGCAATTGGTAAAAACAACAACAAGACTGGAGCAATAGTAAAAGTGTTGCCTAAATCGAATATCGGTTTAACAACACAACAGCATCCATCAATAATGTTTTATGTTCCTGCAAGTACTGCACAAAAAGCATTTTTTAGTATCCAGGATGAGGATTTCAACCATTATTATCAAACAACTTTACAGTTACCACAAAAAGCAGGAGTAATGGAAATTAAAATTCCAGCTTCAGTTCCAGAATTAGCTACGGGTAAAAATTATCAATATTCTTTGGCAATGATTTGTGGTGTAGATTTAGAACCGGACGATCCGCTAACTAGTGGTTGGATTCAGCGAGTTCAACCGCAAGGTAATGTATTAAACGAAAAAGCTTCTGTGGAGTTAGCATCTCGGTTTGCATCTGATGGTATATGGTTGGATGCGGTTTCTACTCTTGCAGAATTGAGAAAGTCACAGCCGTCGAACCAATCTATTGTTAATTCTTGGCAGCAACTTTTGAATTCTGCTGGCTTAAGTGAAATTGCCCAAGAACCAATAGTTAATTAACATAAATATGTGGTCAAAGTTTAAAACGTTTTTATGGCAATGGCGTTTTGTTGCAATAACAACTCCTGCTATAGCGTTAACTGTAATTGCTGCAAGTACGGCAGGATGGTTTCAGCTTCTAGAGTGGGCAACTCTAGAGCATTTTTTTGCAATGCGCCCTTATGAAAAGCCAGAAAAGCGAATTTTAATTGTCACTATTGACGAAAAAGACATCACTAAAGTTGGTAAATGGCCAATTCCCGATGCTGTTTTGGCTGATGCTTTGCAAAAAATCAACAAGCACCAGCCAACAGTCATTGGTATAGATATTTTCCGAGATTTACCAGTGGAACCCGGCCATCAGGAACTGGTTAAGGTGATGCAACAAACACCGAATTTGATTGGAATCAAGAAAATGTTAGGGGATGAAGGGGATAAAGTTGCACAACCCCTTAATTTATCTAAACTGAACCAAGTTGCTCTTGCCGATCTGCTTTCGGATACAGATGGTAAGATTCGACGAGGGTTGCTATCTGCTAATGATGAGAATGACGGCAATGTTTTTTTGGGTTTAGCGGCAAATTTAAGCTTAAAATACTTAGAAGATAAGGGTATTGAGTTAGCGAGTAACGAACGGTCAGGAAAATCTTTGCGGTTGGGTAAAGCGGTATTTTATCCTTTGACAGGAAAACAATTTGCTTATCGCGATGCAGATACGGGCATATACCAAATTTTACTTAGCTATCGTCATTTAGAAAAAGGTTTTGATACAGTAAGTTTGCGAGACGTGTTATCGGGTAATTTATCTAGAGAACAAGTGCGATCGCGCATCGTGTTGATCGGTACGACAGCCAGAAGTGTTAATGACTTTCATAATGTTGGCTACAGTCGTAATTTCAAAAATGAAAATGTTCCTATGGCTGGTGTGGTAATTCACGCTCATCTAGTTAGCCAGATTTTAAGTGCAGCATTAGATGGAAGACCGATGATAAATGTTCTATCTTATCAAGGAGAATGTCTGTGGATTTTATGTTGGACTTTTACAGGTAGTTGCGTTAGTTGGCAATTGCTGCAAATTAATGAGCGGGGGAAGCGAGGGTTTTGGGGATTAACCATATTAGGTATATCAATTGCTGTAGGAACTTTAATTGTTAGCAGCTATGGAAGCTTTCTTGCAGGTTGGTGGATTCCTGCGGTTTCACCTTTTATTGCTCTTATTAGTTCGGCAATTATAGCTAGTAACTTTCACAAACAGTGGCAATTGAAACAAGCTAATGAAAAGTTACAGGAATATTCTCGTACTTTAGAAGTAAAAGTAGAAGAAAGAACTAAAGAATTAGTTGAAGCTAAAGAAGCAGCAGATGTGGCTTCTCAAGCTAAAAGTGAGTTTTTAGCAAATATGAGTCATGAATTGCGAACTCCTTTGAATGGAATTTTAGGTTACGCACAAATATTGCAACGTTCGGATAATATCGCTAAATCTGAACAAAAAGGTGTGGAGATTATCTATCAATGTGGTTCGCATTTATTGACTTTAATTAATGATATTTTAGATTTATCCAAGATTGAAGCTCGCAAATTAGAATTGGATAATGGCGATATCAATTTCTCTTCATTTTTGATTGGAGTTGCCGAAATATGCCGCATTCGTGCCGAAAAGAAAGGTATTGAGTTTAATTATCAGCCAGATGCACAGCTTCCAGTCACAATTAAAGCTGATGAAAAACGGTTGCGTCAAGTTCTGATTAATTTATTAGGAAATGCGATTAAGTTTACAGAAGAAGGTGGGGTAATATTTTCTATTCGAGTAATAGAAAAGAATAAATTAGATGCAGTTAATAGCCAAGATAATTATAAAATTCGCTTTGAAATTATTGATAGCGGTGTAGGAATGACACCGGAACAACTAAATCAAATATTTTTACCTTTTGAACAAGTAGGAGATAAAAATAAACAAACAGAAGGTACGGGATTGGGATTAGCAATTAGCCGTAAGATTACTGATTTGATGGGAAGTAAAATTAAGGTAGAAAGTAATTTAGGCTCTGGTAGTAAATTTTGGTTCGATGCCGATTTAGAAGTTAGTAAGGAGAATATACAGCAAAGTTCGGATTTATTAAACACCCAGATTATCGGTTTTAAAGGCGATAAACCCAATATTTTGATTATAGATGATCGGTGGGAAAATCGCTCAATTATTGTCAATTTTTTGCAAACAATTGGTTTTTCCTGTTTTGAAGCAAGTAATGGCAAAGAGGGTTTAAAAAAAGTAGAAGAGATAAAACCGGACTTAATTGTAACTGATATATCTATGCCAGAAATGGATGGTTTGGAAATGATGCAAATTCTCAGAAATAATCAAGAATTTAGTCACGTACCAATTGTAGTTTCATCAGCGAGCGTTTATGAAAAAGATATTGAGCAAAGTTTAGCTGCTGGTGCGAATGAATTTTTACCAAAGCCCATACAAATAGAAGATATGTTAAAAATATTACATACCTATTTACAATTGGAGTGGATTTATGCCAAAACTGAACAAAAACCAGAAATATCTTTAAATGAAGAAATAATCCTTCCGAATGTAGCAGAAATGGATAAATTATTTGATTTAGCAATGCGAGGAAATGTTAATGGAATAGAAAATTTTTTGAATGAGTTAGAAAGTTCGGATAATAGTTTTAAACCTTTCGTAGCGGAAGTTCGACAACTTGCAGATAATTTTCAATTTAAACAAATTAGGCAATATATAAAATCTTTTCAAGTTGAAAAAATATAGTTATGCACATTCTAATTTTAGAACGAAAACAGGCTCCTATTTTTCAAGGACAGAAATTATTTTTTATAGCTAATTAAAGTTCGCACTCAGGGCTGTCTTCCCTCCAATTTAGGGCTAAAGCCCTTACTACAAACTTGATAAATCTAAAATCTAAAATCTAAAATCTAAAATCTAAAATAGAAATGACTTATTCAGAACAGCCAATAATTTTAATTATTGATGACAATCCCACAAATCTTAAAGTTTTATCCGGAGCCATAGCTGATTCTGGATGGGAAATATTAGTCGCTACCGATGGTGAAAGCGCTATCGAACAAGCCGAATATGCTAAACCAGATTTAATTTTATTAGATGTAATGATGCCGGGAATCGATGGATTTGAAACTTGCAACCAACTTAAACAAAATCCCGCAACTCATGAAATCCCGATAGTTTTTATGACAGCGCTTGCCGATACGGTAGATAAGGTGAAGGGGCTTTCTTTAGGAGCTGTAGACTATATTACCAAACCTTTTCAGACAGAAGAAGTGTTGGCGCGGGTGGAAGTACATTTAAGAATGCGCCTTTTAAACAAGCAATTAGCAGAACAAAAAGATGAATTAGAAAAACGAGTACAAGAGCGTACAAGTGAATTACAAACGGCTTTGTCGGAGTTACAAGAATCTCAATTACAGCTTGTACAAACAGAAAAAATGTCTGCTTTAGGTGAATTAGTCGCTGGAGTTGCTCACGAAATTAATAATCCCGTGAGCTTTATTGATGGGAATTTAGAATTTTTAGAAGAAAACACGTCCGATATAATTAAGCATTTACGACTTTATCAAAAATATTATCCTAATCCACAAATAGAAATTATAAAAAACGCGGAAGAGATTGAATTAGATATATTAATTGAAGATATACCTCAAATAATTTATTCTATGAAAATAGGAGTTGAGCGGATTGGAAATATCAGTACCAGTCTGCGAACTTTTTCTCGTTCTGATAGTTCATCGAAAGTAGCTTGCGATATTCACGAAGGAATTGACAGCACTTTAATGATTCTCAAGCATCGCTTGAAAGCGAACAACAAACGACCGGAAATTAAAGTACTCAAAGATTATGATGAATTACCTTTAGTGAAGTGCTATTCGGGTCAATTAAATCAAGTTTTTATGAATATTATTTCAAATTCTATAGACGCTTTAGATGATTATAATAGTCATTTTTCTTATGAAGAAAAAAATAAACATCCTCACAATATTTTAATTACAACCGAATTTTATTCTGATAGCGATAAAGTCAGTATATCTTTTAAAGATAATGGCCCCGGAATACCAGATGATATCTTAAAAAGTATATTTGAACAATTTTTCACTACTAAAAGCGTTGGCAAAGGAACTGGATTAGGATTATCTATCAGCAGACAAATAGTAGAAGAAAAGCATCAAGGTAAGTTAACTTGTAATTCCTTACCTGGAGAAGGAACTAAATTTACTATTGAACTTCCAGTGGAATGAATTAAAATATCAGATTAGTGAGGTACATTCGGACGGGCAAGGATGCCCCGCAGTCGCTACGTACTGCGGGAAAATCAAATTAGTAAGCAAATAATATAAAATTCTTCAAAATTGTAACAAATGCCCGATTATGCGGTAACGGCGGAAGCGTGACGGTTAATGCTGTAAATAAAGTTGAAGTTACCGGAAACCATTTATTACTTCCTAGCCGATTATTCTCTTGAGCAAACCCGTTTCCCGAAAACCTTCAACAGCTTTATCCTTTACCACCTATCCCCAGCGGAAATGCTGGAAACATCAATATCAATACACCAGAATTAAAAGTTGAAGGTAATTCGATAGTAGCGGCTATCAATCAAGGATTTGGAAATGCCGGAATAATTAATATTGATGCAAATTCTATACTTATTAACAATCAAGGTTCCATTGCAGCAGCTACTGAATCTGGTGAAGGTGGCGATATTTTCTTAAAAACGCGGAATTTAACGCTACGCAATAATAGTAATATCACCGCTACTGCTTCAGGTGAAGGCAAAGGTGGCAATATTACGATTGATACCGATACTCTCGTAGCATTGGAAAACAGCGATATTACTGCAAATGCCGAAAATAGTTTCGGTGGAAGCGTAACTATCAATGCTCAAGGTATTTTCGGTACGCAGCAGCGAGAGAAACTTACACCTCAAAGTGATATTACTGCAACTTCTGAGTTAGGTGCTTCTTTCAGCGGTACAGTAGAACTTAATACGACCGGAATCGATCCAAATTCTGGTGTGAATGAGTTACCTATGAATGTTATCGATCCAAGCAATCAAATCGCTTCCGGATGCACCGCTCAAACGGGTAACAAACTTATAGTAACTGGGCGTGGTGGAATACCGCAAAATCCCAGTCAAAAGTTAATTTCAAATTCTAACTGGTACCATCTTCGCGATTTATCAGCACGTCGTCAGCAACCTGATAATATTACTCAAACAACAAAAGTATCAAACCAACGAATAATTGTAGAAGCTACGGGATTTGTCAAAAATGCTCGCGGTGAAGTGGAATTAGTCGCGCAGTTACCAGAAAGCTTTGAAAATTCGCAACAAATTCCTAATTGTGGGGAAGTGTAAGCACGTAATAAGTTACTTAAATATGCACAAAAATTAGAGAAATTACTGATTTGATATTTTGATTAGTTGTTTTCAATAGTTTAAGTGTTTTTATTAGATGAATAATCGGTGAAGTGAGGTTATGCTAGTGGCGCAAACATCTACTTTTGATTTTAGATTAAGCAAAATTGAATAGCCGATAGTTATAAGTGCATCTAAATATAAGAAGCAATGAATATAAAAAAAAAGCTTTTAAAATCAATTAGTTTAAGTCTGTCATTAGCAATAATCACGGCTTTATTAATTACAATATTTTATCCCGTATCGGCACAAGAGAATATAGGGATTTTTACTCCTAAACAATACAGTGAAAAACCTCTCTCCAAACCTCTCTCCTGCAAGGAGAGAGGCTTTAATTCTTGCCCCCCTTACCTAGTAGGGAAGGGGCTGGGGGTTAGGTTTGGATCTAAAAAATCTACCCCAAACTCTTCTCAAACTTCTTTAATTTCCGAAAATAAACGGGATCTTCCTCAAATACAATTTGAACAAGGTAAAATCTTATTTGAAAAAGCAGAATTTGCTTCTTCGGCTGAAGTTTGGCAAGATGCTGCTGCTGGTTTTGAACGTCAAGGAGATAAAATCAATCAAGCTTGGAGTCTCAGTTTTGCTTCCTTAGCTTGGCAAAACCTGGGAGAATTACAACAAGCGCAAACAGCCATAGATAAAAGTTTAAATCTGCTGCAAAACCAAAAACGCAATACTGAAGCTTTAGCAGTAGCTCTCAATACTCAAGGAAGTTTAAAACTTAAAATGGGGCAAGCCAACGAAGCCCTAGAAGCTTGGAAACAAGCCGAAAGCATTTACACCAAACTCAACGATAATGGAGGTAAACTAGGTAGTCAAATTAACCAAGCCCAAGCATTACAAGCAATGGGTTTTTATCGGCGATCGCAAAAGTTGTTAGAGTCGGTAAATCAGACTTTGCTTCCCCAACCAGATTCTCAATTAAAAGTACAAGGTTTGCAAAGTTTGGGAGTAGCTTTACAACTGGTGGGAGATTTGAGTAAATCTCAGGAAGTTTTACAGCAAAGTTTGGCTATCTCTCAACGTCTTTCTCTCGATACCAGCGATATTTTATTTAGTTTGGGAAACACTGCTAGGGATTTAAAGCAAACTGAAGCAGCTTTTAATTACTATCAACAAGCAGCAGCTAACCCAAAAAATTATTTAATACAGGTTGAAGCCAGACTGAATCAACTTAGTTTACATCTCGAACAGTCGCAATGGCAGCAAGCTTTTAATTTACTACCACAAATTCAATCTCAATTAGATACCCTTCCCTACAGTCGCACTTCGATTTATGCCAGCGTCAACTTAGCTAAAAGTCTTGCCAAATTAATGCAATCGGGCAATGCTAAACCCAGTCATTTTCAAGATGCAGCGAGAATTTTAGCCCGTGCAATAAAACAAGCAGAAACTCTCAAAGACTTACGCGCTCAAGCATATGCTTTAACTCAACTAGGAAGCTTATACGAACAAACAAATCAATTCAATGAAGGCTTAAAACTTTCCCGTCAAGCTTTACAAATATCGCAAAATGCCAACGCTTCCGACATCACTTATCAAGCAGCTTGGCAAGTTGGAAGAATTCTTAAAATTCAAGGAAAAAATCAAGAAGCAATTTCTGCTTATGATTCCTCTGTGAAAATTCTTAAAACTCTACGCAGCGACTTAGTAGCAATCAACCGAGACGTACAATTCGACTTCCAAGAAAGCGTAGAACCAGTTTATCGCGAATTCGTAGACATATTATTACAGCCAGAATCTTCCCTTAATAAACAAGAAAATCTCAAACTCGCACGCAAAACCATCGAAGCACTACAGCTAGCCGAATTAGATAACTTCTTCCGCGAAGCTTGTCTTGATGCAAAACCAGAACAAATCGATCAAATCGACAAAACAGCAGCAGTAATTTACCCAATTATTTTAGATAACCGTTTGGAAGTTATTGCATCACTTCCCGGTAAACCTCTAACCAGCTACAAAACTGATTTACCAAAATCAAATATAGAAGCAATAATTAGGGAGTTACGAGTTTCCTTAAACCCTGCTTACTCGCAACAACAAAGATTAAAAGTATATCAACAAGCATACGACTGGTTAATTAAACCCATAGAAACAGACTTAGCAGCCAGTAACATTCAAACCTTAGCATTTGTATTAGATGGTTCCATGCGAAACATCCCAATGGCTGCTTTACACGATGGTAAACAATACCTTGTAGAAAAATATAGCGTTGCTTTATCACCGGGATTGCAGCTAATGCAAGCCCGACAATTGAAAGACGATAACTTAAACGTAATTGCAGCAGGATTAAGCGAAGCCCGTCAAGGATTCAAAGCCTTACCCGGCGTAAAATTAGAAGTAAAAGAAATCTCGAATCAGGTAAAATCAACTTTACTTATCAACGAAAATTTTACCGATAAAAACTTAGCAAAAAGCATTAAAACAACACCATTTTCAGTTTTACATTTAGCCACCCACGGACAATTTAGCAGCAACTCAGAAGAGACTTTTATACTTACCTGGGATGGAAAAATCAACGTCAAACAACTCAGCGAATTTCTCCGCTTCCGAGACGTGTCCGATTCCCAACCAGTAGAATTAATGGTACTCAGCGCTTGTCAAACAGCAAAAGGCGATAAACGAGCCATACTAGGATTAGCAGGAGTAGCAGTACGCTCCGGCGCACGCAGCACATTAGCTACATTGTGGGCAGTAAAAGACGAATCCACTGCTAAATTTATGGTTGAATTTTACAAACAGCTAAATAAACGGATAAGTAAAGCCGAAGCCTTACGACAAGCCCAAATAACCTTTTTAAAAGACAAAAGCTTACAGCATCCCTTTTACTGGGCACCGTTTATATTAGTTGGGAATTGGATTTGATGGATTTTAGATTTTGGATTTTGGATTTTGGATTTTGGATTTTGGATTGGGGGTTAGGAGTTACCAATTACCAATTACCAATTACCAATTATGATAGTAGGAATGTAATGCAAAGTCTATCCTTAATCCATGCAGGAAAGAAATGGAATCAGTCAACGCGAGCTTTGTGACTTGTTAGGGCTTGACTATAAAGCCGTTGCAGCTTCAGCCAAAGAGCAGGGAATAAGTACCCATGCTTATCTCCAACAAGAAACTGGCTGGATTCTTAAAGATGAACTTTATTATCCACCGGATACGGAAACCGAAACCGAAACCGCTCAAAACAAAGCAAAATCCCCATCCCGACGCAAAAAATGGGTTGAAATTTTAGGATTTGTTTGTGTGGGTATTGCTCTGGTTGCAGCCATAACCTTTGTAAATAAAGTTGGTATTGAGCAAATTCGCGCCAATGTTGATAAATTAGGAATTTGGGCACCGATTGCTTTATTATTGCTACGAACGGTAAGCGTTGTGATTCCGGCAATTCCCAGTACGGCTTATTCTGTTTTATCCGGTACTTTGTTTGGCTTTTGGAAAGGAATCATTGTAATTTTCATCGCTGATTTTGCTGCTTGCTGTTTAAATTTTTATATTGCTAAACGTTTTGGACGTAAAATTGTCCAAAGGTTTGTTGGAGAAAGGTTTATAGATAAGGTTGATAATCTTGCCTCGAAGCATCTTGAAGATAATATCTTTTTAGTTGCTGGGTTTTTGATGACAGGATTATTTGATTTTGTTTGCTATGCTGTTGGGCTTACGGAAATGCCTTGGCGTAAATTTATTCCAGCTTTGATTTTGGGTATAGTAGTTTCTACACCTCCGATTGTTGCTTTGGGCGCGGGTGTATTTACTCAAGGAAAGTGGATGCTCGTGCTTGCTATGTTGGGGATGTTTGGTTTGGCTATTGTTACGGGATGGTTGAATAAGAAACGGAGTCAGAATTAAGAATTTAATTGTTAATGCGGTATAGCTACGCTTACCGCACTAATAAAATTATTTGTTGTCGAGGAAATTATCTACACTGTTTGATTTGCTTGCAACCAATTAAGTAAATCATCAATCGTTGTAAAATCTAACAAAGCTTCACCAAGGTTTTCTATCTGCTCTAGAGAAAGAGTTTGAATTTCTTCTATAACCTCTTGTGGCAATTCTCCAACCCGTTTTTGTAGTTGTCGTAGCACGAGAGTTTGTCCTTGTTCTTCTTTCCCCCGTTCGTAACCAATACGCTCGCCCGTGGTAATATAACTCATACTCCGCTCCTCTTCAAACTCCTTAAATTCTTGCCAAAATTCTGCTTCTAAATCTTTTGGTAAAATCATCACCCAATCTATAAATCGATACAGGTTACGAATGTCTGTTTCTTGAAATCCTAATTCATATAATCTACGAATCAAGCTAAATTTCCAAGTTTTACGCTCACCTAATTTTTTATTCGTCTCCTGAGTTTTCAAATGCGCCATTATCACTGTTGCAAACGGATTATCGCTATTCTCTAATTCCGTCCACCGACTTCGATAATCCAACAGCTTGACGGTTCCAAATTCAAAAAGATGTCTGGTATCGGGATAATTATAACTGAATTGGTTTGGTCGCCAATTTGGATCTGTATCGCACAAAATTGCTAAACTAATAGCGGGTTTGGCAAATTTATCAAAAATTCGCAGATTATAGGTAAACATTCTTTGAGGAAAGATGTCTTCTGGTATAGCTTGGATTTCAATATGAATTAACAGCCACATTTCTTTCCCGTCAATGTGCCAAACTTTGACTAATTTATCTGCATATCTTCTTCCTTGTTCAGATTCGCGAGCAATTTGTTGAAATTCTTTATCAAGGAATTCGTAGGGACGTTCCCAGTCGATTAATGCTGCTGTTCGAGGAAAGAAAAATTGCATTGCTTGGGGAAAGTATGCTTCTAAAATTTCCTTCCACGGACTATCATTGTCTGCTCTTATCTTATCTTGATTCATGATTACATAAGTAGATGCTGTACCTTTTTAATCTATATTTTCAGATATCAGATACTCTAATTTTACTTGATTAATAATAATTATTATTTTGTATTTTAATCAATTACCGAGAACAAACAAAGCGCGTTTATCGGTGATTCTGCGTATAAAAAAATGAACTGTAAATGCTGGCTAATTTTGATACAAATGTCACTATTAAAAAGTAATAAATTTGATAAATAATAAAACCTAAATCTTTTAAGATTGTAGAATATTTGCCTTTAATCGCTCGTTCGGCATAGATTACAGTGCTTACTTCTACAATAAAATAATTAGTAAATATAAAAGTTACATTTCTTTTTTGATATCGACTCGAATTCTAGGGTTGCTGCACAGCTTTTTGTTGAGCTAACCTGCGCTCTTATTATATCTATAAAAAACCTATTACCTAATTACCTATTGCCCATTACCCATTACCTACTCCCCAATCATTTATCGTGTTAATTTGCCAAGTTCCTAATTGTTCAAATCCCTTCAATGTCGAAGGAAGTAAACATTGTATCGGTTGCGGAAGTAGCAATTTCGGTAAGTTTTTGAGGAACCGTTATCGGGTATTAAAGTTGTTGGGAGAAGGCGGTTTTAGTAAAACTTATGCTGCTGTTGATGCGGATAGATTGGATGCACCTTGCGTTATCAAGCAGTTTTTCCCTCAAGTGCAAGGAACGAAATCACGGGCTAAAGCGGCTCAGTTATTCCGAGAAGAAGCATTTCGTTTATACGATTTGGGCGAAAATCATTGGCAAATACCGAGATTATTGGCTTTCTTTGAACAAGGTTCGAGTTTGTATTTGGTGCAGGAGCTAATCGAAGGACAAACTCTTTTAGATGAGCTTTATGATTCTGCTTTTGATGAAGATAAAATTAGAGGAATTCTGACAGATTTATTGCCAGTTTTAGATTTTATTCATTCTAATAAAGTAATTCACCGCGATATCAAACCAGAAAACATTATTCGTCGCAAAAGTGACGGGAAACTGGTATTAATTGACTTTGGTGGAGCAAAACAAGTTACGCAAACAAGTTTAGCAAGACAAGCTACAGTAATTTACACAATTGGTTACGCACCCGCCGAACAAATGGCTGGTTTTGTGTTTCCCGCAAGCGATTTATATGCTTTGGGGGTAACTTGCGTGCGGCTTTTAACTAAATGTTTACCCTTTCCAGATGATAGCGGACAATTTGATGACCGTATTTATGATGCCATGAATGGTAAATGGTTGTGGCAAAATATTTTACAAGAAAAAGGTATTCATATTAGCGAGCAATTAGGAAATATTTTAGATAAATTGCTGCAACATCTAGTTAGAGATAGATATCAATCGGCAGCAGAAGTAATTGAAGATTTAACGGAAAACCTAACCCCCCAGCCCCCTTCCCTACCAGGGAAGGGGGAGAATCAAAAGCCTCTCTCCTTGCAGGAGAGAGGTTTGGAGAGAGGTTTTTCACCACCAACACAACCAACATCACCCAGCTTGGAAACTTTTGAATTTAATGTGGTAAAAGTAGACGAAACGGGTAGTCTAATTAAACGCTGGCGTAAAAAAGCTGACTTATTTATCCAAAATTTGAACGGTGAAATAAACTTAGAAATGGTATTAATCCCTGGCGGTAGCTTTATCATGGGTTCCCCCAGCAATGAAGGAGATACAGACGAACGTCCGCAACATATCGTCACTTTAAAACCTTTTTTTATGGGTAAATACCCGGTCACTCAAGCTCAATGGAAAGCCGTCGCATCATTACCACAAGTTAATCGTCTCATAAATCCCAACCCATCAAAATTTAAAGGTGCGATTTTACCTGTTGAAAACGTGTCTTGGTATGAAGCACAGGAATTTTGTGCCAGACTGCGAGAAAAAACTGGACGAGAATATCGTTTACCCAGCGAAGCCGAATGGGAATATGCTTGTCGCTCTGGTACTAGCACCCCCTTCAATTTCGGTAAAGGCATTAATCACCAATTGATCAACTGCAAGATCGATAAATATCATCCGATACAAGCGATCGCGAAACACTATAAACAACCAAAACCCGTAGGTAGTTCCGGTGTAGCTAACGACTTTGGATTATACGATATGCACGGACAAGTATGGGAATGGTGCGCCGATCCTTGGCATAAAAATTACAATGGGGCACCCACAGACGGAACAGTTTGGCATTCTGCTGGAGACTTGCATCGTCGAGTACTTCGCGGCGGCTCGTGGAATTTTAGCTCTTCTTGTTGTCGTAGCGCCAGTCGTAGCTGGAATGAAACCGAAGAAGGGTTGAGGGTATGTGGGTTTCGGGTAGTCAGCGAGCAGTGAGCAGTTATCAATTATCAATTATCAGCAAAATCAAAACAAAACCAGCCACTAAAAGGACTGGTTTCTTTATGAGATGGAGGATGGAAGGAGAGGGGACAAGGGGACAAGGGGAATTTTAACCTTTAACCTTTAACCTTTAACCTGACTAACTTCTAACTGTTCGCTGTTCACTGCTAAGTGTTAAACAAGTTTCAAGTCGGGATACTCGGCTAATAAATCATCGCTGGTTAAGGTATCGCCTTCTGCTTGAGGTGTCCACAATATCTCGAATGCAAGCAGTTTGTCGCTGGGAATACCGCCAAATAAACTTAGTGCTTGACGCAAATCGTCGGAACCGTTGATATTCGGAATTTCGGTTTTACCTAAAGTTGCTGCGAGTAAGGTGACAATTATATATTCTCCGGGACCTTGATTAATTAAATCGGTGGGATTGTCTAATTCTCCGGTGGATGATAAAGCTTTGTTGGCTGTAGCGGCTTTCAACTGGTTGTTGACGTTGGTTAATGTTTCTTCACTAAACTTGCTACGCTCTGCTAGGGATAAACGGTTAAATTCTGATTCTGCGGAATTCAAACGTGCTTGATTTGTACCACCACCTGCATAAACCCAGTATTCTGGATGACGCATTAACGCTAAGCTGGCTTCTTGTAATACTTGCGCTCTACCTTGTGAGGACTCGGTATCGGCAGTTTCGGCAAGGTTATTTAGCTCGGTTTGTAGTTCGCGGGCTTGAGCTAATAAGCCTACCTGCAAGCGGGTTACGGAAATTTTAGGGTTGCTGCTGTAGCCGACTTCTTCTTCTCCACCACCAGCAACGCTGCGGAAGGTTCGTACTGCAAAGTTAGCTAAAGCAAAGAAAATTAAGATGCCGAATAAGCCGCCGAATCCTCCACCTATACCTATAAAGGGGAATAAGAAAGGAAAACCAAATCCACCTCCGGGATAACCACGATATCCACCTCCGGGAGGAGCATATGTGCGAGGAGATGAGTAACCACCGCTTGAAGGCATTCTGAATGAACCGCCACCAATTCTTCCTCCGCTACCACGGGCTAAGGCTGCCGGTGCTTGGCTAAATACCAATGTAAACACCAGGAACATTACTAGAACAGGCTTGAAAAGCGGTTTGAGGGCACTTTGTAGTTTTTTACGCATGATACAGTCAGTTAAAAACAATTTTATCTTTATCTATAGTTGATGTTGATGCCAATTCGATTCATAACTAAGATATATTCTTTAATTTTGCTTGCACAATAGCTGTTAATAGCTAGCAACCAATTGGCATTTTTACTTTTACTTTCTTATTTATCTTTTGGCTACATACCCAATTTATCGCTTCTGACTATGGTTAGACAGTGACCTTTGGAGGGAAATCCGCTGTAGATAACCGTACCTTACAACTTCAGCAAAAAGAGCATCAATTCATTTTTTTTAGCCGATCGCTTGCTTTTAATCAATTCAAGAGTAGCAATAGTCACTTTTTGTGTTCTTTACGATGTGATTCAGTATTTATCTATATTGATATTTTCGATCAGAGCAGCACAATAGCAACAAGAGTATCTTTTTTGACAATACTTAATAGAACTGTCAATGTATAGAAAATGTCGAGTATATTTAAACTTTAAATGAAGTAAACTGAATTGACTTATAGTCAATTGTAAGAGGATTTACGCAGCAACAAGGGTAAATATACTATTATAGACATTAATATTTTTCCTAAACTCGCCTTTTTGAAGGGGACTTTTGCTAAGTACTGTATCAGCAATATTACCCATAGCATTAAATTGGTATAAAGTTAGCTTGTTATGCAAGTGACGAACGCTCTTTTTTTTGCGCGTGAGTATACTGATGCGGTCAATAAACATTTTTTTTTCGGCATTACGTATCTAGAGTATTTTTAAGTTAATATCAAGCAAGTATATCTTTGGGGTAAATTATGCTCATAATCATTCGTAAGTAATAATTCTTATTGATATTGATTTTACGATACTAACTGGAAGTGTAGTATTGCTTACCAGATGATAAATCTACTTTTATTTAAGGTTGGCATCCAATGGCTTTGGGCAGACAAGCCTTAGACAGGAAAAGCACTTTCCTGGATTAAAGCGCGATCGTTCGTAAATACAGTGTCTGTCAAGTATCAAAAGGGTGAAAAAAATGAAGTTAATGCTGGTATGTACTTCCGGAGGTCATTTTTCAACTATGAGGAGATTGGAATCGTTTTGGTTAAATCACGAGCGGGTATGGGTGACTGACTGGAAAAAAGATACACAATCATTGGAGAAGGAAGAAAAAGTTCACTGGTTGCCTTATCAAGCTCCTAGAGACATTTTGGCTTTCTTACGTAATATTCCTCGGGTATTTCAGACAGTTCACTTAGAACAACCGGATATAGTAATTTCAACGGGAGCTAGTATCGCTGTTGGTTTTGCTTTTGCAGCTAAATTACTTGGAAAACGGTTTGTGTATGTGGAAAGTATTTCTCGATGTGAAGAACTAAGTTTATCTGGAAGATTGGTTTATAAATTGAGCGATGAATTTTACGTACAGTGGCCGAATTTATGCCGTAAGTATCCAAAAGCAATTTTTAAAGGGTATGCTTAAAGGCTTTTATTCAGGTGCAAATATCAATTTTATTTGAAAAAAAATGATTACGGTAACATTAGGAACGATTCCCTTTTCTTTCGATCGAGCTATCAATTGGCTCGATAGTCTTTTAGATGCTGGGGTGATTTCGGAAAGTGTTTTTGTGCAGCATGGAACAACTGATGTATCTAAGCTGGCAAAATATCCTTTTGTAAAAACTACACCAATAGTTGAAACCAGCTTTTTAATGAAGACAATACAAGAGTCTCGGTTAACTATATCTCATGCTGGGCAGGGGCTAACGCAGGGATTAGCAGATAAGGGAGCAAGTTTTATTTTAGTACCGCGTTTATCTCGTTACAACGAACATATAGATGACCATCAATTATGGTTTGCTCGTGGAGTCGAGAAAATGGGGATACCTTACTGTACTAGTTTAGATAATTTAGAGCAGGCAATAAAATGTCCGCCACCCAGTTTTAAAGGACAAATATTCGAGGGGCCTAAATTAGCAGAACATTTAATGCAGATATATCCGGGATGATCTGCGATAATGCAGCGCCGTAATATTTATTGATAAACAGACTATAACTTTAACTTAAAAAAAAAATTAGAGATTTGGAGCAAGAGTTCGTATGAATAGAATTGCCAAAATAGCAATACATCACTGGAAACTTCTCTTGGCTTGGAATGTTTTGGTGCTGGGAATAACTGCGATTAATATCACGATAACGCCCAAGGTTTGGAATAGCCAAGCACAATTAATATTACCTAACATTACTAGCGATAGTGACGCAGATTTAGGTAAATTGGGTAGTGTTCGTGATGGCGGAGTCGTTTTTTCTCAACAGATAAACCCGTTAAATATCCTCTCTTCCATCGCCATGAGCGACGATGTTGTTAATGAAGTATGGCAAAACGATCCCGAAAAAGATGAATTTTCTCGATTGAGCAATTTCAAGAAACTGTTTGAAGTTTCCCCCGAAAAGGAATCTACAGTTATATCTCTTTCTGCTGAAGGTTCTAGCCCCGAATTAGCCAGAAAGCGAGCAACTGCATTAATTAGCGCCTTTCGCTCGCGCGTCCAAGAATTGCGTTTGGATGAAGCACAACAGCGATCGCTGTTTATGCAGCCAGAAGTAAAGCTTGCTGCCCAGAAGTTACTTAAAGCACAAAATATATTAAGTGAATTCAAGCAAAAAACTAATTTAGTTAGCTCCGATGAGCAGACAAAAGAGATTATTTCAGCTATCAATACTTTGAAAACGGAACAAGCTCAAGCATTAGCCCAAGCCAAAGCCGCTGAAGCTACGGTAAATACGCTATCGGCTCGGGTAAATCTGAGTCCGGGGGCAGCAGTAAATTCTGTCAGACTCAAAGAATATAAGGAGTATCAATTAGTTCGGGACGAGTTAAGTAAAGTTGAAGTTGAGTTGGTAGAAGCATTAGGAAAGTTAACCAGCAATCATCCCCAAGTGCAGAATTTACAGTATCAGCGGGCTGTTTTACGCAACCAACTCGATCGGTTTATTGGTGCCAAATCCGATCCGGCAGCGATTAACAAAATAATGGGGGAAAACACCGCTAATTTAGCTGAAAAACTGATTGTAGCAGAAAGTGAAGCTGTAGGAATGCTGGAAAAAGTGGGACAACTGCAACCCCAGATCGATCAATTGAGTGCAAGTTTAAATTCCTTACCCCAAAAACAAGCCAAATTACTCGAATTGCAACGAGAATATGATATTGCTGAAGGCGTTTACAACGGAGTAGTTGCACAAGCCGAACAAGCAAAACTCGGTGCTTTCAGCGCTTATCCCAGCACTCAAATATTAGCTAAACCTTTACTAAATACTAAATCAGTCGGCCCCAAATTAAGATTAATGATACTTGGAGCATTGCTAGCTTCCGGTTTTGGTA
This sequence comes from Calothrix sp. CCY 0018, assembly GCF_963920925.1. Classification (NCBI taxonomy): domain Bacteria; kingdom Bacillati; phylum Cyanobacteriota; class Cyanophyceae; order Nostocales; family Calotrichaceae; genus Calothrix; species Calothrix sp. CCY 0018. Next base: position 44,974 of record NZ_CAWUDI010000020.1, on the reverse strand, counting down.
GTGCTGCGATCGCTTTATCTTTAGAAAATCGCAACCCTTTACTCAGCCCTAAAGATATTGTGCAAACCAACATTCCGGTACTTGCGAGCATTCCTTACATCAGAAACATCAATGTAAAATCCGAGCAAAAATTGGGAGGAGAAATCGAGTTTCAACGCTTGGCTTCCGCAGTTAGCTTGATGCAGCTAAATTCTGGAAGGTTAATGATTGCTAGCGCTACCACTTCAGAAGGTAAAACTACAACTAGTTTGGGATTAGCGAATGCGCTGCTCAATTTGGGTTTTAAAGTATTACTTGTTGATGGAGATTTCCGCAGAAGCGAACTTTCGCAATCTTTAGGTTATCAACTACAACAAACAAAATTAGACTCGCGATTTGTACACAATACAATACGTCCCAATCTAGATTTATTATCAGTTAAGATTGCCGAAGATAAAATTTCTGAATTCGTTGCTCGTGGAGAATTTGAGCAACATTTGAATTTCGTACAAACGAATAATAATTACGATTATGTATTAGTAGATAGTTCTCCAGTTACTTTGACACCGGAAGCAGCATTAATCGCCAAAATAATTACAAAAGTCCTGTTTGTAGTGCGTTCAACAAGCAGCCATCGTAACTATTTTTGCGACAGTATCGAACAATTAACCAGACATAAAGCAGAAATTGCAGGGTTAGTAGTTAACGGTGTAGAAACAAGAGCGCAAGGCTATATGTACGGACAAAATATTGTTCAAGTAGACTAGGCAAGTAGTTAATTAAATAAATTAATGAACCAGCAATTGGGGTTAAAACCTATTTCTAAAAAGACACCGGAGGATAGTGATTTATTCTCCGGAATTTGGATTCATTGGGCAAAATTAACCCTTGCAGAAAAAGTTGTTTGCGCCAACATAATTTTAATTCCTTTATGGTGGATGTGGGGTTGGAGACTTTATTTTGTCTTTTTAGTCGCGGGTATTGTTATTTATGAATGGTATAACAATAAAGAAATCCGCCTTTCTCGTCCGAGTACTGCTGCTATTGGAATTATCGGGTACGGTTTATCTGTTTTAATCGTGCGATATTTTTATGCAGAAATGGAGGGTTTACCACTAAATTTTCATACTATAATATCACCGATAAATAACGTAATTTTCTTTGGTTTATCGCTATGGTACGTTCAAGATAGAAAAATACGTATTCGTCTTTCTGCTGTATGTTGGGCTTTTACAGTTCTAATCGCCACGATGTTGTTGACATGGGTGGTAATTTATTTTGGGTTAAATCAAGCAAACTATGCAGCTCCTCATTCAATTTATGGTGTTTTAACTGGTAAATCAGGAGAGTTTACACCTGGAGATGGTAATAGTAATTATTTAATGCCTTATTTTCCTACAGATGAATCTATAGGGGGAATGGTTCGTTACGTATACTTTTTTACAGGGCCAGAAGCATTAGCTTTAGTAATGGGTTTTGTTTGCTTGTTATCGTTAGATATAAAAAATCGTTTTTGGTCAATATTTTTATTATTAGGTTCGGTTTTTTTATTACTTACAAGTGGAACTCGTTCGGTTTGGGTTAGTTTACCAATTGTTTTAGGTTTGCGGTACTTATTTACTGCGGGTAAGATTTTTGGCCCTGCATTTGTTTGTGGATTATTAGCAATTATCAGCTTGAGTATGTCGGTTCCTGTTATTACTAATGCGGTAGCAGATAATCTGATCAATACCGCTGAGAAAACAGCAAATCAGAGGGCAGATTCTACAGAAGTTCGTGGCGAAATTTATAGATTGACAATTAAAGGTATAGAAGATGCCGATAATTCAAAAATTATTTTTGGTCATGTATTTAATGGAGAAGGTGTTTTACCGGGATATAAACCAGCACAAGTAGGCACTCATAGTTTTATTTTAGGAACCTTACTTTATAGAGGAGGTTTGTTAGGAACTATCCCTTTTGTAATTTTTTGGATCTCACTACTTAGATGGTTATATAAAACGCGATATGACAGACCTTCATGTCTTTTTGTGTTTGTACTTTTTAGCTTAACATTTGTCACAATGGAATTAGAAATGCCAGTTTTACCGATTACTCTGCTCTGTATTATGCTTCGTAAAAAAGAAGGGAATGGGGAATGGGGAATAGGGAATAAAAAACCGCAGAGTACGCAGAGGGAAGAAGTAGAGAGAGATAGCTGATTTTCTCATATGAGTAAAAACTCTGCGTTCCTCCGCGCTTACCTTTGCATTCCTCTGCGTTAAAAAAGATATAATTCCGATGCCAACGGATTTAATATATATAATGCAACAAATTGAATTACAAAATAATTTAATAAATCCTGATTCAGAAAATCCTTTAGTTAGCGTAATTATTGGCAACTATAACTACGGTAACTTTATCGCTGAAGCAATAGAAAGTGTTTTGAACCAAACATATAGAAATTTTGAATTAATAGTTGTAGATGATGGTTCAACAGATAATTCGCGAGATATTATCAGAAGTTATCAAGATAAATTAACGGCAATATTTCAGGAAAATGGAGGGCAAGGTGCGGCATTTAATGCTGGATTTGCAGCTTCAAGAGGTGAGATTATTTGTTTTTTAGATTCAGATGATTATTATTACAAAAAAAAATTAGCAAAAGTTGTAGAAGTGTTTAATGAAAATCCCGATTGGGTGCAACTTTCTCACGGTAGAACTTCAGTTAAAGCAGATGGAACAATTATCGGACGCGATCCAACTTTTTGTAATCAAGGTGATGTTACTCCTCTATTATTAAAATGGGGTAGATATGCTTGGGCGGTGACTTCAGCTTTAGCATATAGACGTTCGGTGTTAGAGAAAGTTTTACCTTTTCCGAAACGTCCCCGTGGAGGAGATACTTATTTAACTGCAACGGTACCTTTTTATGGAAATATAGGATATGTCAAAGAACCTTTAATGTTTTATCGACATCACGGCAATAATATGAATGCAGGAACCAGCAATTTACAACATTTGATCGAACAGCGGGAAGATACAGCAAAATGTATTAATCAAGCTGCTCGTAAAATAGGACTAAGAGAGACTTTTGATATTGCGCTAGATGCCGATTATCGCAGTTTAAAAGTCATAGAAAAAGGTGTGATGTCTCCGAAAGAAGCTATTAAAATATTTTGGATAACCTGTCTCGAAAGTAGAGCTATAGGTCATAGTACTAAAGATACTATAGAAAGATTTGTGAGAAGGGGTATATGTAGTTTATTTCCTCAAGAGGCAGATTTATATTTACGTTTGAAATTACGGCGTTATCTACGATTTAAGGTAAAAGGGATATTTAATAGGTTCGTAGTAGCGCTTTAGCGCATCCAAATTCAGTAATATGAGGCGAAGACGGCGCTACTACAAACGTTTTTTATTCTTAAGATTATTTAAGGGCTATCTATGACTACTTCACTTTCTAAAAATAGAAGATTTGAGAAAAAGCAATCTCTAACACAGAAACTGTTAATAATACCGGGATATTGCGATGTTTTGGGAGGTACAACTGTTAGTCTTTTAATGCTGGCTAAAGGGTTTGCACTCTGCGGATTATCGGAAAATTTATGCGTTTTAATCCATAAAGATTCATTTATGGAAAAGTATTTCCGAGATGCAGGTTTGGATAATAGTGTAAAACTGATTGAAGCAGTTAATCCCAATCAATTTTTAAAGAAAGCACTGCGATGGGTAGGAAAACAACCGCAGGAATTTCCTCTACTGTTAGATAATTGTGTTTGGCGGAATTACTTACCAATACTGACATTGTTCTCACCATATCTTCGTTTGAGCGGGCGTAAACTTTATCATTTTTGTCACGATTTGGCGTTGTCTTACAATAAACTTGGATATTTAGCCAGAAAGATAACTTTTGCCAGTCTTTCTCCCGGTGCCATTTGTAATTCACAATTTACAGCAGAACATATCCGTGGTTTCATGCCGGATATTCGAGGAATTCTTTATCAACCTGTAGATTTGGAAAAGTTTAATATCCAAAGTGTAAGTAGCGCTCCTCCCGATAATTTGAAATCTATAATAAATTCTGGTGCGAGGATAATGCTTACTCCTTCCCGGATTAACAAACCTAAAATTGTCAACGATAAAAATCTTAGAGCGCTGATTCCAGTATTGGCGCATTTAAAAGCAATGGGGGAAAATTATCATGCAGTTGCGATCGGTGAAGATCAATCCCCCCAAAACATTTACAGCCAGGATTTAAGAGAAAGCGCCATCAATGCAGGAGTTGCAGACAGATTCACAATTTTACCCCCTGCTTTAAATATTGAAGATTATTATAAATGTGCAGATATAGTAGTTACCCTTGCCCCGCGAGAACCCTTTGGGCGCACGGTTGTAGAAGCAATTGCTTGTGATGTGCCGGTAGTTGGTAGTAATACGGGTGGGATTAACGAGATTTTGCAAAATTTTGCTCCTGAATGGACTGTCAACCCCGATGATTCTGTAGAAGTTGCAAAAACCATTATTGATGTCATGAAAAGTTCTCATAAACAAGAGCTGCTAATAAAAGGTCAAAATTGGGTTGAAAATCAATGCAGCTTGGAAAATTATGCTAGAGGTATGATACAAATGACGGGTTTAAATTAGTTTTCGTTGACAAAATAGAATTGAATATTAAAAATTATCCCTATGAATAAAGTTATTTTTTTTTCGGGTGCAAATCCTCCTCAAACAGGAGGAGAACTCTACAATTTTAAACTTTCACAATATCTAGAGCAACAAGGATGGCAGCAAGAGTATGTCAGCCTGCATGAAAAAAAACATTATTTGAGACTTAGCAAAATACCATTTTTTGGAGATATTTTAGCATCTTTAATATTCGCGATAATTTTGTTTAAATATAGAGGTAGAGGTATTTTAGTTGAAGACCATTATTTCAGTAAATATCTATTTTTAACAAATATTGTTCACCATGTTTTTTTTCAAAGTAAAATTGTAGTTGTAGTGCATCTGTTTTACAATTATGACAGTAGCGATACATTTTATCTGAGAAGGTTTATCAACAGAACAATAGAAAAAATTAAATTATCTTTCGCCGATTTAATTATCACTAGTAGCGAGTACTCCAAAAGCGAAATAGTTTCCGTAGGAATTAACCCCGACTTAGTTCATGTTTTATCCCCAGGATTAGATCGAGAAAAATATAATATTTTATCTTCATCTCTTAAATCGGATAGTAAAAAAATCTTATGTGTAGGTAATTACGTTTCCAGGAAAGGTATAATCTATTTGATCGAAGCTTTTTCGCAAATAGAACGTCAAAATTTCACCTTACATTTAGTCGGAAATCGTAAAAATAATTCTAGCTACTACAATAAATTAAAGAATGCCGTAGAAAAACTTAAGTTAACAGAATGCGTTGTATTTCACGATGGTTCAAATCAAGAAAATATTAAACATTTGTATGCTTCTGCCGATATTTTTGTTTTACCATCTTTAAAAGAAACCTTTGGCATTGTCTTTTTAGAAGCGATGCACTACGGATTACCAATAATTACAACTAATGTTTCTGCAATGCCAGAATTAATCGAAGAAGGTAAAAATGGTTTTTTAGTTCCACCCGGTGATTCTCAAGCTTTAGCCAAAGCTATATCAACATTAATTGAAAACCCCGATTTAATCGAAAAAATGGGAGAAACAGGACGTAAAAAGGTTGCAATTTCTTATTATTGGGAGCAGACTGGTTCTAAGTTTTTGTCGATTCTTGAAAGTTTAAAGGGAGAGGAGGGGGAAGAGGGGGAAGAGGGGGAAGAAGAATAATTACCAATTACCAATTACCAATTCGTTAAACAAAATGCAAAATCTTTCGTCATTTAAGAATACTGCAATTAAAGAAAAAACATCTTCGCCAGATATTTTGGTTGTTTCGCGTACTTTTTTTCCGAAGGAAGGTGGAATTGAAGAGTATGTATATAACCGCTGTCTGCAAAACCCGGAAAGAACGATTTTGTTAACAGCTACTTTTGCAGGTTATCAAGATTTCGATCTAAATCAAGAGTTTCCGGTGCATCGTTGGTATCTACCAAAAATACCTCGTTTGTTTGGTTTGGGAGCGATAATCAAACAAATTTGGAATATGTTTTGGTCATTTTTTTTAGCAATTAAACTTTATTTTCGCTATCGCTATAACTATATAGAATGGGGACACGGTTACGATTTTCCTGCTATTTTACTGTTAAGTTATATTTTACCGATTAAATTTTTTATCTACGTACATGGCAATGATATTCTTTGTCCTTTGCGTAATCCGATATTAAAAAAATTATTTGAATTCACTTTGCAACGCAGTACGGGTATTATTTGCAATAGTTCTTTTACGAGAGATTACCTCAGCGAAAAGTTTAATTTTAATTCTCCTACTTATGTTATTAATCCTGTAGTTAGAGCGGAAAAATTCGGCAATAATGCAAAAAATCAACAGTATCTTGAAAATGCGCGGTTAAATATCCGTAAAAAATACAATATTCCTGAAAATGCAATCGTAATTCTTTCAGTAGGAAGATTGGTAAAACGTAAAGGTTTCGGAAAAGTAATTGATAATATCAACCAACTTTTAGATTTAGGTTTGGATATCCACTATATAATTTGTGGCAGAGGAAAAATGCAGTCCGAATTAGAACAAAAAGCTTCTCAATTACAGCTTACACAGCGAGTACATTTTGCTGGATTTGTTACCGATGCAGACTTAACAGATTATTATGCAGCCTGTGACATCTTCGCCATGCTGACATTTTTCGATGCCCAAAGCGCCAGTATCGAAGGATTTGGCATAGTATACGCCGAAGCTGGTTACTTTGGCAAACCCGTAATCGCTTCTCGCATCGGTGGTGTAGAAGATGCAGTACACCATGAAGAAAACGGTTTATTAGTAAATCCAGATTCCCCCGAAGAAATTTCCCAAGCATTGATTCGCTTATGTGAAGACAAGCAACTACGCGAAAAATTAGGAAGCAAAGGAATGGAATTAGCAGTTAGGAGTTAGGAGTTGGGAGTTAGGAGTTGGGAATTATTCGACTGCGCTTATAATTGCTGAGAAATTACATTCTTGTTAAGCCTCGTAAACCGCCTTGGAATAAATTCCAAGGCTCAAATACAAAGTCTGATAAATCAGACTGGGTAAGGAATAAGAGTGCGTTTTAAGTGATATCTTGCACCAATGTCGTTAAGCCTTCACAACCGCCTAGAAATAAATTTCAAGTAATATACAAAGTACGTTAAAACTTACTAAAAGCCTTGCTCAGTCTGATTTATCAGACTATGGCTTACGCCACGCTGCTAACGTGTATTAGCCTGAGAATTTATTCTAAGGCGGTTGTTAAGAATGGTGCAAGATGTAAGTTTTAACGTACTTTGTGTATGAGCCGCATCAATTAATTTCCGTCGAATTTGGAATTAACGACAATAGTGCATTCCGATGAATTAAAATTGACTGCAATTTCTCACAATTTATACAGTAATTTTTTTAATTATTAACTCCTAACTCCTAAAAATGACGCATATCACTACAAAAAAAATAGCTTCCAGCGGCTTATGGCTGACTGCTAGTTTCGGTTTTGCTAAAGTTTCTCAATTGGTTGCTCAGATATTTCTGGCGCGTCTTTTGTCACCTGAAGATTTTGGTGTGTGGGGAATGGTGTCGATTGTGACAACTCTTTCGGCACTGTTTAAAGATGCTGCGATCGCGATGGTTTTGGTGCAGCGTGGTTTGGATGACAAAAAGCTGGTGAATGCAGTTTATAGCTTGGGTGTAAATATCTCTGTGGTGATGTTTATTGTCCAAGCTTTGGCTGGTTTCCCCTTGGCTAAATTTTTTGATCGTCCTTTAGTTTTTCCGCTGACTTTAACTGTAGCCTGTATATTTTTAATCGGCGCGGGTGCGGGTTCTCACGGTGCTGTACTGCAACGACAAATGAAGTTTCGCGAGTTAGCGATTACTGATAGCTGTGCGGGATTTGCACGTTTTGCTGGTGCGGTGGTTTGTGCGTTTTTCGGTGGTGGAGTTTGGTGTTTTGCGGTTGCCGAAGTAACTATGTCTATAGTTGATGCTTTATTGAAGCGTTATTTTAGTGGATATAGTTTTCAATATCATTTCAAACCAGATAAGCAAGCAATTCGCGAGGTGCGTGCTTATATTAGCAGCTTGATAGGCATCAATTTAGCTGTTTACGTTAATACTAATGCGGATAATTTAATTATTGGTAGATTAATTGGAGCTACGTCTTTAGGTTATTACAATCTGGCTTATCAATTGGCTATGTTACCAACATTTGCTCTGTCGCAAATTAACCGAATTAACTTGTCGGTAATGTCGCAGCGAGATGATGATGGTAGAAAAATATACCTTTGTCAGATGTTGGAAATGTATGCTGTATTGTATGCTGCGGTTTACGGTGTGGGGTTTGTTGTCGCACCGTGGATTATTCCTTTAGTATACGGCGAGCAATGGAAGGCTGCGGTAAGCATCTTTCAAATAGTGATGATATTTGCTTATGCCAGAGGTTTTATGTCAATTCTCGGCACGGCTTTGAATGCTATAGATAAACCAAATATCAATGCTGCAATTAACTGGATTTTGGTACCGCTTTCTATCCCAGCTTTCTTTGTGGGAGCTAATTTGGGAGGAGTTAGGGGAGTGGCTTGCGCCGTTGCTTTAGTAATGGGTATTGGTGCAAGCGTTTGGTTTTGGTTGGCAGTAAGTCATGCTGCAAAATGGAATATTATGGACTTGTTAAAACCAGTAATATTACCAACTTTAACTATTACAATAGCACTGTTAACTGTAATTAATCTTCCTTTATCTGCATCTTTAGATTTTCTTCAAGCACTTTTACTAATTGCAATTTATGTAGTGATATTATCAATATTTTCTATGGGTAGAATTCCTAGATTATGCGTTAATTTAGTTAAACGTTTTTTGAGTAAACAAGCAAGTGGCGAAAAATCATAATAAGTTATCGGTTAACAATTAAAAATTTTTGACAGTCATACAATAAGTTTATAAATTTAATTCATAAATAACTTTTACAAACTCAACAGTATTTATTATAGGATTACTATTTGAAGAAAAAAGACGAACGTACATTTTCTCTTCTCTGTTTCCTATTCCCCGTTCCCTAATCCCTAACAGTTAACAGAACCATAAATTCCATTTCAATGGTTCAAATTTTATATGTATTGCCAGATATAACCATTATTTTCTATTTACCTACATGAAAGAACAGCCCATAGTTCAGCTACCTTCTCAAGAAAAGGATAGACTTTTTTTCTTAGATTTTCTTAAAGCCATAAGTATTGTTGCAGTAGTATCATTTCATGCAATTTTTCTTCCTCGCTCTAGTTTTATAACAAGTGATGGAATTATAGAAACTTTGTTTGCTCCCTTAAGATTCTGCGTTCCAGTTTTTCTAACTATTTCGATGTTCCTTTTTGAAAGACAAATTGCCAATTCTCCGAAAGAACCAAAGTTACTATTTAAAACACGTTTTAATCGTCTGGGAATTCCCATTTTATTTTGGTTTAGTATTGCAGCAGGATTAAAGCTTATCAATGGAAATTCTATTATAGAAATTATCGTAGCAATTTTCCAAGGAGAAATATTTACGGGTGCTTATTATTTTTTAATCATCTTGCAGCTACTATGGAATTTTGTATTAGTTAGAGATTGGATAATTCAAGAAAAAAATATTGTCACCACATTGATTGCTCAAGCAGTATGTTTATTGTTTGTTTATGCTACAATTAGCGGTTTTTTTGTAGATGAAGTGTTAAAGGTTTTAATATTTCTGGAACGTCCTTTAATTATTTATTGGCTTGCTTACATAGCTTTAGGTGTATATATTTATCAAAATTTTGACTCGATAGAGAGGGTATCCCGTTCTTTAAGTAAAACCAATAAAATTCTGCTTTTATGCTTTACTGCTGCAACAATGATGGCTGAATATAGAGTATTAACTTTCTTTTTAGCAGATTCCTTACGTCCTTTCGATTATGCAGCATTTTCCTGTATTTTAAGCGTACCGACGATGTTTATATGTTTTGCATCAGTCAACGAAAAAAGTTTACCGTCACCAATTGTTAAACTAACAAAAATATTATCAAAATACAGCTTAGGAATATTTTGTATAAACGGTATTTTAGCGCAAATATTTTTATCTATTGGTACAAGATTATTTAGTCAAGCTAGCTTCAATCTTGTCGAAATACTTGGAATCAAAATTATCGGTTGGATCGGATTACTTTTATTATCATTACTGTTATCAATTGTCTTGAAACGATTGGGATTGAAAAGAATGGTTTGTTAGGGGAGAGGGGGAGAGGGGAGAGATGGGGAGATAGGGAGACAAGGGGATAAGATACATCACCCCATTATTACCCATTACCTACTCCCTACTCCCTACTCCCTCTTACTTTTCTGCCTCTGCAAGTTCCTCTAAATGAAAGGCAACGTTTTTGAGGGACATTTCTATTTCGTTACTGTAAGAAAGCTTTCTCCACATTCGAGTTGTAGCATTATCTAAAGCGGTTGAATCCAAATATTTTGCAACAATTACTAACCTTTGTGAATCTGTTTTTGCTTGTGCTAAACTTTCTAAAAATTCTTGAGGTGCCATCGTTTACAACTCCATTGATGTTTGCTTTTTGAGTCTTTATATTATTGCCACACCTGGATTTAATTTTCTGGTATCAGTTTAGCTAGATTAAATAATTTTGGATGCAAAAAGTAAATCCCTCACCCCGCCCTTACGGGCACCCCTCTCCAGGAGAAGGGCAGAGGGGAAGGGGGAGAGGGACTAATGTTGCGATTATTATTAGCATAAAAATTGTATGAACGTTCATATGCAAAAATTTGATCGGAATCAACACCCTAATATGTTAAAGCACTCATAAGTTAAATGCTTAACTGCAAATTAGATCGTGCCGTAACGCACCATCAATTATTAGACATCTCCGGGAATGAAAAAGATTAATTCATAAACATTGCATTCAAAAACTTACCACAAAGATAACTGAACTATTTGCGCGGCAATATTATCAAGATTTGACAGTGAAAGACCTAATAATCGAATACTGCGGTTGTTTAATTCGATAGTTTTAAATAATATTTTTGCTTCGATTAAAATCGCATTAAAATCGCTAATTGGAGTATTCAAAGTTCTGCTGCGGGTAATCTGCTGGTAGTCGGAAAATTTCACTTTCAGCGTTATTGTTCTGCCGCTAGCTTGATGTTTATCGATACGCTCTTTCAAGGTAGTTGCAATTTTTTCAAGTTCTTTTAATATTAATGCTGTATCGTTTAAATCAACTGCAAAAGAGTTTTCGGCCCCAATTGATTTACGAATGCGATTCGCTTCAACCGCTCTTTCATCCCTTGCCCTGGCAATATTGTAATAATAATAACCAGCTTTCCCAAACTGCCGTACCAGAAATTCAAGCGAACGCCCTTTTAAATCTGCCCCGGTGCGAATACCCAAATCATTCATCTTAGCCGCTGTAACTTTACCAATGCCGTGAAACTTTTCGATCGGTAAACCTTGCACAAATTCTTGCGCTTGTTCTGGTAAAATCACTGTCATTCCATTAGGCTTATTTTTACCAGATGCCATTTTCGCTAGAAACTTATTGATCGAAACCCCAGCAGATGCAGTCAAATTAGTTTCTTGGAATATTTCATTTCTAATCAACCGAGCAATAGTAGAAGCATAGGGAATATTTTGCTTGTTAATCGTCACATCGAGGTAAGCTTCATCTAAGGCAATGGGTTCAAGTAAATCGGTGTAACGTCTGAAAATATGGTGAATTTGCGATGATATGCTTCTGTATACTTCAAATCGAGCTTTCACAAATATCAAATTCGGACATCTTGCAACTGCTATTTTTGACGGCATAGCAGAATGGATACCATATTTTCTCGCTTCATAACTCGCTGCTGCAACGACACCGCGTTGATTGGGTGAGCCACCGACTACCAATGGTTTACCTATATATTTAGGATTATCCCGCTGCTCTACTGAAGCGTAGAAAGCATCCATATCAATGTGAATGATTTTTCGAGTTTGATTCGCCATTACGCGAAAATAAAAATTGAATATCTTGTGTACTAATACGGTATTTATAAGCTTGATTATATACCATTACTACAATAATTTTTATAAATTTGTAGTAGCGTTTTAAAGCCTCCGAATCCTGAATCATCAGCGGTAGGGATAGTGCGATCGCTCAGGATTGATGTTAATTATTCTGAAAATAAAGGAAAGCTATATGTAAAGATATCAATTTTTATTTTATTACTTACCATCACCGTATAAAGGAGATTTAATCAAGGAAAATGATATATTACATTAAAGAATGTCAATGATTTAGATAGCAGTGGCAATCAGGCTTTTCAATTGTAGATTGGGCAATGGCATTTAAGGCAGTTGCCGCTAATAAACCACCGCCAAAAGTTCCCGAAATAGTAATAAAAGGTACGCTAGAATCTATCAGCAGACGTTTGGCAGCAGGGGCATGACTAAAGCCAATGGGCATTCCAATTACCAAGGCAGGTTGCAACTGACTATTTTTAACTGCTTTACAAATACTTACCAATACAGAAGGAGCATATCCTACAATCGCAATGCAGCCAGGTTTTAACTGAAGTAATTTTTCTTGCCAGGGTTTACCATGCCAAAATTCTTGCTCTGCTTCGGCAACACTGGTAATGTGCGGATTATCAATTAAGGTATCAATATCACATCCGAGATGGGCAAGTCGAGGAATATCTAAAGCCGCAGCGATAGCGGGAATATCTCCAACTATCTGACAGCCAGATTTTAGTGCCGAGCGAGCAGCAGCAATGGCAGAGTGACTAATTCTGAGAAAATGTACTAAACTTACATCTCCACAAGCTAGTACCAATTGAGAAATTAAATCGACTTCAATTTCGGATTTCCCTGATAAATCGGGTAAAAGATATGTCAGGGATTCTGCAAATGTTTCTGGATGAGCTAGCGTCGAAGCGTCAAGAGCCTTCCATAAAGAATCTATTTGCTCGAAATCATCTTCTAACGATTTAACTCCTTGTGCATTCAACAGCTTTATTTGAGCGATGGTTTCTGCTCGAACAGTTTGACAAGAGCGATCGCCACCTAACAATCTTTCTAAAGAGTAAGCAGTTTGCCGCAGTCGAGTTAGCTGTTGGATTATCGAATCATAATGCTGCTGTAGTTGATTAATCAGGGTAACATCTGCCCCTGGCTCTAATTGATTTTCTAGTAATTTATGGATATGTTCTAATTGAAATCCTTGTTGTTTGAGTGCCAAAATATGCCGCAGATATTGGACGTGATTTTCGTTATAGAGACGGTAGTTACTCGGCGATCTAATTGCTTCGGGTAGTAAGCCAATTTGATGATAGTGGCGTACCATGCGCGGCGTGATTCCCCCTCCTACTGTTTCCGTAAGCTTTTTGATGGTTAAGTATTGAGTAGACATTTAAGATATCTTTACTATTTTCTTGACCTTAACATTAATGTCAAGGTTTATGTTAAGGATGTAATTAGATTTTCTAAGTTAATGGCTCAAACATATTTATCTCAATTTTCTTTCAAACGACTTGTGCAAACGCATCCAGACGCTTTAGCCGCTGCTGCCTGTGCAATTCTCCTAACCTTGGGCTGGTTATGTCTTAGTTTGGGTTGGATTGGTATTGCTTTGTTAATTTTTCCAGCTGCTTACGTCATCGGCGGTTACGAAAGCACCAAAGAAGGATTGATGACTCTATTTATAGAAAAAGAATTAGATGTCGATTTACTCATGATAGTAGCTGCTTTGGGAGCGGCTATCTTAGGTTTATGGCAACAGGATTATTATTTAATAGTCGATGGGGGAATGCTGATTCTGATTTTTGCTGTCAGCGGTGCTTTAGAAAGCATTGCCATGCAGCGCACAGAGCAAAATATTCGTTCTCTGATGGCAACTGCACCGAATACTGCTATAGTCCTTAACGAACAACAACAACAAGAAATTGATATCGCTAAATTGCAAGTAGGGGATTTAGTATTAGTTAAGCCAGGAGAACTGATTCCGGTTGATGGTGTTATTATAGAAGGCTGGAGTACTGTTAATCAAGCATCAATTACTGGTGAGTCTGTTCCTGTAGATAAAAAGGTTGGTTCGGAAGTCTTTGCTGGTACGCTCAACGGTAATGGAGCTTTGAAAGTAGAAGTAGATCGATCGCCCCTAAGTAGTCTGATTCAACGAGTAATTAGATTAGTAAAAGAAGCCCAAACTGAAGCTCCCCCTTCTCAGCAGTTTATCGAACGATTCGAGCGAAGCTATGCGCGAATTATCGTCTTAATCGGATTATTATTGGCAATTTTACCGCCATTTTTATTGGGTTGGGATTGGGAAACAACTATTTATCGAGCATTAATATTTTTAGTTGTAGCTTCTCCCTGCGCGTTAATGGCTGCAATTATGCCTACCCTACTATCGGGAATTGCTCGCGGTGCGAAGGCAGGGATCTTATTTAAGAATGGCAGGCAATTAGAGAAAATTGGCAAAATAAAGGCGATCGCTTTCGATAAAACTGGTACTCTAACTGAAGGGAAATTAGAGGTAGCAGAGATTATTCCCATAGAAGGGCATTGCGATCGGGTTTTAGAGTTAGCCGCCGCCATCGAATCTCGTTCGGAACATCCTATCGGCGAGGCAATTACCCAAGCTGCTTTACAGAAAAATCTGCAATGGCAAAATGCTAGTCAAGTACAGGCACAAACTGGTTTTGGAATTGTAGGTGAAGTCGGAGGTAAAACAGTTAAGGTAGGAAAAACTGCTTTTGTGCGTCAAGAAATTGCCCATCTAAACCCCGAATTAATTCAGATAAATAATCGTTTAGAAAAACAAGGTAAAACTGTTGTCTGGGTGCTTGAAGATGCAAAGGTTATAGGCTTGATAGCTGTTGCTGACACTATTCGTAAAGAAGCAGCAGCATTGGTTAAAGAATTGAAGCAATTAGGTATTAAACAAGTAGTTTTACTCACCGGAGACAATCAAGTTACTGCCGATAGTGTTGCTAAATCCCTTGGTATAGAAACAGTTTATGCCGAACTTCTGCCAGAAGATAAATTAACGGTTATTCGACAGCTACAGCAAAAATATAAAAATGTGGCAATGGTGGGTGATGGAATTAACGATGCTCCTGCACTGGCTATGGCAACAGTAGGTATAGCTATGGGTGCTGCGGGAAATGATGTTGCCTTAGAAACTGCCGATGTAATTTTGATGAGCAATCGTCTAGAAAAATTATCTCAGGCAATTAACCTCGCTCGTCGTGCCAATCGTATTATCAAGCAAAATATTACTTTTGCGCTTTCATTTATTTTCCTGTTATTAATAGCCAATTTTACAGGTAATATCAATATGCCTTTAGGGGTAATCGGGCATGAAGGTTCTACAGTTTTGGTAATTTTAAGCGGTCTGCGTTTATTGTTCTAAGATATTTACTACTCCTAGTTTTCTCATTATTACCTAATAGTTCAAAAATGAAAAATAAATGAATAAAAAATGAACCTAATATGATAGTTGCAAGTATTTACAATCAGTTAAACTTGAATATACAATGAGTTAGTTTATAGTTTGAATAAATTAATAAATTTATGGAAACAGTTTTCATGGGATTGGGCTTGGCTGCTGATGCTTGTGCTGTTTCTCTAAGTAGTGGAATGGTAATTAAGCATATCAAACTCAATAAAGCTTTAAAAATATCCCTATTTTTTGGTTGTTTTCAAGGCTTGATGCTTTTAATCGGCTGGTTGATTGGACTGAGTTTTAGGGATTTGCTATCAAGAGTAGACCATTGGATTGCTTTTGGGTTGTTGTGTTTCTTGGGTGGGAAACTAATTTATGAATCATTACACATAGAAAACAATGAAAAAGCCTTCAATCCGCTAGATTTTTACATTCTTTTAGGATTAGCCATTGCTACAAGTATTGATGCTTTGGCTGTAGGTATTAGCTTCTCAGTGTTAAAAATTTCGATTTTATCAGCAGCTAGTTTAGTTGGTATGATTACATTTGGCATCTGTTTCGTTGCTGTTTATATCGGTCATAGTTTTGGTGATTTATTTAAAAACAAAATTGAAGTAATTGGTGGTTTGGTATTGATTTTTATGGGAATAAAAATTTTATTCGAGCATCTGAGTCAAGAGATTGTTTGAGGATTTATGCAGTGACAAGCTTAGCGTAGCGTGTCCCGTAAGAAACATAAAATTAAGCTTTTCACACGTTTAGATCCCCCCAACCCCCCTTTTTTAAGGGGAGCTTTTCGTAAGTTTTATATATATTGCACTACGCTTTCTTACAACGGGCATTTTTCTATTCCCTATTCCCTACCCTGTAATTAAGGCGCGGTAATCACAGCTACCGGGCAGTGAGCTTTCTTCAAAATTGCGTCAACTCGATGCCCGAAGAAAACCCGTCCAGTTACCATGCGGATATTGCTACCAAGAATAATCAGGTCAAAGTTTTGATTTGCAGCAAAGTTGAGAATTTCCATTTCTGGGCTGGTTCCTTTGAGAATGCGGGTTTGGACATCAGCGCCGAAACTGCGACTAATTACAGCTTGTTGTTCGAGTAAATCGCTGGCAATATCCTTCATCGGATGTAGCGTTCGTCTTTCATAAAGGATATACTCTATCGGTGGCAAGTTAATCACGTTGACAATTGTAACTATTGCCCCCGTCTGAGCAGCAATTGTACTTGCTACCTCTACGGCATTTTTGCTGTATTCCGTTCCTACCGTGGGCACGAGAATGCTTTTTAACGGTTGTTGAGCGGTTGTAGAACTTTCTGCCTCGGCTTCACTCAAGTGCGACTTGACCACCATTGTTGCACAAGGGGCTTCTTGAATTACCCGGTCAACTATTAAATTAAATAGTGAATCTTTGGAGCGAGTTTTTTCGGATGCTCCCAGCACAATTAAGTCATACCCTTTATTAGCTTCATTTATAATTGCTTCTACTTTATTAGATCCCGACTCTATTTTTTTCTGGAGAGTGGAATCATCGGGTAGCTGCATCACTTGAGAAGCAGCAGTAAAAGCTGCAACAGCAATAGTATCTTTTTCCGCAGTTGCTGCTTGACTTGCTTCAGCTCTAGACTTGTCATCAGCATACAAAAGTGTTACTTCTGTATGATTTTGATGCGCCATATAGCCGACTAATTGGGCTGCAAGCTGGATATTTGCACCACCGCGAGTGGGTATCAAAACGCGATGTATCTGCTTGATAAAACTGCGGCTGGCGAGTTCCTCTTGTTCCAAACGTTGAGCCTCTTCTTCACCGATAGTCACCTTCGATAAAGACCAGCGCAACAGGGGTGGAGCCATCAGCGAAGTAATAATTGCCACCATTAAGATAATGGAATACATTTGGGAATTGAGAACACCCAAAGATAAACCAATTGTAGCTACGACAATTTCCATTGCTCCACGAGCATTCATCCCCGAACCCATCGCCATTCCTTCCCAGTGGCTCAAACCACCGGCGCGAGAACCGAGATAGGCTCCTGTAAACTTTCCTACACAGGCCACGGCGAGAACAAGCAAACCAAATATCAACGTTTGCGGTTCTAAAAGAGCCAGCAAATTGACTTTCAAACCTGCCGAAGCGAAGAAAATCGGCGCAAGAAACCCAGCCGTGAAAACTTCTAATATGTGTCCGGCTTCCCTGCTGAAACGGCGGGATTGACCGGCGAGAATCCCTACAACAAAAGCGCCCAATGCCGCTTCTATACCTAAATATTGAGTAAAAGCTGCCGCCAAAAAAGATAGAACCAGCAGCACCGACAAACTCGCAGTAACTCCGCCAACTTTGTCATCTACCCAGCGCAATATTTGGTCTACAATCGTCCTTCCGATGGTGAAGGCGATCGCCAAAAATAAAATAGCAGCACTTACGGAACGAAAAACAGTACCGAAGTCAAATTTACCACTGCTAGCTAGCCCGGAAACTACGGAAAGTAAAATCCAGCCGATGGTATCGTCGGTCATCCCAGCTGCTAAGGTAACTTGACCGATATCGCGGCGAATCAAATTCAAGTCCATCAGCACTTTGGCAATCACCGGCACCGCCGAAATACTCATTGCCGTAGCAATAAACAAGCTGAAAACCAGTCGTTTGTTGGGGTCAGCTAAAAAAGTCTCTGGTAAAAACCAACCGAGTCCGAATCCGGTAACAAAGGGGATCACAATTCCGCCGAGGGAAATCAGCAAAGCCGTTTTACCCTTGCGAATAATCAACTTTAGATCGGTTTCTAACCCGGTGACAATCAGCAAACACAGTACGCCCAACCAAGAAACTACTGATAACAAATCAGACTGTTGTTGGCTTTGGGGAAAAACCTCAGCGTATAAATTTGGAAACAACAAGCCAAATAACGAAGGGCCAAGCAGCACACCTGCGAGTAATTCCCCCACAACGGGTGGAAAATTAATTCGCCGCATCACCTCACCCAGTCCCCGCGACATCAGCAGCAACAGCGATAGTTCCAGCAGCACTAATAGCAACTGATGATGACCTAGCGGTTGAATTAAATGTTCGCCTGCTCCTTCAAGCGTTGTAAGTAACCGAAGCATCAAGGAATTGTTTTCCATATAGTCGAAGAGAAGTAGCAAGACGAATTTTGTCAAGCCAATGGCTTAATTAAATATGGTGAACTTTAATTAAACATCAGTCGCAGGTCTTGATTTAATATTTATAAATATAGATTTTATAGCTTAGCTTTTTAGTAGCATATGTTCCGAAGTCGCTACACGCACAAGTCCAACGAAAGCAAACAAGTATTTTGGTTGTGCAATAGTGCCTAATCGCTAGCTATTCTTTGTTTTATATCCTGCAAATCACTCATTGCGTATTCTCTGCTAATTCATGAATACTATTTCTAATTTTACTTAAATTGTATTTTCGTTTTTAGATATTTAACAAGACTTACGCAACCGCAACGATAAATTAACTATTTAAGCCGTTTAGATCCCCCCAACCCCCCGCTGTATTGGGGGGCTTTGCGTAAGCCCTTATTTCAATAAAATTGTTCTCATAAATGAAAACTTGTAGTAATTCATAAAAAAATGCTGTTGCTACTATAGAATAATTAAGATATACCACCTTAAAATTTAGAGCTAATGACACTCAACCAAATACTCGATGAATTAGAATCCCTTAAACCAGAAGAATTACAGCAGCTTCATCAAGCGATACAAGAGCGTCTTGAAGTTAAACCTACTCAAAAAACAACGCTTCACCAAGCATTGTTAACATCTGGTTTAGTCAAAGAAATTAAACAACCATTTAATAATCAACAAAACCAGCGAAAACTTATTCAAGTACAAGGTAAACCTGTTTCTGAGACTATTATTGAGGAACGTCGCTAGATAATGGCTGTTTACTTTATTGATAGCAGTGCTTTAGTCAAACGTTATATCAGCGAAACTGGTTCCACATGGATTTTAAATTTATTTAATCCCAGCTTGAATCATGAAGTATTAGTTGCAGCAATTACAGGTGTTGAAATTGTAGCTGCAATTACGAGGAGAGCAAGGGGTGGCAGTATTAACGTTACAGATGCAACTACAGCGTGCGATCAGTTTAAACATGATTTCGTATCTGAATATCAAGTTATTGAAATCGCAGAGAATATTATAAATTTAGCAATAGCATTAGCTCAATCGCGGGGATTAAGAGGTTATGATGCAGTTCAATTAGCAGCAGGAAGTACGGTAAATGACCTCTGTATAGCTAATAATCTACCTCCCATAATATTTGTATCTGCCGATAATGAGTTGAATACAGCAGCTACAAACGAAGGGTTAACAGTCGAAAATCCTAACAATTATTCGTAAAAAATTTGATTTAATTATATTCCCTAAGAACAAATAAAGACGCTGCAACAGGTTTGGGTGGGAATTGAAGGGGGACATAAAGGGCTGGTTTGGTGAAGTTTCTTACGAGATTTTGCCTCTAAGTTGTTTCGGTAGTGAGAATTAGTGACTTCGGCTTTATTTTTGGTTTTTACATTGATGAATTAGACTTTAATATCGTGCAAATCACTTATTGCTTATTATCTGCTAGTTCATGAATACCATGATATCCTTTAAATTATATTTTCGTTTCTAAGTAAAAATAAAGAGAAAGGGATAAAATCTCCTAAAATTATGATGTTAGATTTTAGCTAATATCATAAATTAAAAAACTTCTGATTCAACTAATTTCTGCCAGCAAAAGACTCCAAAACCAATAAAAACAAAACCAAGTAAAAATAAAGCTGTATCCAGATTATAGGTTTCTGTTATCCATCCAACCACTGGTGCGATTGCAATAAAACCTAAGTTGAACATAAAGCTATTTATAGAAAGTACTGTAGCTCTGATTGATGAAGGGAGATTTTGGTTAATGCAATTTAATACTAAAGGACTACGCACGCCTCTGCTAAAGTAAATTAAAGCAATAAATATAATTCCCCATACTTGATTAATCAAACCAAGACAAATATAAGATAAACCTAAGAATATAACTAAACCCAAAAATACTTTTTTTGTACCCCAAAAATTCTCAATCGATGTTGCTTTAAAAGAAGCAAAGCTCATTATCAAGTGAAATGCAGCCCAAGCAAATCCAAAGCTAGAAACTTCTAAACCGCGACTTTGCATATCTGCTTGAGATAACCAAACAGCAAGAAAAGTTGCAATTCCAAAGTTTGCTGAAAATAAAATTAACCATTTGACTTTTTTATTTACTAGCAATGAGAAACGGATTGCTTCCCATATTTCCCGGTGATTATCTGGTTGAGAGGCATTAGTTGAGGATTGATCTAAATTTGGTTCAACTAAAGTTAAAGCAATTAAGAAATATACGAATATACAAATCGTTTGTAAATAAAAAGGATAAACCAAATTGCGAGCAGCTACTAAACCCCCTACCAAACCACAAATTGCTTCTGCAACTCCGGCAATAGCTCCAAGTCTTCCTTCTACATGACGGTAATTTTGCTCTTGGTTCATTTTTACTAAACTGTCGAATCCCAAAGCTGTATTTGCACCAGATATAAGACTCATAGCCAAACCCGATAAAATTTCTGCGATCGCAAATGCACTAAAACTAGTTTGAAAGCAGTAAAATAATAATCCCAACGTCCAAACTAATCCCCCTGAAACTAAGCAAGCTTTTCTACCAAAAATATCGGCAAAGTAACCAGAAGGTATTTCAAATATAAATATTGATAGTGATAAAATTGTTTTTAAAAGCAGGGATTGCTCAAACGATAAACCATTATTTTCATAAAAAAGGATAATAACAGGAATTGGGAACCAAGCAAACTCTAATCCTTTTAATATATAAAGCTTCCATATATTAGACTTGATTGAACTAACGGTTTGGAGATTGACACCCATATTTTTCTCGATCGCTTCTCATCTCTACCAACAACGGAATAGTTACCACCTAAAAAATAAAGACGTAGCACTGCTACGTCTCTACATTAGTTATTCAATGTTACCGTACTATCGAATCATTATTTCACAGTCCCTAAAACCGGCGCAACTTCGGCTTTGGCAATTTTAGGTGTCACATTTCCTCTTGCATAAACACCGGGATTACTTTGGGCTATTTGCGTATAGGATTGCCTCACCTGAGCATTCACTGCTACTGTCTTGACATCATATATCTGCATTACAGCTTTGGGATAAAACCCAATTCCGATAATCAACACTAAGAAACAAGCTGCGATAAATACTTCACGGGCACTTGCATCTCTGTAAACCGATTCACCTGGTAAAACGCAATCGGTACCAAAACAAGCCGTACCTTCTGCTTCTAAATTCTCGAATTTGGCATTACCAATATCGCAAATAACTTTCCCTTCTCCGTAAAATACCTGTTTCAATAAATCAAGTAAATAAATCGGAGTCAGAATAATCCCTACTGAAGCTAGAAAAACCGTCACCGTACAGAAAGTTGAACTGTAAATATCGCTTGTGGAAACACCAATTAATACCGAAAGTTCGCTGATAAATCCGCTCATTCCGGGAAGCGCTAAGGAAGCCATTGCTGCCATCGTACACAATGCGAATACTTTGGGCATCACTTGTCCGATTCCACCCATATCATCCATTTTCATGGTATGAGTTCTATCGTATGTCACCCCAGCTAAGAAGAATAATACCGATGCAATCAAACCGTGAGAAATCATCTGCAACATTGCACCGTTGATTCCCAAGTCGGTAAACGAAGCAATTCCCAACAATACAAATCCCATATGAGAAACTGACGAATAAGCCAAACGTCGCTTCATATGAGTTTGAGCAAAGGAATTTAAAGCACCGTAAATAATATTAATTACCCCAAGGGTTGCTAAAACTGGTGCAAAGTAAATATGCGCTTCGGTAAGTAACTCTAAATTAAGTCTAATTAATCCATATCCGCCCATTTTCAACAACACACCAGCCAGAATCATCGATACGGGAGTGCTTGCTTCACCGTGTGCATCTGGCAACCATGTATGTAAGGGGAAGATAGCCAACTTTACGCCGAATGCAATCAATAATCCCGCGTAAAGCAACAACTCAAAACCAAGAGAATAATCCTTCGTCGCCAAAGCTGCCATATCAAAAGTTACATTCTCGCCACCATATAAAGCCATTGCGATCGCGGCGACTAAAATAAATATGGAAGCGGCTGCGGTATAGAGTATGAACTTGGTTGCTGCATAACGTCTATTCTTACCACCCCAAATGTTAATCAGTAAATATACGGGAACTAACTCGACTTCCCACATAATAAAGAACAACATTAAATCTTGAGCTACAAATACCCCAATCTGTGCCGAATACAGCACCAACATTAAAAAGTAGAATAAATGCGATCTGCGATCGACTTGCCATGCCGAAAACATCGCCAGCGTAGTTACAAAACCCGCCAACAAAACCAAAGGCACAGACAAACCATCGACGGAAACAGCCCAGTTAAAACCCAACTGAGGCACCCAAGCATAACTTTCCGCTAGTTGAAAACTTGCACTGCTTGCATCGTAATTCCGCCAAAAGGCAAAGCACATTAATATAAAGTCTGCCATCCCCACCCCGGTGGCATACCATCGCACGGCATTACCACTCTTACTCGGTATCAATGGAATGAATGCAGCAGCTACAAGTGGAAATAAGACTATCGCGGTGAGCCAAGGAAAATGTTCCGCCATGATATCAATAGGAAGAAATACTTATTTTATTATTAGTGCCATTTTACTAAACTTTGTAACATTTATTTAATAATTTTTTGTCGAGGGTAATCATAGAGAAGCACAGGAAAGAAAAGTTTTTAATAATCCGCTTCATTTTTCTTCATAATTTGTCACAATATTAATATCATTCATATACACAACTTATATAAATTAACGATAATGTCTTCCTCAACCAGCACGCTCAACAATTCCAATCAAACCCTTAACCAAGCTTGGGAAATCAAACTACTTTACGATGGTGAATGTCCCTTATGCTTGCGCGAAGTTAACTTTTTGCAAAAACGCGACGCTGGCAGAGGTAAAGTTGCATTTGTAGATATTGCAGCTGATGATTACAATCCAGAAGAAAATGCTGGGATTGACTTTGAGACAGCGATGGGAAGAATTCATGGAATATTGCCCGACGGTACCGTAATTAAAAATGTCGAAGTGTTTCGTCGAGTGTACGAAGCTTTAGGAATGGGTTGGGTTTATGCGATTACGAAGTTGCCGATACTAGGTGCGATCGCCAACTTTATTTACGGTATTTGGGCAGATTTGCGTTTGCGTTTAACTGGAAGGCCAGATTTAGAAACTGTTATTAAAGAGCGTCAGGAAAGAATTGGTTGTGATGATGAAGGGCGCTGTCGGGTGGATTGAATCAAAGGTAGCAATACAGAAACGAAGCCCACTGTAAGGTGCGGTAATAAATAATTTAGCCCTAGGCTTCGAGCCTGCGGGCGTTTTTTTTGCTAATTCATATCTTTAAACTGCATAACTCAATATAGTTCGCTTCTATATATAGATATAGCAAACGACGATTAATTTTCATTCCTTGAGTTTTTAAAAAGGTAAACAAATTTAATTAAAAATTAAGTCAAATTGCTATCAATTCAATCCCTGACTTTTCTATATAGTGTTGGATAGCTCTAAATTCTATATTGAAATTGTTGCAGGAATTTGAAATCAAGCAAGTAGCTAAAACAATCACGTTTATTAAGGATTAAAAAATGAAATTAACTTATCGCGGTGTATCTTACAATCGTAATTCTTCTGAAGTAAAAATGTCGGAAACTAATATATTTGCAATCTATCGCGGCATACCTTATTGCATTCGCCGTCCTATTTATCAAAATAACGAATCATCTAAAAATCTTAACTATCGCGGTGTCTCTTACTCTATCGACTAAACAGCATAAATAAAAATTAAATGAAAATATTGCATAAATAATTACTGTGAATTGAGTAAATGGGTACGATAAATAAAGCTATGTAAAGCTAAGTAAATTTGTCTAGAAACCTCTGTCTGAAACAATAATTTACCTAGTCTCAACGATCAAAGACTATGTAACGTTTTATTGACAGCGAGAGAAAAGTACAAATATTAACAAATGTTTCAAACCATAAAGATTGATTGATTTGAACGAATTTTGTTTTGAATTTTACGCTAACAGACCTAAATTAAGTAATTGTAAATAAGGAGCAATGAGTCATGGCTAAAAATACTTTTGTGACACTTAAAGAAGGCTCAACCGGAGATGCCGTAGTTAATTTACAAGAGTGTTTAAAGACTGTTGGTGTTTACTCTTGCAAAAGTAATGGTGTTTTTGATGAGAGAACAAAAACTGCTGTGATTAAATTTCAGAAAAATAATGCGATGACTGCTGACGGAATAGTAAGACGCGCTACCATGTCTGCCTTAGTTAGATGTTGGTGGTATTAATAGCGCGATCGAAGCTTGAACTGTATTCTCCTACCGCTAATATATTAAAAGCTCCGATGCAGCAGGGTACGGTATTCAAATGTAGCAATTCTATATGAATTTTAATAATTTTAGTTGTTGGAAACCCGGTTTGATGAACAAGCCGGGTTTTTAATTGCAAAAAGGCAGCAGCGTCAAACTTTTACAACTTTTTTCATCATCAATCCAGTGGCGATCGCAACTCAAGAGGAAGATTTCCTTTATTGATTCTCAAACGTTTACTTTAGATAATATTGTTGAAGCAGAAGGGGAAATATTGGCGCGATAGCAAAGCCATGCCGCGTGCGGCTTATCGCAAAGTAATATCTTATTAATTTAGGTTCCAAAAAACTCTGTGTTCCTCTGCGCTTCCCTTTGCGCTCCTCTGCGTTAAAAAAAAATAAATTATGATGACTAAAGCCCTTACTACAAACCTATTCAAAGCGCTAAAATAATTGTGTAATTAACCCACATTCTTAAAATGAATACTCAACCATCAAACATCAAAAAATTTTCCATAGGTTTACTAATTGGACTTTTCATCGCAGCGATATCGTGGCTGTGTTCAATTTATTTTCATGTTTCTATTCCTCTACTTCAAGGAATTCTTGGCAGTTTATTATTATCAATCTCTTTTGGTATCCTAGCTACCGTTAGCGGAATAGATAAATTATTAAATAATCTGCCGGAATTTTAAGGAACTTTCAACCCTAAATGTAAATCTTATTTAGGTGGTGCTTCCTGTGGCAGAATATGACATTTATATTAAAAACCAAAGCAATTCTAATTAGCTTACTCTTAGTTGGAATTGCTTCTCCTGTAAAATCCCAATCCCAGCCACGACAACAAGAAATAAAACCTCCAGCAGTTACCAGAGAGTTTCGTGCTGCTTGGATTGCTACCGTTGCCAATATTGATTTTCCGTCAAAACCCGGATTAACTACTGAAGAACAAAAGGCTGAATTGATTGCCCTGCTGGATAAAGCGGCGGAAATGAACTTGAACGCTGTAGTTTTTCAAATTCGTCCAATAAGTGACGCTTTATACGCATCTTCCTACGAACCTTGGTCGGAATTCCTTACCGGAGAAATGGGAAAACCACCACAACCATTTTACGATCCTTTGGCATTTGCAGTTAAAGAAGCGCACAAACGGAATTTAGAATTACACGCTTGGTTTAATCCCTATCGCGCTCATCATCCCGAAACAATATCCCCTATTTCTGCAAATCATATCAGTAAAACAAGACCGGAATTTGTCAAAAAATACGGTAAATATCTCTGGTTAGATCCTGGTGAAAAGCAAGTTCAAGATTATTCATTAAAAGTAATTTTAGATGTTGTTAATCGTTACGATATTGATGGTGTTCATATCGACGATTATTTTTATCCCTATCCGCAACGCGACGAAGCAGGTAAAAAAATAGATTTCCCCGATGAAATAAGCTGGGAAAAATATTTAGCTGCGGGAGGAAAGTTAAATCGTGCTGATTGGAGAAGAGAGAATATCAATACTTTTGTTAAGAGGATGTATGAGAGCGTTAAGAAAGAGAAACCTTGGGTAAAAGTTGGTATTAGTCCTTTTGGAGTTTGGCAACCTGGTTATCCAGCCAGAATTACTAATATAGATAGTAGTGGCAAAGGTTTCAATGCTTACGAGCAAATTTACGCTGATTCTCGTAAGTGGTTACAACAAGGTTGGTTAGATTATCTTTCACCGCAGCTTTATTGGAAAATTGAACAAACAGCACAAAGTTATCCGGTATTATTAAACTGGTGGTTGAGTCAAAATACCAAAAATAGAAGTATTTTTCCCGGAATTTATACGAGTCGGATTAGTAACGAAAAAGGTAAAGGTTGGGATGCCAGCGAAATAGCTTATCAAATCAGAACAACCCGAGGATTTACAAAAACTAGCGGTAATATTCACTTTAGTATGAAAGCTTTGATGCAAAACCGCGATGGAATTGCCGATGTTTTAAAAGATGAAGTTTACAATAAACCCGCATTAGTTCCCGCAACACCTTGGTTGAATGATACTGAACCAAATAAACCCGAATTACAGATTATTCAAGATAAAAAGTCAGGACAAATTCGACTTTATTGGCAACCTAAGAATAAACAAAAAATTAAATCTTGGGTAGTGCAATTAAAAAAGGGCGATGAATGGACGACAAAGATTTTACCTGGGAATAAAAATTCGTATTTTGTAGATGATATTGATATTGAAAATATTGCGGTTTCCGGTGTGAGTCGCTATGGAATTGAAGGGAAAACTGCGGTGGTGGGTGTTGAAGAATGAATTTAGTAATCATACTCTAGTAATTGTAGGTTGGGTTAGACGCTTTTATAATTTAAAGTTTAATTGCCAAACTGATATAGCGTCGTAACCCAACATCTTGCTACAAACTGGTTGATTTTTTTAACGCAGAGGAGCGCTAAGGTAAGCGCAGAGGGACATAGAGTAAATTTTGACAAGTTTATTTACAAGAAGCAATAAAAATAATCGAAGCAGGTTTCTGAGTAATTGGATTTATTGGTTCTCGACATTCTAATATAGAAAAACCGGCAGATTTCAATAAATTTATCCAAGTTGACAATTTACGAAAATACCAAGGTGCTGCTTGTTTAAATTCAGAATTAAAACCGTTCCATAATTCTTCTCTCCAACCATCAATATAGGGTGATTCCCCACAACCGATCGCAGGATGCAAAGTTTGAATAAATAATAATTTCTTATTTTTAAGTAAACCAGGAATCGAATTAATTAAATTATCTACAGTTTCTTTTCCCAGAAGAGAAAAATTACAAACAGCAGCATCAAAATTAATATCTATCTTATTACTATTTACAATATCTTCGTAGCTTGCAACTAAAAATTTACCACAATTCATCAACTGTGCTTTTTCAATTAATCGATCAACTCCATCAACACCCCAAGCTTCGATTCTTTTAATAGTTAATTCGCGAGTTAACCAACCTTCACCACATCCGATATCAAGAATATTTGCAGGAGAATAACTTGTAACTGCATCGAGAATCGCTTTATTAGTAACTAATTTTCGACTTGCAATTTCTTCATTTTCTATAGCAGTGATCCAAGCCGATGCATTTTGATTCCAACTATCTATAACTGATTTATCGTTGAGATTTGACATGATAGCTTGATTATTAAAAAAAACGCACCCTAATAATTCTAGCTTTGAGACAGTTAGATCCCCCCAACCCCCCGCTAATTTGGGGGGCTTTGCTTAAAAAATGTCTCTAACCTAAGCCTCTGGTAACGGAGGTGTAGGCTGATTGTTGAAAAATGCATAGGGTACAAGTTTGTCATCACCGGGTAGTCCCTTTTCCTGAAGTACTACCATCAACACGGAGCGGTAAACTGCTGCGTGCTGTGCTTCCACTGGTAAAATTGTCGCGATTACATTAACTGCGGCATTAGTTGTTAACTTGTCTTGAATGTAATCCATATAAGCGGTGCCAGCTAAAAGTTCCAATGTTAAAGCGTAGCGAATTACTTCTGCTTCTCCTCCCGTAAGCACATTCTGAGGAATCGGAAAAGTACCGACATTGGAAGTATCTGCGGGAGTACCTTTTAGTACATCTTTGGTAATCTTTTGAATGCGATCGTGATGTTGGGCGTGATCTGATGCAAACTGTAGTGCAACATCTAAAAAGGCTTTTGTGGGTAAAAGATTGTTTTCCGCAGCAGCTTTATAGGTATTAACTGCCTTTTGCTCTAAAATCGCGGCTCCGTTAAAAAGTTCGGCATCCTTTTTCTTACTTCTACGTGGGCGAGCGTCAGCTTTATTACCTGTAGCCAAAGCAAATACACTAGCAGCACCAGTCAGCGCTCCTAATTGCAGCAGCTTGCGACGCTCTGGGGAAATAATTCGAGATTGATTGTTGTTGTCGCTCATAATTCTCTTACTTAAAAGTAAAATGTTAGGTATTGTTCTTTACTTAAGTACGAACGAGCAGTTAATTTGGATTGCATAATCTCAAAGTAATTTTTATAGCCGGGTAAATAAACATCCAATTGGCATTCTCAGCCGTATTCTTTAATGAACCTGAATTAGATGTGATATTATCCGAACCATGCTATGAAACAAAGAATACATTTTAATCCGCTCTTACCTGACTCTTTTTCATGCATCCTGCAAAAGGCAAACACAACTCTGATTCGCCTAAATTAACTGATGCAGCGTTGTTTCAGGCTCTAAAAGCCGGAGATTCGTCTGCGATCGCAACTCTTTATGATTGCTATGCTGCTTTAGTTTATGGGTTAGCGCTGAAAATATTGAAAGAGCCGCAAGCCGCAGAGGACTTGACTCAGGAAATATTCTTAGAACTGTGGCATAAAAAGAACTACAATCCTAACCGTAGTTCTCTCAGTAGCTTCCTTGTCGTGCTGACTCGTTCGAGGGCGATCGACAAACTGCGTTCTCACAAAACAAAACTAAAATATTTAGATAAATTGTCTCAACAAATCCCTGCCGATCGCAACATTCCTTTTGAGCAAGCCTCAATTGCAGAACGTTCCCAGAAAATTCACAGTGCATTAGCCTTAATTCCGGACTTGCAGCGGCAAGTGTTAGAAATGGCTTACTATGAAGGATTAAGCCAATCAGAAATTGCTAAAGCCTTAGATATGCCCTTGGGAACCGTGAAAACGCGGGCTAGACAAGGTTTACTCAAGCTCAAAACAATATTAAAAGACTGGATTAACTAGCTAACATCCTTTCATGACTGATTCTAAATCATCTGAATATATAGAAGAATTAATTGCTCTTTATGTCCTTGACATTCTCAGTTCCGAAGAAGCTGAAGAATTAGAACGTTTATCATCACAAAACCCGGAAATTGTCAAGCAAATTACTCAATTACAGGAAGTTACAACACTTTTAGCTTACGAAGTTTCCCAACAACCTCCAGCGCAACTTCGCACCGCAGTTTTAGCAGCAGTCGAACAAACCGCAAGCAGCCAACAATCATTTAATTGGATTTCCTTGCCTTGGGGTAAAATAGTTGCTGCAATCGTAATTTTAGCTCTGGCAGTTGACAGCTATTTTTTACGACAACGGTTGCAACGTACCCAGCTTCAAGTCAATCGTCAGACAGAAATTATCGCCATTTTACAGCAGCCGAATTCGCGTTTAGTGGCGCTTAAAGGAGTTGAGACTAATAACGCTTCGGGAAGTATTGTATTAGATTCGAGCCAAAGAAAGATAGCGATCGCCATTACCAATCTCTCTCGTCTCCCCGACAATCAAATTTATCGACTGTGGGCTGTAGTTAATGATAAAAAGACTGCTTGCGGACAGTTTAATGCTAGTTTATCGGGAACAGTTATAGATAATTTGACCATTTCTGAAAATGATTGCAGCTTAAAAACAGCAACATTAGTTGTCACAAAAGAACCATTTCCTTCACCTCCCCAGCCCGTTGGAGATGCGGTGTTAATTGGTAAACCGAAATCATGAATATAAGCAACGTAAGCGTAATAAGGAAAGCCTAAAAGCTTAATATCTGCTCCTTGATGTTTAACTACGAATGTTAAATTATTTACGAATGTTATAAAATGCTGACAAATTTCATCTGAAGCTAAATTTATATCAACATTTTGTTTTGTAAATAGCATCAATCTATCAGCCTATTGCATTAAGTTAGCAAGAAATAAAATAACTTCTCGCCAGTTTTTCTCAAATATACTTCTAATGAATCTTTGTTCTGTCTTTTTGATTTCAAAACTAGCATAAAATACCTTAGCAGTAAAATATTCTTGAAAAGTTAAATGAGAGAATGAGTAAATTCCTCGCGCTCGTTCCACGAATAATCCATGTTGTATTTTAATTGACTTTAATACCGATTTGCTGTCACTCTGTGATTTTATTTGGTCAGTTTCAGCATTTGGTAAAGTTTGTAAATAGTCAAAAATATATTTTTCTAACTCGCTCTGCTTAAAAAAATAACTGTTTTTGTCAAAAGTTATCGCTGCTATTTGGTTAAGAAGTTCTATCTTATGCTCGAAAGACAAATTTCGGTAAACTTCATCACAATGAACTCCTCTGGATTCATCCCACTTGACTAACATAATTTCCAATGCTTGCTCATATTAATTCAACTTATCAGATGGAAAATCACTTTTTGCTTTAAAAAGTAAACAAGTCAAATTTAGTAATATTGGTGTAACTACCAATTCTCTTATACCCTCGTTTAATGCCAGGTTTGGGGTAGGAGCATCATTGGAACAGAAAACCGGGTTAAGCTTAAAAGTCTTATTATCTAAGGATTTGATTGGGAGTTGTGGTGGCTTACTCAATAAATGGCCGAGCAACCTCTTAACGACAAATCAAGGGTTTCAGCGCTTAATTACTTCTGTAGCATTAATGTATTACAGCGATTACCCGGTTTTCTGTTCCGATGCTACTAGAGAGCCTATTATGGTTCCACTGACATACGGCATCGTTACAATGCTAAAGTACTGGCTGAGTTATTAAATAGAGAACAGAGAACAGAATTGCTTATAAATTATTTAGGATTGCTACCTTCATTTGAAATGAACCACAATGCGTGAATAATAGCAGTGCCAGGAATCGGTACGATCATTAGAGCAAAGTTTATCCAGAAATTATGTGAAAAAGGATTTTTACCTTTATTAGCAAGTGTTAGGGCTACACTGGAGGGAGAAAGGATGATAGCAAGGATTAAACGGAGAGTGAGATTTGACATTGATTTTGCCTCCTTTGAGTTTATTTTCTTATTCCGGTTCTTTGTTTAGTTGCTATGGAGCGCGTCGAAACTTTTCAAGAGAGAGGGGTTGGGAAGAGGTTTTGAACATCATGTGGAAGTCAGTAAATTGTTACTAATACATGATGTTCAAATTTTTTCACTAAACCTCTTGTAAGCGATCTCGTTGTTGATAGGCTTGTTCGCAGTAACTAATCCAAAGCGCCGCAAAGACCCCATTTACGGTAGTTGTCAAAGCGCTCCCTACACCCCAAAAAACATCACTCACAACTGCTGAGGCTAAATTTGAGAAAACATAAGCTGCTCCTACAGCTGTAACTGTTACAACTCCCATATCTATGAGCATACTAAATAGCTTTTTTGACGAAAGATCTTCTTTGTGATATATTCTCCAGACTTTTAGACACATGCTGATATCAGCAGCAGTCATGACAAACTGCGTCGGAATTCCTGTTCCAGGTAGTGCGACCCCTACTGTAGTTCCAGACCCAAGAGCGTAGATACAAGCTGTCCCAATAGCTTTCGTTCTCTTCCTAATTAAATTTTGCATCGATTTCGATTTATAACCTCTGTTAGTACTTTCATCTTCCCTTATAGATAAAGCCTTGTCAGTTGGATATTGTAGGCAATTCTGAGGCGCTATGTTTGTAGGTAAATGTAGTTTAAAGTAGGTTTTGTATGGTAAAGTATGGTGAAATAATCTGTATAAGATAAGCATGTAGTCTTAATGAGGTTAGATGGAACTAGATGAAGCTTTGACGTTTATTAACAATTTGCTACATCAAAAAACCAAAAAAAAATTAGCAGATTTGGAGAAAGAAATAATTAGCGGTTGCTGGTCACGTCAAACATACGCCGAAATATCTAAAACATCTAATCGCTCACAAGAACATGTTAGAGATACAGGCGCAAAATTATTTAAGAAATTAACATCATTACTAGATACTACAATCAAGAAAGATAACTTAAAAAATGCTATTGAAGATGAATATAAAAAAAATCGCTTATCAACTACAGAGATAACAACTCAAACTTCATCACCTGTTACTACAACAAGCCAAAATGAAATAAGTAGTACCCCAAATACAAATCCCTTTATACCTCTACTTGGTAAAATTGAAGATGAAAAATTATTCTTTCCACGCCCAATAGAATTCAAGCGAATATTTGAATGTTTAAATAGTGGTGCTAACGTTGCCTTAGTTGGAGAAGAAGGAGTAGGTAAATCCTCATTATTATGGGCAATTGGTCATTATTCCCTTACCGAGCTTGTTAAGTCTCGCCGAGCTGTACTTTTAGATTTGAACGGAATCAATGATTCGGAAGATGAATTTTATGACGCATTATGTTATGCAATCGGTATTCCTCATTGTTCAGGAAATAAACTAAATCGTGAATTAAAAGATAAAAGGATATTATTGGCAATAGATAACGTAGGTAAACTTGCTAAGAAAGGATTTACAAGGGGAGTAAGAGATTGGTTACGCTCAAAAGCAGAAGGGATATCGGCACCTATACGATTAGTAGTAGTAGCAAACTCACCTCTTGAAGATTTATTTCAAGATAGCCAAAGTACATCAACTTTAGCAGGTATATTTCAAACCGAAAACATCGGTGCCTGGTCTGAAGACACTATTAGAAGCTTTATCACCGAGCGTTTACAAAACACCAACGTGAAAAATTTTAAAGAGTCAGATATTCTTAGAATAATAGAATCAAGTAACGGACATCCCAAACTATTAATGAAGTTATGTAACCAAACTTATGAACAATATTATCAAAGATTGAGATAACTGATTGTATGAACCAACAACAGCCTGTACCTCGCTTAGATTTGGCGCCGAAATTAACGCGCCCGCTGTCATTATGGAACCCACTTGATTATTTGCGTCTGTTGTACTGGTCTTTTTTCTTTCCTCAAGCCTTGCGATGGTATGTAAAGACATTTGGTGATGGTTATATCCCTCTAATAGAAATGAATTGGCGTAACGGATTGGAAAAATTACATAAAAATGTAAAACGGCGAGAATTACTTTTTCAAGGAGTGGTATTGACAGTTATAACTCCCGTTGCTGTCTGTCTACTTTTACAAAACATTGGCTTACCTATTAGTTGGGCAAGCGTGGCGTTTGGCGTGGCGGTGGGCGTGACGTTTGGCGTGACGTTTGGCGTGGCGGGGGGCGTGGCGTTTAGCGTAGCGGGGGGCGTGGCGGGGGGCGTGACGTTTGGCATAGCGGGGGGTGTGGCGTTAGGCGTGGCGTTAGGTATGGCAGATCCCGTGGCGTTAGGCGTGGCAGGGGGCGCGGCGTTAGGCGTAGCGGGGGGCGCGGCGTTAGGCGTGGCGTTAGGCGTGGCGGGGGTCGTGGCGTTAGGCGTGGCTGGGTGGTTGGCATTAGGCGTGGCTGGGGGCGTGGCTGGGGGCTTGGCGTTTGGCGTGGCGTTTGGCGTGGCTATATTACGTCCAGAAAGTTGGTTAATATTGCTATACTTCAATCTACGCTCGCTTCAAAATAGTTGCCTGCTTCCTCGCATTACTCCGTTACCGTTGCCCAATCTATCTTCTCGTTTGCAAACTTGGTTGTTAAATGATTGGGAGGGTGGTCTATATAATTCAAACGAACTGCTAGAATATACGTTGCAATTTAGCTCTGTAATAACAGCTATTAATAAAGTTATTAATAAGATTCCAGAAAACCAACTAATTTGGTATATTTCTCGTTTAGCTTCAAATCCTTACGATTGGAGAATAGTATTTTTCGCCTCTGCATCATTAACAGCCAATATTAAAAAAGAATTTATTCGAGGTATTTTTGCCGTCCCTTTATCTATTTTGTTAAATAATTTTTTGTTAAATAATTTCAGAGACAAATTATTATCATATTTAGAAATAGACCCTCGCACTGACAATCATAAACGCAGGATCGCTGCTGGTTTCTGGTATTTACATGAAAAAAACCCCAATAAAGCAACGGATGCTTTTGCGTTAGTTCGTTCGCTTCTCTACGGTGAGGAGATGTATACCCTCGCTTTCACTTTAACCCTTTTCAAAAAAACAAAAGATATAAAAACTATCGCATCTATCCAACTCCCTACTTTCCCCCAAGAAAATTTATTACGTCCTACTACTTGGGAAACTCTCACATTTCTAAGTCAAGTTGTAGAAAATACCCGTGTATTAGAAAAAAGTCGTTCTAAATACCAGCGTTCTTCAGCCCTCAACCGCGCGTTAGGGTCACTTACCAACATCCTCAACCACCCCGACATCCTACCAGAAGCGGAACGTGGCTTAATATTAGATATTGCCCAAACTTGGAAAGAAGCGCTCCTACAAATAGCAAGTGAGGTAGGAGAAATTACCATCACCGAACCAGTACGCAATCCTTATTTTGTTGGATCTCCGGTAGAGGGTCATCTTTTCGTGGGGCGAGAAGATATTATGAGAGAATTAAAGGAACTGTGGGTCAAGGGAAACCAGTTACAATCTGTAGTTATATATGGGCACAGGCGCATGGGTAAAAGTTCTATTCTCCGCAACGCTGCTAATTGTATAGGAGAAGGAGTGCGGCTTGCTTATATTAACCTACAGGAGTTAGCTGATGCTGATGGTTTAGGTGATGTGTTAATTGGTATTAGTGATGTTGTATCCCAAGAGGTAAAAATACAGGCACCATCCGATAATGAATATATTAACTTTCCGCAGCGAACTTTTAAACG
Source organism: Calothrix sp. CCY 0018 (assembly GCF_963920925.1). Classification (NCBI taxonomy): domain Bacteria; kingdom Bacillati; phylum Cyanobacteriota; class Cyanophyceae; order Nostocales; family Calotrichaceae; genus Calothrix; species Calothrix sp. CCY 0018. The sequence continues at coordinate 9,502 of NZ_CAWUDI010000020.1, read as the reverse complement.
TTACCTGCAACAGGTCGCAAATAACCTTGGTGACTTTGGCTTAATTATTGGTTTAGATGAGTTTGAAAAAATTGAAGACTTAATAGAAGCAGGTAAAATTCCTAAAAACTTTATGGAGTACCTGCGGGCTTTGGTACAAAAGAGTCCTAAAATAGCCTTTGCTTTGGCTGGTTTGCATACATTGGAAGAAATGACCGCAGATTACTTCAAACCTTTCTTTGCTAGCGTTGTTCCTCCAATTAAAGTATCTTTTATGACAGAAGAAGCTACAGCACAGATTCTTGAAAACCCTGGTTTTGAGGATTTTCAGTTAGGTTACGCTCCAGAAGCCTTGAGCAAAATTTATACATTAACTTACGGACAGCCTTATTTAGTTCAGTTATTAGGGTTTCAATTAGTTCGCCTTTATAACGACTCGGTATTTGAAATGAAACACAAGCGCGACCATATTTTTACAGTATCAGATGTAGAAGCAGTGGTTAACAACCCTGCTTTCTTCCAAGGTGGACGCGGTTATTTTGATGGAGTGTGGGGTCAAGCATCAGATGGCGTCGCATTTCAACAAGATATATTAAAAGTAATCGCACCCTACCCAGAAGGATTAAATTTTTCAGAGATAGCGCAACAATACAATGCAACACCGGACGCAGTAGAAACTTTAAAACAACATGATGTAATCGAAGTTAGAGAAGGGCACCTGCGAATTATTGTAGAATTATTCCGCCTGTGGGTTCGCCAAGAGTGGGGGTATTAGAATCAGTAGACCTCCTTTGGGCAGACCTCCATTAAATATTAGTAAAGATAATATAAAATAAGCCGCTTATGATGAGAGGATTCGTAGTTCTATCGAAGGAAAATTTGGACAAGCTAAAAGAAGATTTAATCTCAATCGTATGATGGCTAAACTTCCTCATACTTCTCAAAATTCAATTGCAATTACTTTTTTAGTGATGAATCTTTGTACTCATCTTTCACGTTTAGTTAGGGCTTTTTAATGTCTATTTTTCCGAAAAATACCTTTTTTGCAGCTTGATATTATCGTAAGTTATAGCTTACTAATTTTCGGTCAACAAAAACTTATGTTTCATCTTCCCAAAAATAACTAATAAATCTCCACCTCACTTTTTCATTACTTTTTCAGCAAACCCTATTTATCACGAAACTGTTGTAGAGACGTTATATATAACGTCTCCAATAATGTGAAAACATAATCAGTTACATGAAGCGATAAAAATAATTGAAGCAGGCTTTTGAGTCAGTGGATTAATTGGTTCGCGACATTCTAAAATCGAAAATCCGCAAGATTTAAGCAAGTTTATCCACGTCTCCAGCTTGCGGAAGTACCAAGGTGCTGCTTGTTTAAACTGAGAATTAAAACCATGCCAAAGTTCTTGTCTCCATCCATCAATATAAGCAGATTCCCCATAACCTATCAACGGATGCAGCGTTTGGATAAATAACAATTGATGATTCTTAAGTAAACGAGGAATCGAACGAATTAAATTATCTATAGTTTCTTTTCCTAAAAGAGAGAAATTACAAACAGCAGCATCAAATTGAATATCTATCTTATTACTGTTGACAATATCTTCATAGGATGAAAAAAAGAAATTACCACAATTCATCAATCGTGCTTTTTGAATTAATTGAGAAACTCCATCAACACCCCAAGCATTTATTCCTTTAATAGTTAATTCGCGAGTTAACCAACCTTCACCACACCCGATATCGAGAATAGATACGGGAGAATAATCTGTAATTGCATCGATAATTGCTTGATTTGTGATTTTTCTACTTGCGATTTCTTCATTTTCAATAGTAGTTATCCAGGCTGACGCATTTTGATTCCAGCTATCAAGAACTAATTTGTCACTAGGGTTTGATATCATAAATAAACGGGCAAGATGCCCGTACCACAAGAGTTTATTTTGTGACTAAATTATTTCTGCCATCTTTGAGTACAATAAGCAACCCTTTCACCATATCTTTCTGCTGTCAGAGCATCTCCTGGATCGACTTCTGGTGGTTTACCGCTCATATCGAGTGCAGATTGTCCCATTACTCCCATAAATCCACCCAAGCGGTTGACACCATCATTCTTACCTTGATAACTACTTGGTAAATCGCCAACATTTACCCAAATCATACTTTGTTGGGCTGCATGAGTTGCTAAATAAAGCAAAGTCCCCTGCTTATCACCGCTAGGGGAACTTGAATGAGTGAAACCTCCCGCAATTTTATCTTTCCACTTCTGCTCAAACCAAACCCCCGCACCATCAATAAAACATTTAAACTGCCCTGCAACACCACCCATATAAGTAGGTGAACCAAATATAATCGCATCAGCTTGATTCAGCGTTTCTATCGTGGCATCATCTTGCCAACGCCCATCAGTAATTTGCTCTCCAGTAATACGTAATAAATCCACCGTAGATGTTACCTTCTTAGCCCCAGCGGCAACAGCTTCAGCCATCAAATGCGTGTGCCCCATACCAGAAAAATAAACAATCGCAATCTTAGCCATAAATATTTTTATTTGTTATTCAATGAGTATTTCCACGCTCATGACTGTAATAAAAATGTTTACCGATGTAAAGTAGTTACCTAAAAGTAAGTATGAGGGAACAGGTAACAGTTAGGAGTTAGGGATTAGGTGTTAGGAGTAGGTTATTCTTCTCCTTGTCTCCCCATCCCCCCATCTCCCCCCTCTACCCCATCTTTACCACTTCTCCCCAAAAGGACGTAAATCCAATTCAAACGTCCAAGCCGAATCCGGTTGTTGAGTTAAAAAGAATACTGATTCGGCAATATCATCGGATTTCATAAAGTAATCTTCCGGCTTATCCGACATTGCTTTACGAGTGCGTTCGGAATTAATCACGCCATCAAGAATAATATAAGAAACGTGAATCTTTTGTGGATCTAAATATCTCGCCATCGATTGCGCTAAACTACGTTGTGCGGCTTTCGCTGAAGCAAACGGAGTGAAATTTGCGCCACCTTTAATAGATGCAGTGGCTCCAATAATAACAATATTACCTTTATTAATCTTACGCATTTGGGGAATAACTTGCTTAGCTACAGCAAATAATCCTCTACTATTAACTTCCCAAGCACGTTGAAAATCTTCGACGCTCGCATCTTCGATATTCGCAAAAGCACCAGCACCGGCATTGTAAACTAAGACGGATATTGTACCCATTTCCGATTCAATTTTATTAAATAATTCTGCTGCTTTATCAATTTTGGTAACGTCGTATTGATAAGCTTTAGCAGAAGGGATTTCTTTGGTTAATTTTTGCAGATAATCTATATTCCTAGCTAACATTGCTACTTGATAACCCGACTCTGCAAATTTACGGCAAAAAGATTCACCGTTACCCGCACCAACACCAATTACTACACAAACTGGTTTACTCATGATATTTCTTCCTTTAATTTTTCGCTAGGAGATATTATGAGCAGATTATCGTTATTCCGCAATCGGAATAGTTTATATAGACGCTCAACCTCACCCCCTCTTCAGCTTCTCCCTTCAAACTACCAAGTCCCCAAAAATAATATATTAGTTAATAGAGTATTTCCAACGCTTTTGTTTTATCCCCAGACAATATAGGCTATCAAGCATAGAGTGTAATCCTGAGTTTTATTTATATAGAAAATTCCATGCAGCAGTCTAATAGTAATTCTGGAGATACCCTACGGCAACTTATCACCTTTGCTGCTGTAGTAATTGCTTTTATCGTCAACGTCTTATCAAACATTTTCCCGCTTAACGGACTTACGATTGGTGGGATATCCAATACTTTATTCAAAGACGTTTTAATAATTCCCGCTAATTATGCTTTTGCAATCTGGGGGCTTATCTATTTGGGACTATTTGCTTTTGCAATTTATCAAGTTTTACCATCCCAACGAGAAAATCCCCATTTACGCAAAACTGGATATTTATTAACAATTGCATCAATTGCTCAAAGTATTTGGGTGTATCTATTTTTATCTCGGCTGTTCGTGCTTTCAGTTATTGCAATGCTGTTAATTTTACTCCCGTTAACAACCGTGTACTTACGTTTAGAAAGTGGTACACCTGTATCTCGCCCTGAAAAATGGTTTATTCGTTACCCAATTAGCATTTATCTTGGTTGGATAAGCGTTGCGACTATCGTTAACATAGCAAGTGCTTTATATATTAATGATTGGAACGGTTTCGGCATTTCCGCTGAAGTCTGGACTGTAACTATGGTAGTTATTGCAACTTTCGTAGCGGCGATCGCACTTCTTCAACGTCAAGACATTGCTTACAGTGGCGTTACAGTTTGGGCGTTAATTGCAATTGCAATTAAACACTGGGAAAATCCAACTTTGAAAATAGTCGCTTTGTCATGCACGTTCGTAATAATTGCGATCGGCTTATTTTCAAAGTTCAAAAGCCAAAGGTTAAAAGTTAACAATTCTTAACTATTAACTCCTAACTCCTACCTCTTAACTCTTAACTGCCGTCCCCATGACCCAATTCCTAAAGCGATTCTAAGTAACTCAATAAATCCGCCATTTCCTCAACGTTAGGCTGGAATTTCGGCATTGGGGGTGTATCTCCGCTGATTACTTGGTGAATTAGCCCATAACGAGATTTACGTTTAGATACCGTTTCTAGCGAAGGACCTATACTTCCCGTTGCTTCTAAGCCATGACAGCCAGCGCAGTTAATCTGGAAAATTGCGTGTCCTTGAGTGGGATTTCCTGTTTTAGAGAGTACATTTTTAATATAGGGGTCGGAACTTCTTACCATATTTACAGCAAAAATGCCTAATAGGATTGCTAGCAAAATCGCTAACGAGAAGAACGCGATTCGCCCTATTAGAGTGTCCGGTTTGATAATCTGGTTATCCAAAAGGTTTGCTGTCAAAGTCGGTGTCTACAAAAAATATTTCATTTCCTACACATAGCTTAAAAGTTCTTGACTGTCTCTGCAAGCACCAATCGTCTTTTCTGAACTCAAAATAAGGCTCTAATTCTTTACAGGAGCGCTGGAAGGCCAACTCTTAATGGTAAAATGATTTTAGTAAACAAATATGAAAAATTGTAATAAAGAGGCTCCAATGGTTGAACCTTTACTTGATGGAATGGTTCTAGGTTTAGTTTTCGTTACTTTAGCTGGTTTATTTTATAAAGCTTACGAACAATACAAGCGTGGTAACGAACTCGGACTTTAACAGTCAACAATTACCAGTTATCAGTAACCAGTTCCTGGTAATTGGTAAGTATAATTTCTGAAAAGGGACTGAAACAAAATCTTCATTTAGTCCTCTTCTAGAGGACTTTTGCTAAAACGGCAATTTTCAACCGTCAATGGGATAGGTACAATAGGTATTTATCAATGAAGTACATGAGCGACTGATAACTGATAACTGCTCACTGATAACTGTAAAAACTCACGGTAGTATTACCATAAACTTTTTGACGGCATATTTCCAAATCCGGAATTTGTGATGGTGTCCATAATTTGGGATTATGTTCTACTGCAATTTCTCCATTCATATCTAGAAGCTCGTAGCGAGTAATGGCTTCTAAAACAGGTTTATATAAATCGCTTGCATAAGGTGGATCAAAATAAATTCTGTCAAACTGTTGTTCGCTCAGTTTGGGCAACTGCTGTAATATATCTCCCTGCAAAAGTTTCCAAACTTGATCGGAAGCTGCGACCTGTTGCCAATTTTGTTTTATAATACCGCAAGCACTTTTAGATTTTTCTACACCAACTACAAGGCTAGCTCCTCGACACAAAGCTTCCGCACCCATAGAACCCGTTCCAGTGCATAAATCTAACCAGCGACAATCTGCAATTCTTCCCTGCCAAATATTAAATATGGCTTCTCTTACCCGTGCTAGAGTCGGTCTGGTTTGCTTCCCTGGTAATGTTTTTAACTGACGATTCCCGTAAATTCTTAGCAAAATGATTTTCGTGTCGTTAGGATTTTAGCGACAATAGTACCCTTGACTGCCAAACATTGAATATAGCAGAAAACACTAGTTTAGTTGTTGGATTAAATTTGAATTGCTTGCATTGGCAATTAAATGTAAGATACGGAGACAATTAATTAAACAGTTTAAACACTTTAAACGGTAATTTTCTCGCGCACCTGGGAGACAAAATTAGAAAGTATTTGAAGTCCAACATTCGAGGATTTCTCAGGGTGAAACTGAACTGCGGTGACATTCTCGTAAGCAACAGCAGCAGTTACAGTTTGACTACCGTGAGTTACGGTTGCTGCATTTACTTTTTTTTCTACCGGATCGACGTAGAAAGAATGAACAAAGTATACCCAAGGTTGGGGGGGTAAATGTTCCCATAAAAGACTTCTTGCTTGAGTTATTTCTAATTGATTCCAACCCATATGAGGAATCCTTATTTCTTGAGAAGGACGAAAACGTCTTACTTTTCCCGGAATGATTCCTAATCCATTTTCAACGCCTTCCTCGGACGAATCAAAAAGAATTTGCATTCCCAGACATATTCCTAAGAAAGGTTTACCTTGCGCGATGATATTTTTGATTGGTTCAATCAAACCTCGCGATCGCAAAGAAAGCATTGCTGGATCGAATGCACCAACCCCAGGTAATACAACTGCCATAGCTGTTTCCAAATCGGAAGGATCTTTTGTAACTTTAGGAGTTGCACCAGCTTTTTCTAAAGCCTTACAAACTGAGTGCAAATTTCCCATGTCATAATCAATTACTGCAATTACCGCCATAACCTACTCCCGATAAATTTATAGATGGAGGGTGTTCCTATCTTAAATAATAAATTTCCTGCCGCAACGATTGGTATTAACTTTTGAACAAATTTTGGCTTATCTGTTACAAATCAATTTGTTCTGAAGACTTACTCCTTAAAATTGCTTTACATTGCTGTCTGCATGGTTGATTTTATTTTTTGTGTTGATCTTACCTATAAATTTACAACTTGTTAGTTTAAGAGAAATTAAAGAACAGTGAACTTTTAACTCTATGCTATTCTAAGCTGCTCGATCGTGCAAAGTCATAAGGCATTAATTTCAAAAATTAACTGAAAAGAATAGCAGAACTTACATCTTCGCCTTGTTTTTTTTTTAGACTTAGGAGGATATAAACCCTCACAACATAATACTATTACCTAATTTTTAAATCAGCATCTAATAATTACTATAGTACAGATATATTCCTATTTGAGTAAATAATATAGATTTATAGAAAGTGTATTGCATAGAACTATTGACTTGAAGCAATAAAAAACTGACATCGCTTTTCTATAATTGATATCAAACACCTGTATGAAGATAAATTTGTTTGAAATGATTTTATTCCGCAAGTTTTAGATAATTGAGCCATACCGTAAATTCTTAGTTGTTGTATATGTAGCACGTTATTATTTTGACAAATAAAAATATATTATTTTATTGTCAATTTATGATTAATTAGAAGACAGCTAGGCACTTTCATCAATATAGGTGCGTCTTTAAAAGAACTAAAAACTAAGGATATATGTTATCATTCTTACTCAATTTTATTATTGCTCAAACAACTACTCCCACCGCCGCACCTGTAGAAGTAGTACAACGACAACAAGTACGTCCTTTACCAGGTAAACTTGATGATGTTCCGGTTTTTAATAGCAATAGTCCGGAATTAGTTCTCAAAGAAGGAATTCTGCTTTCGACTTTTCCTGAGAAAGGAAAAAATGTGTCCTCAGCACACCTTAATTTCCCTTTTAAAGGACGGTTTGATATATTTGCACATCATGTTGCTAAAGCATCCGCACCAGATGATTTAAAGACGTTATACCTGGGAATAATTCTACACAATCCGACTTCGCAACCCGTCACGGTTAATGTATTAAATGCGGCTAGTTATTTGAGTCAACCTGATGCACCATTTATTGATTTACCATCCCAAAAAAATAATAATTTTGGAACGGTATTTTCTGGCCCTGGAAGTCGTGTTATGAGCGATATTCTTAGAAAACGTCGTCAATCTACTTTACCTACTAAATTAATAATTCCAGCAGGGGAAAGTCGCATGATGATGAATGCACCCATTCCTGTAAAAGAACTGGAACCGCCGATAAATGGACGTTCTACCTTGATGCGATTGTCGAGCAGTGATAAGGTATATGCTGCATCTTTAGCAATGTTTGCACCTACCAACGTTGATGGAAGCGAGCGTGCCCCAACGTTACAAGAATGGCAAAATTTACTTGATAACGGCAATTTAGCAGGACCAAGAGATAAAACTCCAACTCCACCAGAAGATATCAATAAACCAATCATTTACGGTAGGGTATCGGGAGTTGCAAAAGGTTCTCAATGGAATTCTTTAGTCGTTGATAGTCCTAAAAAAACTTATCTAACAATTCCTCAATCCGGTAGAGCTTTTTCCTACGGTATAGCTACCTTACATCGCGGCACATTAGGAACCAACCAAATTCAAAGTGCCAAAATGTTAGCCCGCTATCCCGATACCGCATATTATGCTCATGGCAACTACGGAATTTGGTACAGTTTGCAATTACCTTTATTAAATAAATCTTCAGCACCGCAGACTGTCAAAGTATCATTGCAAACACCTATTAAAGAAGATCGATTAACCAAAGATGGGTTACGCTTCTTTGATAATCCAGATAAACGAGTTTTCTTTCGCGGTACGGTAAGAGTGCGTTATACGGATAATAAAGGATTACCACGCACACAGTACTTACATTTAGTGCAAAATAGAGGAGAAAAAGGCGAACCCTTAACAATATTAAATATGAAACCAGGTGGTAAAAGACTTGTAGAAGTTGACTTACTGTATCCTCCAGATGCGACACCACCGCAGGTGCTTACAATAGAAACCGAAAATAAATAAAATTTTATTGTATTTTTGTAGGGTGTGTGAATAGGGTGTTGACTTTGATAGAATCTCTACGCTTTTCGTTCATACAACTTTTATGTCGGTAAGAATCGCAATATACTTCCCTCACCCCGCCTCCGACACCCCTCTCCAGGAGAAGGGCAGAGGGGAGGGGGAGAGGGATTTGTGATGAACTTTAGACCCTAATCTTTCAGAAGTATTACTTTATCGTAGTTTTACTTCAATTCATATGGGAGATATTTTAGAAGCAATTAAAGATTTGAATCAAGCTATCTTTATAAATCCGATTGATTCTAATCTCTACTTCAATAGAGGTGATTTTCGATATAAAATCGGGAACATACAGGGTGCAATAGAGGATTTTAATCTTGGAATTAAAATAAATCCTATTAATGCTAATGGACTGTTTATGCGAGGTCAAATATTATCGAAATTAAAAGAGTATGAAGCTGCGATTGAGGATTATAGTAAGTCAATGATATTTGGAAACTTACAGAAAAGGGATAAAATCAAAAAACCCTCCTGAATATCACAGAAGGGTTTTTCTTTTGAATTATGAACCTGGCACCGAGCTATTTTCACAGGAGGCAACCCTCCAACTATCGTCGCCGCA
>NZ_CAWUDI010000019.1:0-140378 GCF_963920925.1 Calothrix sp. CCY 0018 | reverse complement strand
AAAACTGGTTTACTAATTGCTGTTACTGTACCTCATAAAACTGCAATCTGCTGTAAGTATGCTTTATTAAAAAATGAATCAAAATTAAAGGAAGAACAAACCAATAAACTTAATCAAGTTAAAAAAGTATCTCCTATTCTCAAAATTATGCATGAACTAAAGGAAAAAATACGAATAATTTTTAATGAAACAAATGATTGGTTAATAGGACTGTTTAAAATGGGTATATGGCTATTAAGAGCAAAAAAATATTTTCCAGTTAGTCAAAAAACAATTATTCGCTGGCTAGACGAAATAATCGCTTACTTTGATAATAATACAACTAGTGGTGTAGTTGAAGGTATTAACAATAAACTAAAACTTATTAAACGTTCAGGATATGGATTCAGAAACTTTGATAATTTCAGAATTAGATGTTTACTTAATTGGCATTTCAATTATTAATAAACCATACTAAGTACTGAATAACCATTATTTTCTGCCCATCTGCTTCGACAATTTAAGAATTGAACTACTATTCAATTAGCGTAGCGGCGTATAGGCGGGCTATAGTATTTAATGGTTTTTATCAGCTAATCATAAGCCCGTCTATACGCAATTGAATAGAGCGCAGCGGTAGTTCAATTCCCTCCTCCAACGAGTTATTTTTCCGCTATTCTATCTTGATTGACTATATTTTTAGCATACTAAGAACTGAAGAGCCATTTCTGTAATATTATCAACGGTAAGTAAGTTGATTAATCTAAAGTGTAAAGATTCAACAGTATTCTTGTCTAAAATAGAAAATTTTGCCTTTAAAGGGCTAATTTTCCTATTTATAAGGATATCAAATGCTTGTTGGTAAGCTGCTTTTGCTTTTTGAGTATTGTTCTGTTGCTTGAGTACATTGCCTTGAATAGTTAAGGCAAATATCTTTGTTTGCCAGAATTCACCACTGTCTAATTCTCTACCGTTTTTTTTCTCCTTATTATCCTCCCATCCTTTTAAAAAAATCATACTTTGTTTTATTGATTCTTCTGCTGACTTAAAATCATCTAGGTATTGATAAGCCAATGATTTAGAAGCATAGAGGTACATTTGTTCAAGTTGAGGATCTTTGATCTTAATAGCTGCTTTTTTTGATATCTCAATAGCTTTTTCTTCTGACTCCAGAGTTAATTTTTCTGCCAATTCTCTAAGCTGTTGCGGATGTGCAAGATATATGTATGCTTCTTCAAGTTTGTTTTGTGCTTCTAAAACTTTCCAAGTGGCTACTGTTACTGAAGTTACTGCTCCAAATAAAGCCAAACTTAAAACAACAGTTCCATTCCGAATCCGCTGCTTAGCTTTCTGATTCGCTTCACTCAATACCAGATTTCTCTTTTCTACTGCTTCCTTGTCCTTCCTCTCCCTTTCCAACTTTGCAGCTTGTTCATCACCAGCAATTTTCTCCTGAATTTCCTTCTCCCTACTAGCAGCTAAAAACTGCTTATCTTGATAACTTAAATTCTTATCTTTTCCCCATTCCTCAGCATCTATTAAAGCCTTACCTCGCAACAATCGAGATTCGTCTTTACCTCCAGAAGCAACCCAAAATTTAAAACTTTCGGAATAGGGACGCAAATTCTTTAATTCATTTTCAACCCAATTCTCGTTAAAAACTTGTTTATATATCAGGTTATAAACTCTTAATTTACCTTCTCGTCTGGCAACTAATCCTGAAAGCAGTAATTCACTTTGTTCAATGGTATTATCGGCTTTAATTTCAGAAGATGCTTGTTCAATCTCAAAATCTCGGATACCTAACCCCCTAGCCTCCTTCCCTGCAAGGGAATGGGGTATTAAAGCCTCTTTCCTTGTAGGAGAGAGGTTTGGAGAGAGGTTTTCTAGTTTTCCAAACATCCTTTCAGATTGCTCCTCCGAACACCTAACTTGCTGATATAAATCTAACAAATATCCAGCCCGTTCCTCATTCCTTAAAATTCTGGCTCGAATGGTGCGTAAGTGTTCTGGTTCATCTTGAGATTCCCAATTTTCAATAATCTGTGATTTGACAACTTCCTCAACAGTGCGCGGATTTTCTTGCTCCGATTCTTCCACCATAAATTGACACAACTTTTGCGTCAGAAACGGTTGTCCTTTCGTCCAATTTAATATTTCTTGTATTACTGCTTGAGAATCGCTAAATTTTCCCCTAAAACCTTTTTCTAACGGTTCAACTTCGTGTAACTGAAATCCCTTGAGAGAAATAGCTTTACCAATATTAAACGGAGTGCGTTGTTTATCTTGAATTAAATTGCTGGGTGAAGCGACTCCCAACAAACAAAATGTCAAGCGGTTATATGCAGGATTATCAACACGCTGGTTATAACAGGAACGAATAAAAGCGAAAAAATCATCTGTAGGAAAATCAAGACTGAGAACACTATCAATTTCATCAATAAAAATAACAATATTTTCTTTAATTTCTACAAGTAATATTTCTTCCAAAAACTTGCGAAATTTGGTTACAAGAGAATTTAATTGATTTGCTTCCCACCAATCTGCAAAATCAATATCCAAATCAAAAATATCAATCAGCGAATCAATTAAATCCGCATACCATTGCTCCGGTGGGACATTTTGAATACCACCCGCAGAAAGATCGATCGCAGCACATTCCACACCATTTTCCCTTAAACGGCGCATTGTTCGCACTCGTAAGCTGGATTTACCACTTTGACGGGAATTTAACACATAACAAAACTTTCCCGCTTGCAATCCATCATACAATTCACCGTCAGCATCTCGCGTCACATAAGTGCTGGCATTTTCCGGTAGACTTCCAGAGAAAATATATTGCTCAACCATAATTTATACCAACTCCAAAAAACTCAGCGTACCTCCGCGTTTACCTTTGCGTTCCTCTGCGTTAAAAAATAAGATTAAATATCACACCAAACGCTCCGAGAAATACCGACGATACAAATCGTAACTAGGAACACAATCATTCCCTAAAAGTTTAACTAATCCCATGCTATGTAGTTTAAACCCAAATTCCGCATCAAGTCGCACGGGTTGATTTGCCGTTACCACTTTTTTATAAGCCGATTCCAACAAAGGATTATGTTGTAAATTCCATAATTGTTCCCGCAGGTGGTTGCTAAAAATCCCCTCTTCTGTAGGTGCAAGATTTAAAAGTTGCTCTAGAGTTATTTGTTTCGTTTTGAGATTGCTAATAGCTTCCTGTATTAAATAAGGATGTCCCCCTACTAACTCCATTAACTTATTTAAACCTTCTTGTCGCAACTGAATATTGCGATCGTAGCGCTTGGCAATATTTTCTACTTGTTGCAAATTAAACTCAGGTAAATCAATTGCTATCCCCACATTAAACGGTGAGTGATTTGTATCCAAGCAAGGATAAGCCTCAGTAGAATGAACCACCACCAACCGCAGTTTTTGCCAAATTTTACCAATCCTGTCTCCTTGCTTAGCAGATTCATACCATCCCCGTAGCAGCAAGCAGAATTGAGGGAAAATATCGGGATATTCAAACAGCCGCTCAAAATTATCGATCGCAAATACTAAAGGGCGATCGCTAACAGATAATAAGTATTTTTGAAAATAACGAGTACAGTTTTTATTCAAACCATAAATATCTTTCCAGTATTGATCGAGTTCTGGCTCTAATTCCAAACTGTCAGAAACATCAGCACACAGGCACTGTAAAAACGTTTTTAAGCTAGCAAGAGTATTAATATCGGTAAGTTTTAAATCTAATTTTGCGATTCGATAACCTTGTTGTCTGGAATAGTCGAGTAATTTTTCCAGCAGCATAACTAAAAGCCTTATAAAGACGTAAAACGTTACTTCTCTACATAACAATTCATACTGAAATTCATCAGGCAATATTTAAGTACTGAACTAAATTAAAGTCGTAACTACAACGCGCAATAGGATAATATATATACGAAAAAAGTCAGGTATCATTAGATGCCATTACTTGAATCGGGTTATTTATCTGCTATCACTCATAAGTAGATACCGAAGGGTTTATAGTGAATTACCTGCTTACAAATCAAGAATTTTCGTACACAAAGCCTATGATGCACTTTTTATTAACTTGGCTCGGCACTGCGGTGTCATTACTAATTACCGCTCATATTGTTCCTGGATTCGTGATTGAAAGCTTTGTTGCAGCGTTGGTTGCAGCTATAGTTATAGGATTGGTTAATGCTTTTATCAGACCTATTTTAAGCATTTTAACACTGCCGATAAACCTGCTTACTTTTGGATTATTTACCTTTGTTATCAACGGATTTACCCTTTGGCTAGCAAGTATTCTTACCCCCGGTTACGGTTTCATAATCGGTGGACCTTTAGCTGCTTTATTAGGCTCAATAGTATTAGCAATAGTTTCTAGCGTGATTAACTATTTCTTAAGAGCGGTTGACTGAATAAGTTGTAATCTATAAGTTATTTACATTTTTCATTCTTCAAACAATTATTACAAATGCAGTAATTAAAGTTTTACTTTAAATCATTTGTGAGAATTACAAAACCCGGTTTTTTGAAAAAGCTGGGTTTTTTAGTGCTTATTTATTCAGAAAATTTTATACTAAGAACACTCTTAAAAAATAGCCAGTAGGTTGGGTTAGACGCACGCATGATACAGCATTCAACGAATAATTATCATTGCCTCGTAACCCAACATCTTTATCGTCTATATTTACGTCTTACACTTGAACAAAGATATTTTTATTTATCCAAAGCAACTTACAGCAGTTTGTAAGTAGTTAGGACTTACGCACTGAAACAGAAAATCAACGTTTTAGGCAATAGGGAACGCCGAATCTGGGAACGGGAAATAGGGTATTACAGCCATTTTATATATCTGAGTGCGTAAGTCCTGGTAGTAATGGTACAGGAACTTCAGCTTAAAACTCTTGTGGGATGGGCAAAGAAAGCACGTCCGAATGTACTTCACTGACATGAAAGTTTATATTTTATGTCGTAAGCTTTTTCTAAAATATTTTGATTTGTCCAAAGTGCTGATGTTGGGTTACGACACGATGAACATAGAACATCGTTACAAATTAAATTGTTGTTCGTGTCTAACCCAACCTACGACTAATTCGTTGAATAACCAAAATTATTGTAGAGACGTAATATACTACGTCTCTACATTTTTAATTCGTACTATGTTTGCTGTTATACCTAACTCTAGTTCCAGCCCAGAGCAATTTCTCTCGTAAAACCTGATAGTACGAATAATTCTCACGTAAAATAATAAACTTAGACCGACAGTCCGCCATACGTACATCTACGCGATGACCTGGCCATATAGAAGTCGCCAAAACGCCATCAGTCCATAATTTAGTACTTAGATCGTAATCGCCCAAAGGCCAAATGCTAACCACCGAACCCGGAGGCAAAACAAATGGGCGACTTGAAAGACTCATCGGACAAATAGGAGTGATGGTAATCGCTTCCATACCATCGTGCATAATCGGACCGTTAGCAGAAACCGTATAACCTGTTGAACCCGTTGGTGTAGAAATAATTAACCCGTCTCCCTGATATTGATCGACGACCTCATTATCAATTTCCATTTCCAAAATTGACGTGATCATGCGGTCGGCGGAAGCGGGTTTTATACACATTTCGTTCAAAGCAAGGTAGTTTTCGGTGATCGGTTCTAAATTAGAACCATGTCCCTCATAAACTGCTGCTTGCAACATCATCCGTCGCTGTACGGCATAACGATCTTCCAGAAGTCGATCCCAAACTAATTCGGTATCTTGAAACTCTTCTACCGACTCAGTTAAGAATCCTAAATGACCCCCTACATTCACCGCCAAAATAGGAACGCCAGCCTGGGCTAAATGTCTTGCACCAGTTAGAACCGTACCATCACCACCAAGTACTATGGCTAAGTCAATTTGTTGGGTTGCCGAAGCTAAGAAAACCGGATATGGATTATCTTTTGGTCCGCTAGGTCCCATCAATACATGACATTTACGATGTTCTAACTGGCTAGCACAGATTTCAGCCCAGCGTTTGCTTTGGGGATCTCGTGCCTTGTAGGCAATAATTACTTGCTTAAGCTCCACGAAACTACCACTTTAGGAGGTTAAACTGTTCCATATCAACAGTATCGCGATTGCGGTATATTGCCAATACAATTGCTAAACCTACGGCTGCTTCAGCAGCGGCTACAGTAATTACAAATACGGCGAAAACTTGACCTTTAATTAATGTTGAATCTAAATAGTTAGAAAAAGCCATCAAATTCAAGTTCACCGAATTTAGCAACAGTTCAATTGACATTAACACTCGTACCGCATTACGACTGGTGACTACGCCATAAATACCGATACAAAATAGAGCGGCAGCTAGTAATAAAAAGTACTGAAGTTGCATGATTGTTTACTATTCCTATTTTAAATCAGTTATCAATTATCAGTTATCAATTATCAATTATCAATTACCAAGTTTCACTCAAAGAGTATAGATAATAAATTACTTGTTCTAAACGAAAAGGTCAGGTTAAGTAATTAAAAAATTGTTCATTGTTCATTGATAACTGTTCATTGATAATTGTTCATTGCTATTTATCTTCACTGACCGCCGATACCAATTCTCTCGGACGTTCGGGCAATTCCAAAACAGTTTGTGGCATTTGGTCTGAAGTTTCTTGAGGAGGTAAATATTCGCGGCGCGCTAAAATAATTGCTCCTACCATCGCCATCAGCAGTAAAACAGAAGCTAATTCAAAAGGCAATAGATAATCGGTGAAGAAATGCTCGCCAATTATAACAATAGAGTTTTCAACCGGAGTTGCAGTAGAAATACTCCACGGAGTTGCTAGAACCATTGTACTTAAAAGTGCAAACAATCCTAAGCTAACTAATCCTGTTAACGCTTTTCTTAGCCAAGCATTCGGCAAAGGTACAAAATCTTCTTGCTTGTTTACCAACATAATGGCGAACAAAATTAATACGTTTATTGCTCCAACATAAACTAACAGTTGGGCTGCGGCTACAAAGTCAGCATTAAGCAATAGGTACAATCCTGCAATACTAACAAATACACCCGCTAGCAAAAAAGCAGAGTAAACAATATTGCTAAACAGCACAACTCCCAGTGCTGCTCCAATCATCATCGCTGCCAGTATGACAAACGAAACTACCTGTATTCCACCCGCTAAATCCACTTTTTTGTCCTTTTTTGTTGGTTATTGGTTGTTAGTTGTTAGTTGTTAGTTGTTAGTTGTTAGTTGTTAATTATCTTATTTATGATTAACAATTCATTCATAACTTATAATAAATAACTCTTTACCCCTAACTCCTAACTCCTAACTCTTAACCTTTTGCTTCTTCTTTTTCTTCTTCTTTTTCTTCTACTAAATCTTGTGGGAAAGCAGCCCCACGAGGTGCATCTAGTGGTACATCATGGGGTTCCATTACGCCTTCGGGAAGGTAAATTAATTCGCGCAACGGTGTTACCATTGGGTCATCTGTGACTTTATAAGGCAGACGACCTAAAGCAACGCTATCGTAATTCAATTCGTGACGATCGTATGTAGAAAGCTCGTAATCTTCTGTCATTGATAAACAGTTAGTCGGACAATACTCTACACAGTTACCGCAAAATATACAAACTCCAAAATCAATACTGTAGTGATTAAGCTTCTTCTTTTTGCTAGCTTTGTTAAATTCCCAGTCCACTACAGGTAGGTTTATCGGACATACCCGAACGCAAACCTCGCAAGCAATACACTTATCAAACTCGAAATGAATTCTACCCCGAAAGCGTTCGCTAGGAATTAATTTTTCGTAAGGATACTGTACCGTAACGGGACGACGCTGCATATGGTCGAAGGTAACGGCTAAACCTTGACCAATATAGCGAGTGGCTTCCCAGGTTTCTTTACCGTAATCAACTACTTGTTTGAGGAACTTTAACATTGTGTCTCTCTCCTTATACTTAAATAAAGTTAGGAGTTAGAAGTTATAAGTTAGGAATTAATAAATTTTTTTATTCACAACTCATAACTCATAACTCATAACTCATAACTTCTGATTCATCCACCAAAGGCAAAGGGAAAAGCTAATTTTAATGCTGCGGTTAACAGCAAGTTAACTAAACCAATGGGTAGTAAAAATTTCCAACCTAAATCTAAAAGTTGGTCGATGCGAACTCTTGGTACTGTCCAACGCAACAAAATTGCTAGAAATACCAAGAAGTAAGCTTTTAGTACGGTCATTGTGATGCCTAATGAAGCCGTGACTATCTGCAAAACGGGATTATCAACACTTACTCCTAACCAACCTGCCATTAAATTGATCGGAATCGGAAAATCCCAACCACCTAAATATAAAACAGATACCAATAAAGCAGATAATACTAAATTTACGTAGGAACTCAAGTAAAACAAAGCGAACTTCATACCAGAATATTCGGTTTGATAACCTGCTACCAGTTCCTCTTCTGCTTCTGGTAAATCGAAAGGCATACGTTCGCATTCAGCCAAAGCTGATATCCAGAAGATTACGAAACCTGCTGGTTGCCGCCAAACGTTCCAGCCCAAAATCCCGTAACCCGATTGTTGATTAACAATATCAACGGTGCTGAGGCTATTTGACATCATGACAACCGCCAATACTGCCAGCGCCAAGGGAATTTCATAGCTAATTGATTGTGCTGCGGCTCGCAACCCCCCTAAGAGAGCATATTTATTATTTGATGCGTAGCCAGCCATTAATAAACCGATTGGCTGAATGGAAGAAAGAGCAATCCATAAGAAAACTCCCATTCCCACATTGGTTATTAATAAATTTTGTCCAAACGGCACAATTAAATAGGACAGAAATACTGGCAGCACAACGATGATGGGACCAATGGTAAATAACCCGCGGTCGGCTTTGGCCGGTATTATATCTTCTTTAAAGACTAATTTTAGACCATCCGCGACTGGTGCGAGCAAACCCAAAGGTCCGATAAATTCTGGGCCAATCCGCTGCTGGGCTGCTGCTGAAATTTTTCGCTCTTGCCAAACACACACCAGCACCCCTACAGTGGCACCAATGAGCATCAAAATCATAGGCAAGGGCATCCAAATGGCTTTAGCCGTACCCGCAGGCAGTCCCAAATCCATTAAGCTTTGAATAAAAGTTCCTTGCAGATCAATTCCTGAATTCATAAAAACTCGCGGTATATGGGAAACTCAGCGTCTCTAGACCTGAGAGGAAAACAACACGTGGAATTTTAATCCCCGTGAAAGGGGTTGGTTTTGAATGGTATAAACCAAGAACCAGTAAACCTGTGTTACAGGATTTATTGCTTGAGCTATATCTAAATGTCGAACGGATATACTCAAATCTCTACCAGTAAAATTCATTAGCCGAATTCAATTGGCGAGAAACAGGCAGTGCCAACTACCTTGCTCACTATCAGCGGTTTTCGCGCTTCTCTAGATTTTGCACAATAAAGTATTAAGCACTACATTAAAACCTTCATACTTCGTGCTTTAACTGCTCATTTACAGTTATTTAGACTCATTAATAACTGTAAAGTAACCCAGCAATATCTTTACCTAAAAAAGGCAAAATTTAAGATTTTTTGCGATAACCATGCCTAGTATATCGCTCTAAGGCAAGAGGTTCTCTCACCCAAGTGAGAGGTTCTGCTTATCTCATCGATAAAGAATTCCCTTCTATAGGGATGGGGAGATGGGGAAGAAGAGGGGATGGGGAGACAAGGGGACAAGGAACGAGTAACGAGTAATAAGTAATGAGTCGGAATGGAAGATTGAACAGTAGAGATAAAAAGAAAACATTGCTGGTAATTCACTCTTAACTCTCTACTCACAACTCCTAACTCCTAACTTATAACTTATAACTCCTAACTCCTAATCCTTAACTCCTAACTCTAATCCCCAACCTAACCGCGTTCGGTTATATGCACGTAATCAACGTTGTGGCGACCGTTGTAAACCTGGCTGGGACGAAAAATTCGGTTTTGTACTAACTGCTCTTTCCAATGCGCTAACCAACCAGCAACACGAGCCATCGCAAATACTGGGGTAAAAAAGTCTGTAGAAATTCCTAATTTTCTATAAACTAGCCCGGAGTAGAAGTCAACGTTAGCATAAATTCCTTTATGCCCAAGTTTTTCTTCTACTACTCGTTCCATTTCTTGAGCAATGTCATAGTACTTGTCATACCCAACTTTGGCAAATAGTTCTTCTGCTAAGTCTTGCAAAATCTTTGCACGGGGATCTTTTACTTTGTAGACGCGATGACCGAAACCCATGATTTTGGCTTTTCGCTGAATGCAGTCTAAAACATAAGGACGAACATTTTTTGTTGAACCAATTTCCTCTAACATCCGAATCACTTCTTCGTTCGCACCACCGTGTAAAGGTCCTCCTAAAGTTCCGACTGCACTAGCAACTACTGCGTAGGGATCGGTAAGAGTAGAAGCTGTTACTCTAGCGCTAAAGGTGGAAGCGTTCATGGTGTGTTCGGCATGAAGTATCAAGCAGACATCAAATATCCGCGCCGCTACCGGGTCTGGTTTTTCCTCATGCAGCATATACAAAAAGTTAGCAGCATAATCTAAATCATCATGAGGACGCACGGGGTCATCACCTCGCCGCATCAATTCAAAAGCTGCCACCATTGTAGGAATACTTGCCAACAAACGAACAACGGCATCTCTGATATAAGCTGGATTCTCTAAATCGCGCCGAGAATAAAACAAACCTAATGCTGCTGCTGAAGCTTGTAAAACATCCATTGGATGACCGCTTTCGGGAAAACACTTCATCATGTCCCGAATGCGGTATTTTATCCTTCTATTTTGATGAACTTCATGTTCAAATAATGCTAATTCTTCCTTAGACGGCAGTTCGCCCCAAATTAGCAGATAAGCAGTTTCTAAAAAACTACTCTTTTTTGCTAGCTCTTCAATTCGGATGCCACGATATTCTAGTATTCCCTTCTGCCCGTCAACATTGCTAATACTGGATTGAGCTGCGGGAACACCATCCAATCCGGGCTTAAATTCGCAAACCATCATGGCAATACCATACGAATGTTGAAAGATTTTATAGAGTTAACTTACCAGAAACTTTTACCGTCATAACAGTATCCTTTAATACAAAATGCTTTTGATGAAAAGTTGGATAACTCAAGACAGCAAGTATCTGGGTGGTGTCAACCAAAACATTTGACCGCGACCCACAATAGAGGCGGTAGGGGGTATTTCTATTCCAATGATACCTGCTTTTTTGAGTACCAAGCTGTTTTTAACTTCTCCCCAGATTAAGATTTCAGCCCAATTAGTTAGACAAGGCTGATGTCCGACTAATGCCAAGCGAGTGGAAGGCTGATAGTCTTTAGGTTTCAACCATTTTTCAACCCAATCCTCTGTACTACCACCAGGAGCAAGATAAGAACATTGTTCCAATTGCGAACTTAACCCTATGGAAACTAAGATTTCTGCTGTTTGTTGCGCTCTTACTAAGGGACTCGTTGCGATTAAATCAAAACTTAAATCCAAGTCTTTTAAGCATTGAGCAACTTTTTGCGTTTTTTTTCGCCCCTGTTCGGTGAGACTTCGTTGCTCATCTTTGATTTCACTGGTAGCTTCTTGAGCAATACCATGACGAATAAAATATAGTTCCACAACTTGTTGATTTTATATTTTAGATTTTTGATTTCGATCTAAATGGATTAAATTAATCAGAATAGTTGATAATTTTATTACTAACAACTAACAACTAACAATTAACAACTAACCACGAATAACTATTCATCATCAGATGATATGAGATTATCTTTGGGATTGACTAATTTCAACAACTTCTGCTTGATTTGAGCATCATAAACTTCCCATTTCATTTTTGCATAAGGTGAGTTTTCGTTGCTTCCAGACAAAAAGCCCATCGGAATTTCAAAGCCACCAGCGCTAGTACGTCCACCACCAAAAAAGCGCCCCGCGCTATCTTGCCCAAAAGCTTCTTTGATGAATTCATCGGGATCTAAAGTTAATTTATTAGTTCTTAAAGAACCAATTACTACTTCTAATTCTTCTTCATCTTCATCGTGAACTATACCGTAAACAACTGCGGTGTGAACGTTATCTTCTGTCACCAAAAAATCAGCAGCTTGGGGAATTGCATCTCTATCGTCGTAGCGTAAGTAACCCACGCCAGCAATGGAAAAATTATTTTGCACGATGCGATTTCTCAACGAGCGTTCAATCACGTCCATTACTCGCTTGGAACGAGTGGCTAGCAGTATAGTATTGAGCAACTGACCGTCATAAAATCGGCTCAGATAAGCTGCTGCCATAAAATCTTCTTCTTTAGCCTGCATGAGTCGATTTGTATCTGAATGCAAGCCGTGCATCAGGGCTGTAGCACAGTTAACGTGTTCGCTCATGCTGCTATCTAGCTGCAACAACCCGGATTGTAGATATTGAGTAAAAATTGTTGCCGTTGCCCTTACCCCAGGACGTATGTCAGCAAACTCTGACTTTAAATCGCCCTGTAAATTGTGGTGATCCACGATTACCGTTAAAGGAATCGCTGCTTCCCGAACTTCCGCCAGCAAAGTGGAAGTAGTACCTTGATTATCAATTAGTACATAACCTTGATATGACGATAAATCACGATTTTTGAAGCTTTGTAAGGGAGTACGAATTGCCGGTAGACTCGTAAGCTTTACTAAAGCAATATTTTCTTGATGGGAAAGAGTTCCTGCATAAGTGATATCGCACTTAATATCGTACTGCTGAGCAATCAACTGGTATGTCCAAGCTGAAGAAAGAGCATCGGGATCTGGGAAATCTTGTAAGATAATTATTTGCCGCTCGTGCTTGTGTGCTTGGAGCGTTTTTAATAATTGTTCTGATTTCTGAGCAGCTAAGGTACTAGTACGAGAACCTGCTCGATTATTACCATTGGGTATTGTTGCCACAGATTCATTCAATGGAAGCGATACTTCCAAAGAATCTCGGTCAATTTCAACATTTTTGTCGGTTGAGTCTGGTTGCAATTGCAAATCCTCAACCTGTTTTTCGGAAGAATTTCGTTGCATAGGGAACGTGTGTTGTAGCGTGAGCAGTTTGGGGTTGAAAAGCTTTAAAAAACTAAATATCTTCACCTGCCACAGATTACAATCTTCGCACTCTATGTAGCAAAGCGCCAATATTTCAAATATATTGCGTGCAAATGTTATTGTCGCAATTGAATTTGGTTACTCCTGAAAGAACCTATTGATTCGCCTTTAAGACAGTAGTAATATTGCAGCAGGCTAAAATAAATCATATCGCCAGCCTTCTTTTATTATAATTATTCAATGTGCCATCACAGCAGCGTACTACCTTAACTGAGTAAGGGATTATATTTTTTAGTAGTTTATTTTTAACAGTTTATTTATATTTATAGCAAGGTAGATTTTTGGATGATAATTTTATACAAAGTATTTATACAAAGTATATTTTTCATTTGAGATTTTTTGATAATTTAGATGCACCCTACTTGCCGTTTTACAATCATGATGTAGAATATTAAAGTTCTTGTCGCGATATTTATGATAATTGGTAAATTCAGCTTGCACAACTTTAATGGAACAGTCTCTATACTCTTCCTAAAACTGGTCAATAAATTTTACCAACGATTCTACTATTTTACGACAAACTTTAAACGGCAATTTGAAAATTGTCGCTCATATGATAAGCTCATAGTTTGACCTCAATCAGCATTTTAACTGCTTCCAAAAAAGCAATCTAAATGCCTCGATTATGGCAAAAAAGTTCGTGTCAAAGTCCTATGACATATTTTTGCCACTCTTGATGCAAACCACTTTTAAGATGCTTACTCACCTCAAAATAGAGACTACTGTAAGGTCGGCGTGGAGCATGATGTAATGGCATCTGAGCTTCTTTTGGCGTTCGATTGCCTTTCTTGACGTTACAGCGAACGCAAGCCGTAACTATGTTTTCCCAGCTATCGCCTCCACGACGCGATCGCGGTATTACATGATCCAGTGTTAAGTCATCGCCCTTGTAGCCGCAGTATTGACAAGTATGAGCATCGCGATGCAATATATTTCGACGGGTTAAAGGAATTTCTTTATAAGGAACGCGCACGTAATAGCGCAACCTTATGACTGTCGGAAGCGGGAAATCTGAGTAAATAAATTTACCATTGTGTTCTACCCGCTCTGCTTTTCCCTTAATCAGCAAAATTGCAGCACGTCGCCAGCTCGTTATATTGAGCGGTTCGTAAGAAGCGTTAAGGACTAAAACCTTTCCCATTGATAGTCGCTCAAGGTATTAGTTTTACATATATTAACACGAATTGAATCTAATTTGCCTTTTCGTGCATAATTTATACAAGATAATGGTTTTGTGAGAATTTAGTTGAAACGCAGTTGATACTTAGGTAGTTAAAATACAATGTCCATAGCCGTACTTGTAGAATAGAAAGTAGGGAACAAGGAATAGGGAATGGGGAAAGAAAACGCTATTAGAGGATGTTGAAAAAGTAGCTTGGTGTTGAGAATCAGAATAAATATAAGAAAGTAGAAAATGGGAAGTAGCCAGTTTAAATAAAACTTTGCAGACGCGCAAGCGGCTTATCTTTGAGAAGCTTGTTTACTTGTTCGCTTTCCAGAAATATGTTCAGAAAAAGTAATTAAATATTTGTGTTCTTTCTATAAGTAACGGTAAACTTCCAGATTAATCCTCTTGCTGCTTGTAGGAAAAGGAATATATTAATATCCAGCCAGATGTTGCTGTGTGGAAGTGGCGTGAATTGGAGAGAATTAATGTTGAGTAACGAACAGAATCAAAGTCTTAGTTCGATTGTCGGGGGCGATACTTATGCTTGGGTAAGCCAGCGTGCTTGGGTTGAAATTAATTTAAAAGCATTATCTAATAACATAGTTCAAATACGGAAGTTGCTGCAACCGGGAACTGAGTTCATGGCTGTGGTGAAAGCTGATGCTTACGGACATGGAGCGGTAAGTGTTGCCCAGACAGCTTTAAAAGCAGGAGCTAGCTGGTTGGGTGTAGCTACAGTCCCAGAAGGAATTGAGTTACGAGAAGCTGGCATTAAAGCGCCAATTTTAATTTTGGGTGCAAGTTATACTCCAGAACAAATTCAAGCAATTGCAGAATGGCAACTTGAACCTACGCTTTGCAGTGCTAAACAAGCTTTAATTTTTTCCGATATTTTAGAAACGATAAATCTTGATTCTCCCTTACGAGTACATCTCAAATTAGATACCGGAATGTCTCGCTTGGGTACCCATTGGCAAAATTGTAGCGAATTCGTTCAATTGGTTGTTCGCTTGCCTCATCTTAATATACAGAGCGTTTATTCCCATTTAGCAACCGCCGATAGCCCCGATAGAACCGTAATGGACTTGCAGCATCAGCGTTTTAAAAGTGCGATCGCCCGAATTAAAGACGTTGGAATAGAAATACCTCGTTTGCATTTAGCTAATTCTGCTGGCACTTTAAGCGATAAGTCTTTACATTACGATATGGTACGAGTGGGTTTAGCTATTTATGGATTTTATCCTTCAGATCATTTGCTTTCAACTGTTGACTTACAGCCTGTTTTACAAGTAAAAGCGCGAGTCGCTCATGTCAAGACAATTGAACAAGGTGCTGGTGTTAGTTACGGACATACTTTTATTGCTTCCGAGCAAATGCGTTTAGCTGTTGTCGGAATTGGTTACGCTGATGGCATACCTCGCAATCTTTCTAACAATATGCAAGTTTTGGTTAGAGGAGTAAAAGTACCTCAAGTTGGTGCAATTACTATGGATCAAATCATGTTAGATATCAGCGCTATTCCCGATGTACGAGAAGGGGAAATCGTGACGATTCTAGGCAGTGAAGGTAATGAACAAATTACTGCCCAGGATTGGGCAAATCAATTAAATACTATTTCTTGGGAAATTCTCTGTTCTTTCAAGCATCGTTTACCTCGCGTAAATATAGCGTAAGCTGCTTCAAGGCGATCGCCTAAATTCCTGAAGGGGGTGGAGGCTTGTGTAAATGTTAATTGATTGCCAATATTAGTTCTTCTCACTGCTCTGTGCTTTCTATACCGCAATACTTGAGCAATTTTCCAGAAAAAAGTTATTTAAAAATAATTTTTATGGTATAGTATATAAGCGATTATGCGGATGTGGCGGAATTGGCAGACGCGCTAGATTTAGGTTCTAGTGCCTCCGGGCGTGAAGGTTCAAGTCCTTTCATCCGCATTTTTAATTTTTTGTTGTCATAGGACTTACCTTATGACAACAAAAAAACTAGTATTTCATAGATTTAGATTGCTCAACTTCCCCCCTTGAATCAAAGGGGGGTTTATGGTTTTTAATATGGAATAGGGGTAAGCAATTAACTGTAGTATTGCAACAATATAACTTTATTTTACATAACTTCACATACATATTGATGTAAATACGATATTCGTAATATCAATGATTTCGTACTTACAACGCAGTAGTAGATAATTTTCATTAATTTGAGACTAAGATTAACGTAATTTTAGAAGCTAGCTGTCATATTATGCTAACTAAATTTAATTTACTATTAATAAGAAATCAAAGTTTAAATATACTATGTTTTGCGAAATATTCTTATAATTTAATCTATCAATGTTTGCAATTAACTCTACAAATATATAAATACAGTCAAACCAAACAATATTAAGTTTTCTAATGTATAAACTTCAACTTTATATTTACCGATAGCTACTTTAATATAAAGGCTGCAATATTTCAGAATTTAAACTAATTTCTAATGCTTTTTATTATTTATGAATAAATAAAATTAGAGACATATTTTATACAAGTTATCAAAAAAGACAAAATACATTAGGTATAACAATCGCTACTACAAGCATCGAAGTCAACAACTGTAGTATACTTAAGTGGTAATACTTAAATCGTAATCGCGTTGTACAATTTTGAGACCGTGTTTATTGCTCAAGCAATTAAATTATGTAGGTAAAATACTTAGTAGCTTTAAGTAGTCTTCATAGTTTTTTTACTTCTTATATAAAAATCTCTGTTAATCTCGGTACAAGTCCATCTTGTTGCTGTAATTGAACTTCTGAAAAAAATTAAACTATCCATAAAGATTTATTTACCAAATTTATGTCACACATATAGATCGTACATATGGTTTTATTTATTACCAAGATATCTAAACAATATTTTTAATTAGCAAGACAAATCGGTAACAGTTTGACTGGATTTTATTAAATTTAATAGTGATAAGGGTAAAATGAATACAACACCTATAGATAGTTACAAATTATTCCAGAAACTCCATCCGCTATCTTTGCTAGCACAGATTAGCAGCCGTCGTGCTACAGGTTGCTTAAGAGTATTTACTAAGTCCAATTCTTGGTCTATCTATATGGATGAAGGTAAACTAATCTATGCTTCTTGCTCGGATAAGTTATTTGAACGGCTTGATATTCATTTGCGACGGTTGAACCAGCAAATCCCGACTTTGAATAGTTCGGCACGGGTACAAATGCGAATGCTGTTTGAAACTAACGATGGAGACGAATCAATTTCTCAAGCCGATTATCAAGCAATTTGCTGGTTAGTTGATGGAGACTATATTACTTATCCTCAAGCAGAAATTTTGGTAAGTGAATTAGCTCATGTAGTATTAGAATCGTTTCTTACAATAAAAGAAGGAAGTTACGAATTTAGGAGCGAACATCCTTTATTAAACCTACCTTCATTCTGTCATCTGGATTTACGTTCTTTGATAGAAAGCGTCCAAAAACGGTTCAGAAGTCGGCGTGTTAATCAAGCGCAAGTTACACCAGGGCAAGTTTCACCTGTAGTTGATAACGCAAATGCACGATCTATTGAAGCAAAAGCATTATCGGAACCTGAAAAACAGATATCTCAACAAACTGATCTAACAAATGTAGAGAAAAGTCAAGCTAACAACAATACAAATATTTCAAAAAGTACGAAGGAAAGATTATATACAGTTGCTTGTATTGATGATAGTTTAACTATCTTGAAATCGATTCAACGTTTTTTAAATGAAGAGCAATTCTTGGTTGTTACAATCAACGACCCTGTAAAAGCATTGATGCAAATTCTGCGTAGTAAACCGGACTTAATTTTGTTAGATGTAGAAATGCCTAATTTAGACGGTTATGAGTTGTGTTCGTTACTACGAAGACATTCGGCTTTTAAAAATATTCCTATAGTTATGGTAACTGGGAGGACTGGATTTATAGATAGAGCGAAAGCAAAGATGGTGAGGGCTTCTGGCTATTTAACTAAACCTTTTACACAGTCAGATTTGTTAAAGGTGGTGTTCAAGCATATCAGTTAATATATCAATATTTACCGCGAATAATAGTAACCTAATTGAATAGATGCTGATAAAACTATCTTAGGATATATAAAAATGAGTCTTACTTTACTTGGAACGATTTTAGTTGTAGAAGATTCACCTAGTGAATTGGAATTAATAAGTCATTTTTTAAATGAAAGTGGGTACAAAGTAATAAAAGCTACAGGTGGAACGGAAGCATTAAAAAAGTTGGAATCAGAAAAACCCGATGCAATTATTACCGATGTAGTGATGCCGGGAATGAGCGGTTTTGAACTTTGTCGTTCTCTGAAAAAAAATCCAGAGACTCAGAAACTTCCGATAGTTATTTGCAGTTCTAAAAATCAAGAGATTGACCGTTTATGGGCAATGAGACAAGGTGCTGATGCTTATGTTACAAAGCCTTATACTCGTGAAGAACTTTTACGTGCGATTAAATCAGTAGCAATCTGGATCAATGAATAATTCAAGTATTACCTTACGAGCAGCACAGGGGCGTGACCAAAATAACTTAGGGGATGGTTATCTCAAATTTTTTATAAATCCCCAAACTCCTGCGATTTTGTCGATGAACCAGACGCAAGAAGCAATGGTTGTGTCTGTAGAATCTGTAACAGCTATGCCCAATATGCCTTTCGGTATTTTGGGTTTGATGAATTGGCGAAGTCGTATTGTTTGGGTAGTTGACTTACCTAAGATACTCAATTTACAATCCCCACAGAATCGCCCCCGACAATACAGTGTAATTATTGTTCGGACTCAATCGATGATTTTGGGTTTAGTAGTACATGAAATTATCGGTACTCTCAGGTTTAACAATGACGAAATTGGTTCTCCTGTAAGTCAGGTTGCATCTAGTTTAATTCCCTACTTACGCGGATGCATTGTGCAACAAAAAGAAATATTACTGGTATTAGATGCACAAGCTATAGTGCATTCTTCTAACCTTCGTAGTGAGTAGGGTGTAATACATAATTTATAAATGTTTAGTGTAATAATTTACCACTCTGGGGCAATTAATTTATGCTTAATAAAACTGATTCGGCTAAGAGTGGTGATGCTCCGGGAAAGGAGGCATCACTTATTTCATCTTCTAGTAAAACTGATAATGCAGTACAACTATCTTCCACACAAATGACTGTAGGAAATACCAGCGTTTCCTCTAATGGTTTAATGGCTCGATTTAAACGATTGAGCTTGAGTACCAAAACGACAATTTTGGCGATCGCAATGGTGACGATTCCAGTGTTCGCGATTGGATTGGGAGGCTATATTGTCGCCAGTAATTCATTAAAGAATAAAGTTTTCGATTTACAGCAAGCACAGACAAAAAGCTTTGCAGATAAAGTTAACCGCTTCATGTTTGAACGGTATGGGGATATTCAGATTTTATCAAATCTGGCAATAATTAAAAATGGGGCAAGTTCTGGTCAACAAAAAGCAGTTCTTGACAATTTCGTTAATACATATAAAGTATACGACGGCATTGGCGTTTTTAATTTGAATGGAGATGCACTTATTCAGTCCCAAGGAACTAATTTTGGTAATCAAGGTAATTTAACTTATTTTAAGAATGTTTTAAATAGTAAAAATGCTGCGATCGGCGAGCCAGTGATTTCCAACGGTAATGGTTTTATTTATACTGCTGCTCCAATTAAGAATGCCGGTAGCGAAGAAATTACATCTGTAGTGATAGCCCGGATGCCAGTAAATTCACTGAAAACTGTAATTGAAAATTATGCTGGTTCAAGGCAAGAATATTATATAGCTGATGCTCAAAATGAAATTTTTCTGAGTGCAGAACAAAAGTATATAGGCTCTTCACTTGCAGAAGAATATCCAAAACTATCTCAAAAAGCTGATGCAGAAAAATCTTTTGCAGGTGTTATCAAACACAAAGATGGTGCCGAAGCGCAATTAGTCAGTTACCTACCATCTTCAGAACAAATAGCAGTACCAGATTTGCCGCCTTTGAATTGGGATGTCATCTTAGCGACAGATGCTTCAACTGCATTTACACCGCAAAGAAATTTGCTATTAACTATCGCTTTGGGAACGATATTAACTGCTGCTGCTGTGGCATTTATTGCTGCTTGGCTGGCAAAACGCGCTACACAGCCAATTTTAGATGCGACAGCAGCCGTTGCAAAACTGGGTAAAGGTGAATTTAATACCCGTTTGGATGTGGAAGCTGAAGATGAAATTGGGTTGTTAAATGCCAACATCAATCAAATGGCATCCCAACTACAACTGCTGGTTAAAGAACAAGAAGCTGAAGCCCAAAGGGAAAAGTTAAAAGCAGATATTACCCTGCGTATCCGTAGAAGCCTTAAAGTAGACGACATCCACAAAACAGCAGTTAGAGAAATTCGTCAAGCTTTGAAAACAGATAGAGTTGTGATTTACGAATTTAATCCCGATTGGGATGGAGCTGTAGTTGCCGAATCTGTAAGCGCTGGCTTCCCCAAAATGAAAGGGGTTTATATTGAAGATCCTTGTTTCCGCGAACGTCAAGTACAAATGTATAAAAACGGTCGCGTGCGGGCGATCGCGAATATTTACGACGATGCTGCTTTGAAGAAAGCCGACTGCTACGTCAAAACTTTGGAACAGTTTGCAGTTAAGGCTAATTTAGTTGCACCGATTTTGATTGAAGACAATTTGATGGGTTTGTTGATTGCCCACAATTGTGAAACTCCGCGAGATTGGCAGCAACAAGAAATCGATCTGTTTAAACAATTAGCAACTCAAATCGGTTTTGCTTTAGAGCAAGCCAGACTTTTGGAGGAAGTTGAAAAAGCGCGACAACTAGCCCAAACTGACTCCGAAGATGAAAGACATCAAAAAGAAGAACTGCAAATGCAGTTAATTGAGTTGCTTAGCGAAGTAGAAGGTGCAGCCCAAGGCGACTTGACGGTACGTGCTGATGTTACTGCTGGAGACATTGGAACCGTTGCCGACTTTTTCAACTCGATTGTAGAAAGTTTGCGTGACATTGTTACCCAAGTTAAAACCTCAGCGATCGAGGTAAACCAAGCGATTGGTGATAACTCCGGTGCAATTAGCGAATTAGCGGAGCAAGCGCTTACCCAAGCCCATGAAATCACTAGCACTTTGGATGCTGTTGATGAGATGACGCGATCGATGCAAGCAGTTGCACAAAATGCTCAAGAAGCTGCGGCGATCGCGAATACGGCTAGAAGTACCGCGACGAATTCTGGAAAAGCAATGGAATTGACGGTACAAAATATTTTAGGTTTACGAGAAACCGTAGGCGAAACTGCTAAAAAGGTAAAACGTTTGGGTGAATCCACGCAGCAAATTTCTCGTGTGGTAGCATTGATTAACCAAATTTCCATGCAAACCAACTTATTGGCAATTAACGCTGGAATCGAAGCAGCACGGGCTGGTGAGGAAGGTCAAGGTTTTGCTGTGGTTGCGGAAGAAGTTGGCGAATTAGCTGCAAGAAGTGCTGCTGCTACTAACGAGATAGAACAAATTGTCGAAAATATCCAGCGCGAAACTACCGATGTTGTCCAAGCAATGGAAGTAGGAGTATCGCAGGTGGTTGAAGGAACGCATATTGTGGAAGATGCTAAGCTGTCATTAAGTCAGATTTTAGAGGTTTCGCGCCAAATAGATGAGTTGGTACAGTCGATTTCTACAACCACAAATCGCGGTGTAGAAACATCTCAGCAAGTTAGCGTTTTGATGAAAGAAATTGCTGCTGTTTCACAACGGACTAGTAGTTCTTCTCGTCAAGTTTCCGAATCGTTGCAACAAACCGTTGCAATTTCCCAACAATTACAGGAAAGTGTCGGTACATTTAAGGTCAGTTAAGAGTAATTAGTTACTAGCTTCTGAAGTTTATGGTTATAAATAACTAATAACTAACAACTAACAACTAACAACTAACAACTAACAACTAATAACTAATAACTGATGACTAATGGCTAGGGACAAATAATATGTCACAGGACAAAGAGTTTGAAATCCAGATGCAGTTTCTGGAGGAAGCTAGTG
Organism: Calothrix sp. CCY 0018; assembly: GCF_963920925.1. Lineage (NCBI taxonomy): Bacteria > Bacillati > Cyanobacteriota > Cyanophyceae > Nostocales > Calotrichaceae > Calothrix > Calothrix sp. CCY 0018. The sequence goes on along the minus strand of NZ_CAWUDI010000019.1, from coordinate 117,992 downwards.
ACTACCTCAACACTATTGAAGGGGTATTGCTAGAAATCGACACCAGCAACCGCATCGATTTGGAAAAGATCAACGCCGCGCTTCGAGCCGCTCATTCCATCAAAGGAGGAGCGGCGATGATGGGATTTCGCTCTCTAAGCGATTTGGCTCACCGTTTGGAAGATTCGTTCAAAGTTCTCAAAACTAGGAAAAGTACTCTGGAAGTAGATACCCAGCTACAGAGTCTGCTTCTTTCCGGTGTTGATTGGCTGCGACAAATAGTAGAATTGCATTCAGAAGGGCATGAATTAGAAGAGCAGTGGTTAGCAAGTTTTTGCTACCCGGTTTTTGAGGAATTGCACGAGCGTTTGGGCGATCCGACTCCGGAAGATGCTTCTTCGATGCTGTCTCCTGAAGATGGACAAGATATTATTCCGCTGCTGTTTGAAACCGAAGTTGAAGGCTGTTTGCAGCGTCTGGAATCTGTAGTCGCCCACAGCGAGCAACCTTGCCTAAAAGAAGAAGTTGCGATTATGGCAGCAGAATTGGCTGGTTTGGGTGAAATGCTGCAACTACGAGCTTTTAGCAGTTATTGCGAATCAGTTCAATATCACTTAGAAGTTGCACCACCCGAACAAGTTGAAGAAATTGCCAATGCAGCCCTTGCTGGTTGGCGACGCTCTCAGGCTTTGGTGCTAACTTCTCAGATAGAAAGTTTACCTGCACAGTTGGAACTGGGTGAGACTGAATCGAATGAAGCGATTGTACCAGTGGAATTTGAAGCGGATTCTACACAATTAATAGAAATTCCGGAAATACCAGACATACAAGAAACAGAAACAGTAGAAGAAATAGAATTACTCGAAAATACAATAGAAGAAGATTGGCTGGTTGAGGATGTAATTACGGCAGATTTTGAAGCTTTAGAAGCGGCTTTTGCTCAAGAAAGCGCTGCTTCTGAGTTTGATGAAGTAGAGGTACATAATACACCCGCAAGCGCTCAAGAAATTCCTGCTACCGACTACCAGCCATTTGTCGAACGCAAACCCGAACCAGCGGCTGCTAAGAACGAATCGGTAGAAAATACAGTCCGGGTTCCCAGCAAGCAACTCGAAGAAATCAACGATCTATTTGGCGAACTGATTATTCAGCGCAACGGACTAAACTTGCAAATGGAAAGATTGCGTAAACTAGTTCGCAATTTAGGTCAAAGAGTACAAGTTTTAGACCGCGAAAATCAACATTTGCGTACTGCATACGATAAGATATCTACTCAAACTACAGTAAAATCCACAATTCAAACTCTTGCCTTAGTTCCCGGAGACAGTGCAAATACTGGTAGTAAAGATTACGATTCGGATAGCATCAACAATGGATTTGATGCTTTAGAGATGGATCGTTACAACGAGTTGAATTTGCTTTCCCAGGAAGTAATGGAAACCATCGTCATGGTGCAAGAGGTGACAACAGATGTGCAAATTAGCCTTGACGATACAGACAATATTTCGCGGAAATTAAATAAAACCTCAAAGCAATTACAGCGCAAGCTAACTCAAGTACGGATGCGTCCGCTATCCGATTTAACTGACCGTTTTCCCAGGGCTTTGCGCGATTTATGCGTAGAATACGGTAAAAATGCTCAATTAAAAATCGAAGGCGGCAATATTCTCATTGAAAGGAGCATTTTAGAAGCTTTAAACGATCCTTTGATGCACCTGCTGAGAAATGCCTTCGATCACGGCATTGAAAAACCACCTGTCAGAAAACAGCAAGGTAAACCAGAACAAGGTTTAATTGAAATCACAGCCGCGAACCGTTCCAACCGTACCATAATTACCATGCAAGATGATGGTAACGGTATTTCCTTAGATAAAATTCGCGATCGCGCTATCAAAATGGGCTTGGATGAATCTTTGATTAATCAAGCTAGCGACGAAGAAATATTATCGTTGATTTTTGAGCCTGGATTTACAACATCCGACCAAGTTACATCATTATCCGGTCGCGGTGTGGGTATGGATGTGGTTCGTAACAATCTCAAACAAGTCAGAGGAGATATCAAAGTTGATACCGAGGCGGGAGTTGGAACCACCTTTACGCTGTCAATGCCGTTCACGCTGTCGGTTTCGCGAGTTCTATTGGTAGAAAGCAGTAGAATGTTGCTAGCTTTCCCTACAGATGTGATTGAAGAAATATTCTTACTCGATGAAGAACAAGTTTCCCCTGTAGGTGGCGGGCAAGTTCTGAATTGGCAAGGAAAAACTTTACCTTTAATTGGACTTACTGATTATTTACAGTTTAACTGTCCTCGTTACAACAACCCCGATTTAGAAACTCCCCCAGCAATTAATGCTACCAGCATATTGATTGTCAAAAATAGCAATCAGTTAGTAGCAATCAAAATTGATCGTTGTTGGGGAGAAATGGAAGTTGCGATTCGTCGTGTTGAAGGAGATATACCTTTACCATCCGGCTTTAACAACTGTACAATTCTCGGTGATGGAAGGGTAGTAGCTTTAGTTAACGTCGGGGAATTACTTTACTCGATAGCTACCAACGAACATACTCCTAAAAACAATCAACTACCATCAACAAGGTTAAAAACAGCTTTCTTAAATCAAACAGAAGAACAAGCTGTAGAACACATAAGTAAAGGCAAAGGTACGATTTTAATCGTAGATGATTCAATCAACGTCCGCCGTTTCTTAGCATTAACCTTAGAAAAAGGAGGGTATCTAGTCGAACAAGCAAAAGATGGGCAAGACGCATTAGAAAAACTGCAAACTGGTTTGAGCGTACAGGCTGTAATTTGCGATATAGAAATGCCTCGTGTAGATGGTTACGGCTTTTTAGGTCGAGTCAAATCAAATAGCGATTTGAAAAATATACCCGTTGCCATGCTTACTTCTCGTAGTAGCGATAAACACAGGCAATTGGCAATGCAATTAGGTGCTAGGGCTTACTTCTCTAAACCCTATAACGAACAAGAATTACTACGAACATTAGACGATATTATTTTTTCTGTAGCAGGAGTTAGTAACAGTCAATGATGGAATTGCACGAGTTATGAGTTGATTGATTACAACTTGTAACTCCGTTTTTTCTTATGTGATGTTGAATTGGAAGTTTTGAAGAAGCTTTGTTTTAAATATATAAGTTTATTTGTATCAACAATATATTTATTTGAATGATTTTTGAGAATGAAAGAACCCGGTATTATTAATGCCGGGTTTTTTGCTGGGAGACTACAACCCGTTGTATTGGTGAAATTAATTGGTAAAAAGGTTTTATGCGCCGCGATTTATCGCTCTCAGGCAATAAAACTGGCATCATGTCAGTTATCCCTAATACAGAATAAAAAATATTATTTATGTATAAATATCAACTAGTTACATAGTTTGTGATTCTTTTCAGCAAGAGTTGAATCAAAATCGTAAATGAATAAAAGACTTTCTGTTAAAATATTGGGCTGGATACTTGTTTCATTCTTTACAGTAATTGGTTGCAGCCAGCTGACATCAAATACCGATTCACAAGCTGTAGAGTTAACGGTATCGGCTGCTGCAAGTATGCAAGATGCGATGAAGGAAGTAGCATAAGCTTATCAAGAAGAACACCCAAATACTAAAATTACTTATAACTTTGCTGGGAGTGGTACTTTAACTCAACAAATTAAACAAGGGGCACCTGTTGATGTTTTTATCTCAGCTAATGAAAAGTTTATGGATGAGTTGGATACAAACAAGCTTTTACTTCCAGAAACCCGCAAAGATTTACTAAAAAATGATGTTGTCTTGATTGTACCGAAAAAAGATAATATTACTAATATTTCTAACTTTCAACAGTTAACAAATCCAAATATAAAAAGATTTTCTATTGGAGAACCAGAAAGCGTACCTGCTGGACAATATGCAAGAGAAGTTTTAAGTAATCTGAAGATTTAGAAGCAAGTTAAACCGAAAACTGTATTTGCTAAAGATGTTCGTCAAGTTTTATCTTATGTCGAATTAGGTAATGTTGATGCTGGTATTGTCTACGCTACAGATGCCAAAATCTCAAACAAAGTTAAGGTTGTGGCTACTGCACCAGAAGATAGTCACAAACCAATTATTTATCCGGTAGCTGCAATTAAACAAAGTAAAAATCCAGAGGCTGCTAAAGAATTTATTGAGTTTTTATTTAGTAATAGCGCGAAAGATGCTTTTAAAAAATACGGTTTTAAAATTGCTAGTTAGTTAATACAAAATGGAATTTGATTTATCTCCCTTATGGATTTCTTTGAAAACTGCTTCATTTGCTACTGCATTTGCCTTTTTTTTAGGAATTGTAGCAGCAGGTTGGATGAAGCAATACAAGGGTAAATTTAGGGGAATAGTTGATGGCATTTTAACTCTTCCTTTGGTTTTACCGCCTACTGTAGTAGGGTTTTTATTATTGCTTTTATTCGGCATTAATAGCCCAGTAGGACAATTTTTCAAGCAGTTGGAAGTTAGCATTATCTTTTCATGGCAAGCAACAGTAATTACATCAACGGTGGTTGCTTTCCCTTTAATGTATAAGACTGTATTAAGTTCTTTTGAACATATTGATAATGACCTAATTAGTTGCGCTCGTACTTTAGGAAGTTCTGAATTTAAAATATTTTGGTTGGTAGTTTTACCATTAGCTTTACCGGGAGTTGCTGCGGGGACAATTTTATCTTTTGCTAGAGCTTTGGGGGAATTTGGTGCAACTTTAATGTTGGCTGGGAGCATACCGGGAAAAACTCAAACCATGCCGATCGCAATTTTTTTCGCTGCTGAAGCTGGCGATATGCGTAAGGCTTTGATTTGGGTTTTGATAATGGTGGCGATTTCTTTGGGTGTAATTGCTACTATTCACGTTTGGGATGAATCGCAGCGTGTTTCAAAAAATAGAGATGGAAGTGCAAATTTTATTAGAAGTTTGATAAATTTTGTTCTTTTTGGTCAGTTTGGGGATGTTGATTTTGTACCTTTTTCTAAAGAGGTAAATAAGCACCTGGCGATTATAAATCGCGGCTACACAGGCAAAACCCACCTGCGTGGGTTCGGAATTGGGGAAGTTAATGCGGGTGGGGTTTGTACATTTAGGAGCGTAAATTCTCTCGAAGAAGTTCGTAAAAGTGAAAATTATTCGCAGGATTTATCATATTCTTCGTCTACATTTCAAAAATCATTTAATCAAAATAATCGTGAAAAAAAACTGATAGTTAATATTGAAAAGAATTTAAAAAGCTTTCAATTACAAGTTGATTTTATCGCAGATGAAAATACTTTGGGATTATTAGGTGCTTCTGGCTCCGGTAAAAGTATGACTTTGCGCTGCATTGCTGGATTGGAAAAACCAAGTCGGGGAAGGATTATTTTAAATGGAAGAGTTTTATTTGATGCTAAACGAAAGATTAATCTTCCTAGTCGTAAACGTCGCATTGGTTTTCTGTTTCAAAACTATGCTTTGTTTCCCCACATGACTGTAGCCCAAAATATTGCCTTTGGTTTGCAAGAATTACCAAAGCGCCATCGCATATCAAAAGTGCGGCAATATATTGAGATGATGCAGTTGCAAGATTTAGAAAACCGTTACCCGCATCAAATATCCGGGGGGCAACAGCAAAGAGTTGCTTTAGCAAGGGCTTTGGTAATTGAACCGGAAGCGATATTATTAGATGAGCCACTTTCGGCGCTCGATACTTATCTACGCAATTAAATTGAAAAATTGTTGAGCAAAGTGCTTTCGTCTTATGAAGGTGCAACTTTATTTATCACCCATAAATTAGAAGAAGCTTATCGGGTTAGCAGCAATATTATGGTGATGTCGGAAGGGAAAGTAATCGCTAACGATACTAAAGAAAATATTTTTGAAAAGTCTCCAAATTTGGTAGTTGCCAAAGTAACCGAATGTAAGAATATTTCTCGCGCTGAAATTGTTGATAACTATACAGTTAAAGCTTTGGATTGGGATTGTAATTTGACAGTAGTTGAACCGATTCCTAGTAATTTACAATACTTGGGAATACGCGCTCATCACCTCAGATTTTCAACAGATAGCAATCAAGAAAATACTTTTCCTTGCTAGTTATAAATCTAGGAGTAGCTTCAGGTAAAGGAAATTCTTCAAGATAAAGCCGCGTTGCTTCTTTTAATCCCGCAACTGCTTTTTCAATGGTTTCACCTTGATCTACAGTGCCAACTTCCGGACATTCGGCAATGTACATATCCTCTTCTTTATAGACAATAACCGTAAAGCTACGAGTTTTCATTTTATTCTATCCTTCTTCGACTCTTGAAATTTTACAATCTTAAAATATAAACTAGCCACACATTCCTTAGCAAAAAGCTCGTCTTTAAGTTTAAGATAATCTCTACTACGCTTACTTTTATTCATCATAATTCCCCTCTCAACTGCTCCCGCAAACCCCTAATCGCAACCCCAGTTCCTTGCTCGGATGCAACTTTTAAAACACGACTAATAATTTCAGATAAATCAACTCTAGGAAAATACTTACTAAAAGCTTGCTGCTGATAGCTATCTCCTGACAAACCATAAATACTCAAACCGCTTTTTTTAAATAACCAAACTTCTGGAACTTTATAAGGTAGAAAATCCTCGGCAGCAGTATAGGAAGTAACATCAATTTCAATTACTAAATCGGGTGGTGGATCGATTTCCCAATTGATCCTATCTTTACCCACCGCAGCTTGCCAATTATCTATGTAAAAACAGTAATCTGGTTCAATTCCCCCTTCTTCGGGAATGTCCATTGTAATCGGCGTGAAGGCTTCGTAATTACGGTTTTCGCTATCTAAAAGTACGCCGACAATATCTCCTAAAATACTAGCTTCGCGTGCGTGGCAAAATAACGGACTCATAAGTAAAATTTCACCATCGCGGTATTTAATTCTGGGAATAGAATTATCACCACGGCGATCGCGCAGTTGACAATAATCTTGCCATGTTCCGAGCATTCGCACTACTGTTCCGGGAGGCAATTGAATCTCTTGAGGGGAAATTATGGCGTACATAGGTTATCTCTTCTTCTTAATGCTTGATTAAATCTAGCATTTTCCACCATTATAAAAACCACCAGGGAATGCAATTCCCTGGCTAATAACGGAAGTCATCTAAAGATGACTATCTTCACAAGATTGATGATTTAATCTTCTACTTTTACACCGCGCCAAAAAGCAACATAATTCTCAAAGTGTTTGGCTTTTTCTTTGGCTTCGGGATAATACCAAGCAGCGTCTTTGTTGACTTCTCCGTTAACTTCAATGTTGTAGTAATTTGCTGTACCTTTCCAAGGACACATACTATGTTTATCACTTTCTTTGAAGTATTCTTTCTTAATTGAATCTTCGGGAAAGTAATGATTTCCTTCTACCATAACCGTTTTATCGCTTTCGGCTATGACTGCACCATTCCAAGTTGCTTTTGACATAATTAAATCAATTATCAATTAACAATTATCAATGACCAGTTAATTATACCTAGTATTGAGTCACATTAATTTTAAGAGGTTTGAAGTAAAAACTTTAGTTCTTAAATAAAGGGCTTAAACTCTTACTACAAACCTTTATAATTAATACTCATTTACGAGCTTTTGAGTGATGCTAACTGCAAATATTGATTGCCTATTTTGATTGACATTTATCTGGATTTTGCAGCAATTTCGTCTGTTTTGGCTGCCATGATAAAGTCGTTGCGGTGTAATCCTCCGATAGCATGAGTCCACCACATGACGGTAACTTTACCGTATTCGGTGAGTAAAGCTGGATGATGTTCTTGATTTTCCGCTTCTTCACCGATTTTATTGGTAAAATTCAAAGCCGATTTGAAGTCTTTAAATTTGAAAACTCTTTCTAAAAGCTTTTCACCATTTTCTTCCTTGATATTCCATTCGGGAATCTCTGGGTGAAGCTTGCTTATCTCTTCCTCTGTGACAGGAGGTGAATCACCAGTACAGGCATCGCATTTTTGCTGTTTAAGGTTTCCCATGATTTTGTCACCTTTTTTTTATCGCATCTTATATAGCGAACATTAGCTGTAAATGCTCAAATTGTAATCTCTCGGAAGAAAGAAAACGGGGTGAAAAATATAGTTACACTGTCAGGGCAAACGCACCTAGCTTAATTTTAGATGCGTTTGCCCTGGCCTTGGAATCAATTTCAAGGCTCATGTGCAAAGTACCTTAAAACGCACTATAATTATCTAAAAACTTTACCTAGTCTGATTTATCAGACTTTATATATGAGCCTGGGAATTTATTCCAAGGCGTTTGTGAAAGCTAATTAAGAATGGTGCAAGATATCTGTTAATACAAACTTTAGTCGAATATTAGTCTAAATTTTATATATCAATTAAAAAACTGCTGAATATTACAAATAAATCCCGGTAAAATGGACGAAGTAATTTTATCATCTTCCATCAGCGTCGCAACTAACGCTAACTGAGCATCTTCACGACGATAAACTTCTATTTCTCGCAACCGCCAATCTACAATCCAATATTCCTTAACACCTTTAAGAGAATAAAGTTTTAATTTAGCTTCTTTATCGCGTCTTTCGTTTGTATTTCCCGCAGAAAGAACTTCAACAATCAATTCCGGCGCACCTGTTAAATGTCCCTCATCATCAACTAATTGCGCTAATCTTTCGTTACTAATCCAAACTACATCGGGAATAACATTATCAGCATCAGAAAATATAATTCCGGGAGTAAAAAAAGGCTGACCTAAATTTGTTTCTTCAGACCAGTTAAAGATATTAGCATAAATACGTCCACCAACACTCTGGTGACGAATATGTGGAGCGCGACTCACAAATAATTCTCCATCAATTATTTCATAACTTTTCCATTCATCTGCTGCTAAAACTTCTATATCGGCAATTGTCCAGCGGATCTTGTCTGTTGCTTGAGTCATAATATCACTATAGGTTAAAGGTTAAAGGTCAAAGGTGAATATTAACAAATCTAAACTCATAATTCCTAACTTTTAACTAATAGATAGCTCCGTCTAAGTTAGCGCTTTTTAAATCTGTATGAGATAGCTTTGCACCTCTTAAATCTGCTTCGGTTAAATTAGCGTTATTTAAGCAAGCATAATTCAAGTTTGCACCTCTAAGATTTGCACGGGATAAGTTTACATTCTGCAAGTTTGCTCTTAATAATATTGATTCACTTAAGTTACAATCGCTTAAATTTGCTTGAGTCATTTCTGCTGCCGTTAAATCGGCTTTACTGAAATTTGTATGACTCAAATTAGCCAAATTTAAAAGGGCGTAACTCAAGTTAATGTCAATTAAATCAAGGTTACAAAGTTCCGCACATCTCAAATTAGCATTATGAAAATATCTATCGCCAATTGCATAACGGTGTAAAAGCTTATCGGTTGTTAATCTATCTAAAATAACTTGAGATGCACCTGGATAGCACCATTTTGCTTGTATTAGATTTGCCGCTGTATTAATCGCAATTTCATCAATTTTATCTATTGCAACACCGTTACAATCATCGCGATCGCCACCTAACATAAAGGCAATATCAGAAGCTGCATTACATGAGTCAAACAGTATAATTTTTGGTTCTTGGTTGATTTCTAAACCAATTAATCTGTATAGTAAGTTTCTCATTATTCATTACCCGATAATTTTGATTTTGAGCAAATCGTAATTGAAATAATTTGAATATTTTTTCGGTTTGTCTGATATAAGAATAAATATTCAATAAAACCTACTTCCAATGTTCCAACTGATAGACGTATTCTGGGCTTACACTCTAATTGCTATTTTAATTCTTGTCGGACGTTTTATCAGACAGCGTATCGGCATACTGAAATCTTTATTCATACCCAGTTCGGTTGTAGCGGGTGCGATCGCCTTGTTATTGGGACCTAGTGCTTTGGGTGCGGTTATTAAAGCTACCGTCGGTGCAGAATCTCCTTTAGCTAACGGAATTTTTCCCGAAGCAATTTTAACGGTGTGGTCAAAATCTCCTGGAGTATTTATCAATATTGTGTTTGCAACTTTATTTCTGGGACAAATGATTCCCGGTTGGGGGACTATTTGGCGACAAGCTTCTCCGCAAGCAGCTTTTGGTCAAGTATTAGGATGGGGACAATACGTTATAGGTTTGATACTAGGAATTACAGTATTAACTCCTATTTTTAAATTACCTCCCATTGCAGCTTCGTTAATTGAAGTTGCTTTTGAAGGGGGACACGGAACATCGGCAGGGATGGCTGCTACTTTCGAGGAGTTGGGATTTCCTCAAGCTGCCGATTTATCTTTGACTTTAGCAACGGTGGGGCTGGTTTCAGGAATTATTATCGGTACATGGTTGATAGATTGGGGAAGACGGACCGGAAGAATTCAAGTGCAAAGCCGAGATGAGATCGGCTTGGGAATTGACGAAGATAGCATTCATACCCATACAGAAGAAGATCCATCGATCGCAGCTGCTAGAGATCGATTATTTAAGGATTTACTAATCGATCCGATATCGCTTAACTTTGGTTTTGTAGGATTAGCTGTTGCGATCGGTTGGTTAATTTTACAGGCTTTAGGATTTATTGAATCAATTACCTGGGGAAGCGGAGACGGATTAAAGTTAATTGCTTTCGTACCGTTATTTCCAATGGCTTTAATTGGTGGAATTTTAGTACAGCTGCTTTTAGTACGGACAAATCGCAGCTACATGGTTAGTCGCCCTTTAATGGAGCGTATCGGTGGATTGGCTTTGGATGTAACGATTGTGACGGCGCTGGCTAGTATTTCTTTAACTGCTTTGGGTGCAAATTTAGTTCCTTTATTAATATTGGCTGTTGCAGGTATTGTTTGGAATGTTTGCGTATATGTATTTTTAGCACCGCGTTTAATTCCTTTTTTCCCCAATGAAAGAGGTTTGGGCGATTTAGGGCAATCAATGGGAGTTACGGCTACTGGTATTTTACTTTTACGAATGGTAGATCCAGATAATCGTACCGGCGCTTTTGAATGTTTTGCTTATAAACAGTTATTATTTGAACCGATTTTAGGAGGTGGTTTATTTACTGCTGCTGCTCCGGCTTTAATTGTGAGGTATGGTTCGATTCCGATGCTGTTGTTTACTTCTGTAATTTTGGCTTTTTGGTTGATATTTGGGTTTTGGAATTGTAAGCAGTTAAGGAAGAGTAAAGGATAAAATTAAGTTTTTAGTAAGTGATTCAGCATTTAAAAGAGCGATAAATCGCTTACTACGAACCCCTATATTTGTTCTCTTACCCATTTACGGAAAGCTTTGAGGGTTGCATTTCTTCCTTTTGTTCTACTTTGTTGTAAATATTGGGTAATTACATCAATTAAAGGTAATTCGGGAAAATTAAGGCTTTGTGTAGACTCGATGTAAACGCCATCTTGTAAAATATTAATTTGCAGCTTTTCTTTTTCAAAGCGCCATAGTTCAGGAACTTTCAAAGCTTGATAAATACTCGGATGGGTACGGGAAGTAACATCAATTTCCAAAGCTAAATCCGGAGGAGGATCTATTGATAAATCTAAACGTCTTTTACCGCGAATTTTGCTTTCATTTTGAATGTAAAAGCACTGATCTGCTTCTATACCTTGTGCCATTGCTTGATTTTTAAAAGTTGTAGAACCAAGGCTTCTAAATTCAATATCAAGTTCTTCTAAAAGGGCTTTGACTAAATCACTAATAATTTCTTTATCATCTTCATGTTCGGGTAGTGGTGCCATAATCTCTAACATTCCGTTATCGTAAGCAATTCGTGCTGCACGGTGTTCTCCTAACTCTTCAAGAATTGTTTCAAATTCCTGCCAAGTTACATTTTGCAACAATACTCTTTGTCCTGGTGGAACGTGAATGCGTTTTAATTCTAATAACATTTTTTAGTTATATATGAGAGTTGTTTAATTATTATTTTAGATGATTCTATGTCTCAGAGCGGTTGTAAACTTTAAAGTAATAACATAAGTATAATTGGAAAATTAAATAATAGTTATTTAGATAAGATTATGTTTACTAACGATCTTCCTACATCTTACAGCAAATTTACGTTAGCAAAAGTAAAACAAAAGTTTGAATTGACGACTAACGAAAAAGTTGATTTATTTATTGATACACCTAACTTAGAACCAAGCCAGGTTTTAAAAGAAACACTTGCTTACAATCTTCCTTTAGCTTTAGCTAGCAATAGTGAAAAAGCCCGCTCGGAAATGATTATTTCTCCAATATTAATTGAGCTTAGAAAGCAATTACAGGATAATATAAATATTTTTTCTGGGATTGAATTTAATGTTGAATCAGAACAGGGTTTAACTGGAGTTTGCGATTTTATCATTAGCGATTCTCCAGAACAATTATTTATCAGTGCCCCAGTTATTACCCTTGTCGAAGCAAAAAAAGAAAATATTAATGCTGGTTTGGGAGAATGTGTAGCAGAAATGATCGCAGCAAGAATTTTTAATGAACGCTCTAAAAATGAAATTCCGGCAATCTATGGTACTGTAACTACCGGAACTAACTGGAGATTTTTAAAGTTAGAAGGAAGTACTATTAATATTGATTTGTCTGAATATTATTTAAGAGATGTAGATAAAATATTAGGTATTTTAGCAATGGGGATTAGTTCCGCGTGAGGAAATAGGGAATAGGGAACAGGGAAAAATAATTATATATTTGACAAAATGTCTAATACGAATTACAACTATCAAAATCACACAATGTTGATAATTGATAATTGTTAATTGATAACTGTTAATGACAAACCGCACTCAGCGAAATAAACCTAGTCTAATAGATAAATCTCTAGCTTTCATTGAAAAAATAGGGAATCAGCTGCCAGATCCGATTACGCTATTTTTTATACTATCGGTTGTAGTTGTTTTGATTAGCGCGATCGCATCTTTGCTAAATGTATCGGTAGTCAATCCTAGCGATGATAAGACTATTGCTGCGGTATCTCTACTTACTGCCGAGAATATACGCAGGATGTTTACTGAGGCCGTGAATAATTTTACTGAATTTAAACCGCTTGGTACCGTACTTGTGGCGATGTTAGGTGTCGGTGTCGCGGAATCAACGGGGTTGCTTAGTGCATTATTAAGACGAATAGTATTAGTTGCGCCGGGAAGGTTTATCTGTCCGGTTGTGGTGTTTGCGGGTGTGATGGGCAATATCGCTTCTGATGCTGGATATGTAGTACTTGTACCGTTGGGTGCGGTAATTTTTCTGGCTTTTCGTCGTCATCCCCTCGCAGGTATTGCAGCGGCTTTTGCAGGGGTTTCCGGTGGCTATAGCGCTAATTTAATTATTAATCCTCTCGATCCTTTACTTGCGGGATTATCTCAAACAGCGGCACAGGTAATAAAACCAAACTATCAGGTAAATGCCACTGCAAATTACTATTTTATGATAGTTTCAACTTTTTTTATTACTTTAATTGCCTGGTTTGTCACAGAAAAAATTATCGAACCGCGTTTGGGAACTTATAACCAAGATGAAGATATCCCAATGCAAACACTAACACCATCGGAAAGAACAGGTTTGCGTTGGGCGGGTTTTTCTTTATTAATATTTGCAGCATTTATCGCGGCTTTGGTTTTACCACCACAAGGTATTCTACGCAATCCAGAAACGTTTACAATTATTCCTTCACCTTTCATTGACAGTATAGTTATCATTATTGCCTTAGCATTTCTAATTCCAGGAATTGTTTACGGTAAAATTTCTGGAAGAATTGCCAGCGATAAAGATGTTGCCAATGCTTTAGGCGATTCTATGGCATCGATGGGTTATTACATTGCCTTAGCGTTTATTTCTGCACAATTTATTGCTTATTTTAGCTGGAGTAATTTAGGTTTAATCTTGGCGGTGAATGGTGCCAACTTTCTTCAAGCAACGGGATTTACTGGCGTACCGCTGATGCTAATGTTTATCGTTGTGAGTATGTTAATTAACTTATTTGTCGGTTCGGCTTCGGCAAAATGGGCGATAATGGCACCAATATTTGTTCCGATGTTTATGTTAGTGGGATATTCGCCGGAATTAACGCAAGCTGCATATAGAATTGGCGATTCTTCTACTAATATAATTACGCCGTTGATGCCTTATTTTCCTGTTGTGGTGGCATTTGGTCAAAGGTACGATAAAAGTTTGAAAATTGGAACTTTAATTTCTTTGATGTTGCCTTATTCAGTGGCATTTGTGATTGGATGGTCGATTTTATTTGTAATTTGGTTTGTGTTGAAGTTGCCTTTGGGGCCGGGAGCGGTTTCAATTATCAGTTAACAGTTATCACCCGGAGGGTGTGGCTCATCAATTAAAACCTTACCTCGCCTAAAGGCACCCCTCTCCTTAATAAGGAGAGGGGAAGGGGGTGAGGTTTCGATGAGATAGGTTTTAAAGATTTATTGATAGAGTTTTGCTGTTTCTAGCCATTTTTTACCCATTTCAATGGGAATATCTGAGGGTTCGCAGAGAATTTTAATTAAGTCCATTCCTCCGGTGGTAAGTAATTTTTGAACGCGGAAGTTTGTTCTGATTTCTTCCCTAAATTTATTTACAAATACTTGCTTTTCGTAGTCAGAATTAGTTGGGTAGGTTGCTTTTAATGGTGCTAGTAATTCTTGGATTTCCTTGGCGGCTTCTGTAAGATTTTTTTGTTCTCCAGAGTTGGTTTTTTCAGTAGTTACCTCCGAGGCTTTAACCGTATCTGCGGCATTAGTTTTCTGAGTCTTTACCTCCGAGGCTTTAACTGTATCTGCGGCATCAGTTTTCTGAGTCTCTATTTCCGAGGTTTTAACTTCATCTGCGGCATCAGTTTTCTGAGTCTCTATTTCCGAGGCTTTAACTGTATCTGCGGCATTAGTTTTCTGAGTCTCTACCTCCGAAGCTTTAACTGCATCTGCGGCATCAGTTTTTTGCTTATCTATTTCCGAGGCTTTAACAGTATCTGGGACATTATTTTTTGGAAGGGCTATTTCCGAAGCTTTAAATCTACCCGCCCCATTACCAAGCCTTATGCGACTGAAATCGAATTTAGGAGTTTCTGACATAATAAAAATTAGATAGTAACAATTAATGCTATCACACCAGTTTTTTATTCTTGCAACCGTTAAAAGACTGATTCACTCACCATAAGTAAAATGTCTTTCTCTAATTTTTCCCATAACTAATGCTATTGATTGCGTTTTGCTGTTTCCAACCATCGCTTTCCCATTTCAATGGGAATACCCAAGGGAGGACAAAGTATTTTAATCAATTCAATTCCACCAGCTAACAGCATTTCCCTAATTCGTGCGTTTTTTCTAACTTTATCATCAAAGTTAACAACAAAATTTTGTTTATCCGCTTCTGTTTTAATCGGATAGGTTTGTGCAATTTGCGTCCAGTTGTTGATAAATTCTTGCTGCTTGGCTTCGGTTATATTTGGGTAACTTTGAGAAAGTTTATTTAATAAATCTTGGATTTCCTTTGCTGATTCGGCGAGAGTTTGTTTTTGTTCGGAAACATTTTTACCGATGACAGTACCTTGATTTTGTTCGATAATCTGTACCGTTTCTGGGTTTCCAAAGTTGTATTTAGATTGTTGTGGTTTATCTGACATATTTTTACCTCTTTAAAAAGTATAAAATTTAGATTTATTCTCAGATTTATTTACCGTAGACATTACCATCATTCTTTTCAATAATTTGTACTGTCTCGGCATTTATACTATATTTACTATTTTGATTATTTTCCTGTTCTTCTATTGGTAAAGAGTGGAAGATTTCATGATTATAAAACTTGTAGCGTTCTTGGATGAGTTTTAGTGCTTCGGCAACTCTCCAAAACACACTATATTCATGTTCGTTTAATAAAATATTATGTAATTCTGAAATAGCTTTTCCGTATCCTAACATCCCTAATGCTTCAACTGCGCTCTCTCGAATATAGGATTCTTCATCTTTTAGTGCTTTTACTAAAGTATTTACTACAGATTCACTACCAATTTTAAGTAATCCATTTACTGCTACATTGCGAACACCAAAGTTTTCATCGCTTAAAGCTTTATCAAATGTTTGTATTGCTTTATCGCTGCCGATTTCTTCTAACGCGTTTATGATAGCTGCACGAACTACAAAATTCATCGGATGTTGTGTAAACTCTGCATCATATGCTTGACATAATTCATCTACCATTGAGTCACTACCGATATCGCCTAACATTTTAGCAGCATTAAATCGAGTCATAAAATCCTGACTTTTTAAATCATCTTTAAATTTCTCTATATTCCTAAAATATTCTTTTTTATTTACATTTGTTTTATTTTTTCTTTCATAAAAAGAATTATATTTTTGTACTAAATATCCATCTTTAAAATAAATATTTGGCTGACCATATACACCCAATTCTATCATATTATCTTCATGCCTTCGTCTTTCATGTGATATATGTTTTGATTGCTTATTCAAAAGAAGGTTCTTATTTATTTGAGGAATTTCCAATTGATTAATAATACTTTTTGTCTTCTCCTGAAACTCTTTTCTTACCTCTCCCGCCAACCGCGCACCCAACATCAAATCCACTTCTAACCCTAACCTTACCACCCGCAACGCTTGCGCTTCATGTTCAACTAATGACAATATTAACGCTATAGATTCAGTCCATTTCAACAAGTTTAAATAATCGCGCTTTAACTTCGCATCACTTAAATTCGGTAACAACCGCAGTAAATATTCAGCAGCATAATATTCTTGAAACAGTTGATGGTGAAATTCAATCGTATCTCGCTCGGATTCTGATGCTTTACTTTCTAATAAACAGTGCTTTAACAACCCGTCTAACCAATCTTTCGCTTTTCCATGAAACTCTACCCTACCTTTAAGAAAATTCTCAAAAATTGCTTCTGTGTCACTGCGACAAATTGACAGTTGAAAATTTGTAGGATTCTCTTGGGGATTTTTCGGTTGCATCATCTCAAATGCGAGATATTCTAATAATTCCCGTTTCCAACGTCGCAACCCTTCCGGAATCGGAACAGTTTCTTTGTCTTCTTTTAGCTGATTAACTTTGCTGTCAAATTTACGAAATAATTCTCCCCTATTTTTTGGGATTTCTCCGCTTAATTTAAATACATCGCACAGCATCTTCAATATCAAAGGAGTTTCCCCCAATTCCCGCAGTCGGTTGTCTAACTGCTGCAACATTTGCTCACCCTGTTGAGGAAGATACGCTATAACAAACTCCCGCATCTGCTTTTCTGTGAGAGGTTGCATTTCTAGTTGCTTATCAATCCCTAAGTTTCCCCCTAAACCTAAATCCCGCGTGGTAAAAATCATCGGTGTTTCGGAGTAATCTTGACGAAATCGAGCAACATTATCCCGTGCTTCATCGGATGCTAATTCGTTCAAACCATCCATCAACAGCAATAATTCCCCGTCAAATAACAAATCTTCAATTTCACTAATATCAATGCGGTGTTTGTTCTTTCGCAAAAACTTGTAAATTAACTTTTCTACAAAAGTATCCCAGTTACGAAGTTCCACCAAAACCGGAATCTTCCGCTGTTTTCCCTGGATTAATGCTTGTGCATCTTCCCACAGCAATTGTTGTAAAGCAGTTGACTTTCCCGAACCAGGTTTACCTCTTAAAAGTACGTGTTTCTCAGCATATTTACGAATACCTTCTAACACTGGTAAAGGTGGTGTTTTTTCTTCTTCTTGCTTTTTTCGTTCTTGCTTCGGCTGTATCTCTTGCACCATCAAACCAAAGTCAAAATATTCCACATCTGTCAACGTGTAAATATTCCCCCAGCATTTATACTTGTCGCCGATCGATTGCAGATAACTTTGAAACTTTGGATGGTTAACTGTTGTCATTCACGGGTATTATATTTAACGGTATAAGTTAGATACAAGTGTAGACGATGATTACTTATAAAGTTTCCTATTGGTGTAAATTTGTAAAAAAGTATAGGTATTCATAATGAACAATCAGAAATTCAACGCCACCGAATACGTAGAACAAACAGCTTTATTACTAAATTTTAATTTACCTGACGAATACCGCGATGGAGTTGTCGCAAATTTTGAGAGAATTCAAGTTATAGCGAAACTTGTTTCGGAGTTTCCTTTACCAGAAGATATTGAAGCAGCACCAATTTTTGAACCATAATATTGAACTGAACCATGAATTTAGACTCAGCCGATGCGGTATCAATTGCAGCCGCAGTACAACTAGGAAAAGTTAAAGCAGTCGATGTTGTCAATGCAACCTTAGATAGAATTGCCAAGCGCGATCGCCAACTCAACTGTTTCACAACGGTAACTGCGGAAACTGCTTTAAAAGATGCAGCGCTGATTGATCAAAAAATCGCCCAAGGTAACAATCCCGGTTTGTTGGCTGGGGTACCTTTCGCTGTCAAAAATCTTTACGATATCGCCGGTTTAACTACTCTTGCTGGTTCAAAAATCAATGCTGAAAATCCCCCAGCTACTCAAGATGCAACGGCTGTAGCAAAGCTGAGAAATGCCGGTGCAATTCTTGTAGGTGCGTTGAATATGGATGAGTACGCTTACGGTTTTGTTACCGAGAATTCCCATTACGGTGCTACTCATAATCCCCACGACTTAAACCGTGTAGCTGGTGGCTCATCTGGAGGTTCTGCTGCTTCGGTAGCTGCTGGTTTGGTTCCCTTAACTTTGGGTTCGGATACTAACGGTTCGATTCGCGTACCTGCTGCTTTATGCGGTGTTTTTGGTTTAAAACCGACTTATGGAAGATTGTCGCGGGCTGGTGTGGTGCTATTTTCCAGCAGTTTTGACCATGTTGGGCTATTTGCACGGTCGGTGAGAGATATTGCAACAGCTTTCGATGTTTTACAAGGGGAAGATGCAAGAGATAATGTTTGTACGAAACGTCCTGTTGTAGAGACGTTATACATAACGTCTCACGTAACGTCTCAAAATATTGATGGTTTAAAAATTGCGATTGCAACTGATTATTTCACCAAAAAAGCCGCACCGGAAGCGTTAGAAGCTGTACAAAAAATTGCTGATGCCTTAAATATTTCTGAATACGTTTCTATACCAGAAGCTCATCGCGCTCGTGCTGCTGCATACATAATTACGGCATCGGAAGGCGCGAATTTACATTTGGATAAATTAAAATCCCGTCCCCAAGATTTTGATGTTGCTACAAGAGATAGATTTATTGCAGGAGCTTTTATTCCTAGTAGCTGGTATATTCAAGCTCAACGATTTAGAAATTGGTATAAACAACAGGTTCGGGAAATATTTCAAAATGTCGATGTAATTATTGCTCCGACAACACCAATTTCGGCACCGGAAATTGGACAAGAAACGATGAATTTAGACGGCGAAGAAATATTAGTTCGTCCCCATTTAGGATTATTTACTCAACCGCTATCATTTATAGGTTTACCTGTTTTATCAGTTCCCATTCAACAAAAGAATGCTTTACCTTTAGGAGTGCAATTAATCGCCGCTCCCTATAACGAAACGGCGATTTTAAGAGTTGCTGCGGTATTGGAGAAAATGGGAGTTATATCGGCGGAAATTGTTTGAGATTAAGTTAAATTATATATGAATAAAAACTTTATTAGACACTGATAGTACGGAGAAAGAGAAATAATTTGTGTCTTTATAAGAGTTTTTATGCAAAATTCACTGCCTCGACACTGCAAATTAAGAATGTTAACCTTGAAAAGATTTATTGCTAATAAAGAATTTACAGGGAAACAAAAATGGTGGAATGGGCATTCAAGGGTTTTGTCAAAAAAATGGAGCGTTCAGCTAAACATATTTCAAAAGATGCTGTTAAATATAGCAGCAAAAATATAAATAAATTATTTGACGATCAAATAAACCCATTAGCCGACAAGCTAGACTATATAGCTCAAAAACGTATAGAACAATCAATAAAAAGTACGGAAAAGCTAGAATCTAAAATTAAAGCAGATATAGATTATCTTTTAAATGCTGCTGATGAAAAAGTGAGTAATAATCTTTGTAAAATAAATGTAATTCGCCAAGAAACACTAAACGATATAAAAATAACTATAGCTGAAACTGATTTTTATTTAGAAAATCGGATTAATCAGCTTTCATTTGTCGTCATGGAGGCTTTAAACTCAACTCAAGATATTACTCAAAATGCGTTATCAGAACTTAAGCTTTTAGAAGAAAATTTATTTCAAGACGCTAATCAGATAGTTGATAAGATAGACGAAATGATAGATGGAAAATTAGAAGCAATTCGCAACGAGTTGAAAAAGCATTTAGCTCACGCTCTACCAAACCCGCTGGACAAATGCAGACAGTTATTAAATATAAGATTTAAACCTGGTGCAATGCTCTCTGATATTGAGCTTTATGAATTAAGTGAATGCTATGAGCTAAGTAAGTTAAATTAAAATACTTTGATTGATGAAGTATTAAAGACTTACGGACAACTTCAACAAAATTCAGCAATGATGGCTGCTTTAGTAAAAAAATCTCCAGAGTTAAGAAGACGAGCTATTGAAGACTGGATAAAATATGGTTTACTCTGTAAATTCTGGCGCGAGACTATGAGGAATTACGATAATACGGAAATTAAAGTTACAGAAAATCAGCCCCCTTATAAACTTTTAACAGGTAATTGATTATGAATTATAAAACACCATTAGACTACTACGAAAAAGCAATTGAAGAATTAAGAAGCACTCAAGAAGAGTTGCAGAAAGAATTAGAAATCATCAAAGAGATCCAAGCTGAAAACTTCAGTTTAAAGGCAGAACTTAAAAATACAAAACAACGCTTAGAAGAATTAGAAAATAATACTGAGCAAAAAATACAACAAGTTAAAGATGGAATTAAGAATGGTTCTATTGTTGCTAAAAAAGCAGTAATGTTACGTGCTAGAGATGATAAACACTGGATGGAGTTTAAGTATCTCAAAAGTGGAAAATATGATACATTTTTAGTTCATACAACCGATGATACTTGGTATCACTCTGTTAGAGTTGGAGCCGCTGATAAGCTAAGAGATTAATATTAAGATTAACTTTTACGATCGAATTGATATTTACAGACATTTTGCAGCATTCATTCTCAACAAGCAAAAATCAACCCACTTTCTTCTTCCAGAAAACTACTTTTTAGGTTAGCAATTTGCAATAAACCGGCTTTTTTGTTAATGTGCAAGATATAACTTGATTCGTATTTCAACAAACAAAAAAGCCATTAACTGCATCAGTCAATAGCTATAAATACTATTTAAAAAACTACAAGATTAGTTACAAACCATGCTGTTGATGTACCCAAATCCAGAATTGAAATCCACCGGAAACCATAATATCAGTCCAGTCATCGAATAAGTCTTGATGCACGCCAGGCTTTAGATGTAAGTGTTGTTCGAGTACTACTATAGCGAGAGTTTCTTCAGCGGTAATTCTGATGTCCAAAAAGGCTTTAGGAAAACGCTTTTCTTTGTTCCAGTCGTTACATAAAGACATTGTGCGTTCCCATTCATCCTTGGGAATACGCGTATTAGAAATTAGTCTAACGGAATAAACATCTTCTTGAGGCCCCTCAGCACAAAAGACTAGAATGACTTCACATCCTAATTCTTCTTGGTAGGGAAACTGCACCACAAAATCATCGTCATCGTCTCTCGTAAATCGCAATTCTCTGTTAGTTAAATAAGTTTCTATTACGCTACGGTCGAAGTTTTTAACTGTAGCCAGATTAGATTTGGTTAATTGTGGTTCTACTTTATTATAGAGTTTTCATAAAAATTATTAAGTATATAAAATACGTGGATACACTTAACTTCTTAGTTAAGAAGAATAATATTGTATTTATAAACACTTTTGAAATTTTAAACCTACAATTGCTATATCTAAAATAATATTAATACTTATTTAGAATTACTTAAAACTCTTATGTTGGAATAAAAAAATAGATTAAACTAATCTTTTCTTAATTTAAACTGATTTAAAAGTTTCTGGATAAACAATATTACCACAATAGTTTGAGCTATAATTTGCTAAAGGTTTGACCATAAACGCATCTTCAGGCACGGGGAATGGTGATTCGATACCAAAATCAACTGAAGGTTGAAATCCAAAATGAGAATAAAACTGAGAATTACCTAATACAACAATCAACGTTTCTCCTAATACATTTGCTTTATTTAAACCAGCATTTATTAATGCACTACCGATTCCTTGGTTTTGAAAATCTGGATGAACTGCTATAGGAGCTAAACCTATAACTTGAAATGTTTCTTCACCTACTAAATGAATGTAGCTAAGCATTGAATGAGCTACTACAGAATTATTGACTTGTGCAACTAATGTCAGTTGGGGAATATAGTATTGAGAATTACGAATATTTTCAACTAAATCGGCTTCCTCTTGTCTACCAAAGGCTAATTTGTGAATTTGCGCTATTGCTACGTAGTCTGCTTGAGTTTCAGGACGAATATTCATCGTTAATTATCGTTAGTTAAATTTTTCGTTAAGTAAACGCGTAAGAGTAGACTTTTTACTTTACCCGTACACACGTTAGTTACCATATGTTGTCAGATTTTATAGGTTTTGATTATAGTTTTTTCTCAGCTTTTATGCCGCAATTGTTACGGAAAAGCACAAAATAATGTAAGCTATTTTATTAAAGTTTATATTTATTTACGTTTAACGAGAACAAACTATGTTGGCTGCAATACTATTCGATTTAGATGGAACAATTGTTAATACCGATCCAATACATTATCAAGTTTGGCAAAAGATTTTACTTGAATATAACGTAGAAATTAACGAAGAAATATATAAATCTAATATTAGTGGTAGGTTAAATCCAAATATTATTCAAGACTTATTACCGCATCTATCGGCAGAAGAAACGGAACAATTTGCAGAAGAAAAAGAAGCGATATTTCGTACTCAAGCCTCGTTAATCGAACCAATAAATGGATTTGCACAATTATTAGCATAAAGCAAAAAGCATCACTTCAAACGTGCTTTAGTTACCAATGCTCCGAGACTTAACGCATATTTTATGCTGGAAGCTTTGCACTTAAAAGAAGCTTTCGACATCATAATTTTAGCAGGAGAGGAAGTGAGACAGTGCAGTCTTGGGGGTTTCCCCCATGAGCAACTGCGAACCCGGAGGGCAGCAGCCAAACCAGACCCCACACCTTATAAAGTAGCTTTGGAAAAATTAGGAGTAAATCCACAACAAGCTATAGCTATAGAAGATTCTGCTTCCGGAATTAGTTCCGCTATTACCGCAGGTATCCGCACTTTCGGTATGGCTTCCACTCAAACCCCGAAAGCTTTAAAACAATTTGGTGCTTTTATGGCAATTTCCGATTTTACAGATTTGCAGCTATGGACGTTTCTTGATGCTGAAATAAATACAGCTATGTAACAAAATGTAAATAAGCTCTAAAACTTTATTTCTACAGCAAAACTCTTTATTATATACTCTATAATTGCTTTCCAAATGTTTAACGAGCAATCGAGTTAATTATGCATAAAATAGATATTCCCTATTTATGTACCATAAAGGATTGCGGTGTTTTGGTATAATATACTTTAAGTTTAATATCTATTTCATAAAATTTAAACAGATGGTAATACCCCAATTGAATAAGCGTTTAAAATTATTTAAGAGTTTAGACTAAAGTAATTAACTACAAGTGTATTTTCTGAACTATGCTTGTATTCAGACAAAACTTAAATTACACTGTCTTTAAATCAAAGCTATAAAAAGCATTAAATAGTTGCGCTTTATACAGGCATCGGTTAGATTCGGATGTAAAGTTCATCTCCCCTCTTGAGAAAAGTTGGCAACTCCAGAGCTTAAGTGAGAATCGGAAAGTATTCAGATGAAACTTTTCACGTTTATTCCACTAAGGATTTTGTGTAAAGCCATTTAATTGAGACTAATTCCTAAAAGGTACCGTATCATCATCTCAATTCTATTTTCTGAGAGAATTATTGACCCGATCTTTTTTATATTTTTATTGAGAATATTTTGCAAGATTATCGAAAAATTAGATATAGTAAGGCTATGGCTCGTAAAACCGTTTA
The DNA here is from genome assembly GCF_963920925.1 of Calothrix sp. CCY 0018. Lineage (NCBI taxonomy): Bacteria > Bacillati > Cyanobacteriota > Cyanophyceae > Nostocales > Calotrichaceae > Calothrix > Calothrix sp. CCY 0018. The sequence goes on along the minus strand of NZ_CAWUDI010000019.1, from coordinate 93,916 downwards.
AAATTATCTGGATTATGAAAAATGTGGAAACTGTGTAAATGCTTAAGTAGCTTTTTTAACTACTGCTTTAATCGACAACTTGCATATGCTTTCAATTTCAATTTCAATATCGCTCAAAATTTACTTGCATACCTAAGTATCAAGCGTATATATAAGTTCTATTTAGATATAAGGATATGTATAAATAGCATAAAAATTGATATGTATAACCCCGAAATAATTGGCATATTTATAAGTAAAAACCCTAAATCTCAAGCGATAAGCGCCCAAAACATACATAAAAGTACCGAACTAATAACTATCCATAGAGGTAAAAGTTTAATTTTGTGTAGTCAATTAAGCCATTAGTAACATTTTTTCTAGCATCAGAGACTTTTAATAAGGAAAGTGTTATAAAAAGTCTATAGGTTTTGAAAACTGAATAAATTTTGTTGTTAAATAAGTGTTTCCTGTTTTGAATCAGAAGTATTGCAATGTAATTATGATTGAGAAATGTTTGTAGTAATCAGGATTCTAAGGGAAATTGATAGTAGATTTAACTATCTGTATGCGTAATATTCTTTTTGCAAGAAGACACTACCCATGTAAGTTAGATGAAAAAAAAATTTTGTTCCGATAATTCACGAGAAGCAGCAGAAGATATCATTGGTACTGCTACTAACAATCAAACTTATGTTTTGATAGAATGTCCTCCTCCTTGGCATGCGGATGCTTTCAGTTCCAGATGGGTTCCGGACAATTTGCGATTGTTAGTGAAAGAAGCCAAGCTTGCGAAATTACCGATTAAATTTCAGTTAATTGCTAATGATTTATCGCATAAAGTAGACTCCACAACTCTTTTGATTTATCACCAAGAAGAAGGAGGAGGTAAAGGATATTCCAAGAGAGAATTTAAGTTAGAAAATATCGAACAAGCAGCACCGACTATTAAGAAATGGTTATGGGCAAAAAATCTCAAGTATGAAATAGATGCAACTACCAAAAGAGATATATTAGTTTGTACTCATGGTAGTCACGATAATTGCTGTGCTAGATACGGAAATCCGTTTTATTTTAACGCGAAAAATATAATTTCCGGTTTGAGTTTAGATAACGTGAGAATATGGAGATCCAGCCACTTTGGCGGACATCGATTTGCACCAACAATGATAGACTTGCCTCAAGGAAGGTATTACGGCAATCTTGACCAAGAATCATTTAAGTCAATATTGACTCATACTGGCGATATTAAGCGTTTCAAGGATATTTATCGAGGTTGGGGAATTTTACCCAGATCGATTCAAATTGTTGAAAGAGAATTAATACTGCGTTACGGATGGGATTGGTTTAATTTTAAAGCCGCAGGTAGAATTGTCGAGCAAACTCCGGATAAAACCAATGTATTAGCAGAGTTAACTTTTGAGAAGCCCGACGGCTCGGTTTATAGTTACCAAGCTAAACTTGTGAAAAACAATAGCAAGACATTAACACTCAAAGCTTCTTGCAATGCCAACCATGAAACTCTCTTGTTAAAGTATGATGTTACTAATATGTGGCTTGCTTCTCGACAGTTGGTGAAAGTAGCGAGTTAATTTATCTAGCGTTCGTAGTGCTTTTGATGGATATTAATTCTCTTCGCTTAATTCCAAACAAAGCAATTTGAGTTACCAGGTGTTTCTATCAAATACTGTGTTTTCTTTAATTTTGTATAGCAGTTCTCGATTGAGTAGAATAATAAAATGATGGACTTCAAACCATCTACAAAAATATATTTAACTCAATGGCGGTAAATTATCTGAGTCAATACCTTGAGATAATAAATAAGCAATTAACTTTTCTTTTTGTTGACGTTCTTGTTCGGCACGTTGACGTTCTTCTTGTATTAGTTCTACTGCCCAAGGTAGCATTTTATCTGCTTCATCCCACCAGCGCAACCAATATCCGGTTCGAGCTTCTTTTGTACCTTGCCAAGTTCCCAAAAATAGATTCATCGAAGCGATAAAATGACGGGCATCGGGGTTAGGCTGTTGTAATTCATATCGTCCGTTTTCCAGTTGATAAAATTCCAGTAAACCCCCATTTTGATCAAAAATAATATAAACTGGTACTTTTAAAATTTGTTCGAAAAATAACCATTTTCCCGGTGGATAAGTTCGTTTAACGCAATATTCTTCACCTTGAGTTTCTGACAAAAATTCCATCACCACCGTAGGAATATCACCATTTAATAAAGGTGTATAGCTTCTACGATCCTCTTGAATAGAATTTACAGATGGAATGTAAACCCAATCTGGAGCTTTCGCGATAAATTGCCCGTTGATTGTGGCACAAATTCCAAAATTTGAAGCAATCAGCATTTGGGGTTGAATAAACCCAGATACTTCTAAACTTTCCCGTAATGCACCTGCTAAAAGCGGTTGTCCAGTATCTTCGACTGGTTCATCCTCAAGCTGAAAATCTTCGGGTAAAGCTTCCCAGGATATCACCAGTTCGGTTGAAGATTTGGGTTTATCAATTTGGGTTGCCATAAAAACCGCTTATTTTTAAGACTTGATTGTTATTTTATCGTGTTTTAGGGCATTGATAATTGTTATTTATCCGGTCTAATACTAATATACTTATCAATACGAATATCGCTAATAACGGTGCGAATTTGATTTTCCTCCTCACCTAAAGTTTTGAGTAAGTGAGTTCCTAATTCCAATGCTGCTTCAAATTCTGGCTGTACTACTTCCTTTGCACCCATTTGACTGAGGATATCTATTTCTTTATCGGAGTGCGATCGCACTATAATATCCAACTTGGGAACGATTGACAAAGCGCGTTCGAGTAATAATCTTGTGCTTGCTGGATCGGGTAAGGCTATTGCTAGGGCTTTGGCTTTTTCTAAATGGGCTTTTTCTAATACTAATTCGGAATCTGCATCGCCAAATAAATAAGGTATTTTATTGTGTCTGAGTCTTTGGATTGCTGGTTCGCTGTTATCTATGACGATAACCGGATAACCTTGGCTTTGCAAAATTTTAACTATTACTTGTCCTACTCTACCGTAACCTGCTACAACTACATGAGAATTAATGGTTTCTGGGATTGATAGGCTTTTAGGTGCTTCAAAACGCTGTAAATATTTTCTAAAAAATGCCGTTTTTGTCAATTCATTGGCTAACTTGGGGGCTTTTTCTAAGAGAATAGGAGTAATAATTAAAGTGATTGCAGTAGTGCCCAAAAGTAACAAATAAGTATCTTGAGAAATTAACTCTAAATCTAAACCAGTTAATGCCAATACAAACGAAAATTCACCAATTTGATTGATGCCAAGAGCGACAATTACTGCTGTTTTTGCAGAGTAACCAAATTTTAGCACGATCAAAAATACGATTGCCGCTTTTCCTATCATTACTAAAGTTACTAATCCTAAAATTAACGCAAAATTATTAATTAAAATATTCGGATCGATCAGCATTCCGATAGAAGCGAAAAATAGACTGGCAAAAGTATCTCGTAACGGTAAAATTTTAGCTAAAGCATGATCGGCATAATCAATTTCCGAAATCATTAACCCGGCAACAAAGGCACCCATTTCAATAGAAAGACCGAGAGCCGCTGTAACTAAAGCCACTCCCAAACATAAAGCTATTATCGTTAATAAGAATAATTCATCACTTTCAGTTGCCGCAATATTGCGAATTAAACGCGGTACAACCCAACGACTTAAAATAAACGCGATCGCGGCAAATCCGATAACTTTTGCGAAAGCCAAAGATAAAGCCGGAAGAAGGTTTTCGGGTTGCTTTAATGCTGGTAAGATAGCCAACATTACCCCTAAAGCCAAATCTTGAACGATTAAAATCGCCAACATAATTTGACCGTGGAGTGTATAAGTTTCTCCTTTTTCCGTAAGTGTTTTTAATACTACTGCCGTAGAAGAAAGGCAAAATACAGCACCTAAAAATATCCCTTGCGGAAATCCCGAAGCCCAACCGAATACAACGGTAATTAAAGTTACTAAAGTCGTAGTTAATCCGATTTCGAGTAAACTACCGCTAATAGCAATATCTTTGACTCGTTTGAGTTCGGTTAAAGAGAATTCCACACCCAAAGCGAACAGCAGAAAAGCAACCCCAAATTCAGCTAAAGATTTAATTAAATCGCCATCGTTTAATAACTTTAAGCCAAAAGGACCGACAATAAAGCCGCTAGCAAGATATCCGAGTAAAACGGGTTGTTTGAACTTGTTAGCGATATACCCACCCAGCGCCGAAGCCCCCAAAACTTTGGTAAAATCTAATATTAAACTATGTCCTGCTGCCATGTTTCCCTCATTCGCTAAGCTGTGTTTTCACTTTCAGGCTAGCGCGATAATCATGATAGAGAAAGTAAGTTAGTTTAAAAAGGGAACAGGGAACAGGGAACAGAGAAAAAAAATTTAACTTTTTTAAACATTAGACATCTCCGGAAAAGAAAAAGAACTGCATCCAAACCTCTCCCCCACTGGGGGAGAGGCTTAAAACCCCCATTCCCTCATAGGGAAGGGGGGTAGGGGGGCTCGCGGTTTGTGTGTAATTTAAAACCATAGAAATGTTTTCCGGAGATGTCTATTATTTCGTGGTTGCGTAAAAACCTATAGGTGCAGCCCCACCGAGATGGCGATATACCGTTTTGCTCGCGCTCGGCGTATCGTGTCTCGGCAGAAGAGCCGGAGCAAAATTGAACGCGCTTCCTTAACGCATTTTACGGTTCCGATTATGGTTCCAATGATACTTATACTTCGCATCCCGCTCTACAAGAGTCTTGATAGCGTGCCGCACTGCTGGCCAGGTTCTGGTGGTGGGATAGATTAGCTCGAAATGTCCGGCATTGGGAAGTACCTCCAGTTTCACCTCGTTATATTGGGTGGCAACTTCTACATATTCTTTAAGATATGCGGTAGGCACAATTTCATCCTCTATGCCGGATAGATGCCATTGCGGAACCCCCAAGGGTAGCAACTCTAAGGGTGAAGCTTGTTCGTATCGATCCGGTACTTCTTCTGGGGAACCACCAACAAGCTCCTCACACGCCCCAAAACAAATGTTCTGCTCCACCCCGGTAATCAGGTCGGGAATACCAGCCAAGGATACAACACCGTTGACGGGCAAGCTGTCTTTTACATACAGCGGGCTGGTATCCGGGAGGTTACGCCTTGCCGCCAGCCACAGCGCTAAATGTCCCCCTGCTGAATGTCCCACAGTAATCAGGCGGGAGAGATCCAGCCCGAATTCGGGTGCGATTGTTCGGAGAAAATCTGTCCCCAGGGCAACATCCTCAAACGTCCCAGTCCAACCACCCCCATTACCCAGCCGACGGTATTCCAAATTCCATACAGCCAGACCTTTATCTCTCAACTCCGCCGCCATTTGTCCCATAAGATTCAGTCCGTATTCTGCCAGCCAACAGCCCCCGTGGATAAGAACTACCACAGGATGCGGACCAGGCTTTTTCGGGAGATAGAGTTCGCCAAATTGAGAAGGATCTGAGCCATAGGGGATACGGCGATCGCCTGGTACATCAGGGAAGGTTAAGATTTCCTCCAGCGTCAAGATGTCGGGTGGTTTGTCGTTGGGTTTTTCCCTTTTTATACCTGGGCTATCTTTTGCTGATGCCGATATGGATTGTGCAACTACGCTACTACTTGCGATAATTGCAACGGTAGACAGCGCATGCTTAACGAATTTGCGACGCTTCATTATATATGCTTCTTTGTTATGGAGGCAGCGGAAAATTTAAACTATAACAGAGCATATCATTCCAGTTTACTGATGTCACTCTCTAAGTAACCGTATTGCGTTTGATACAGCTTAATTAGCGGAATAGAATTTTAGTCCAGATAACACCGGAAGCAACTCCCGTAATGCAACTGAGGATTTTTACGTCATGTTAAGTTTGGTTTATTACTAGGAAATAAGAATTCGAGATGTAAATTCTGGCACGCCTTTAACGCCGGGTTGAAGATGAAAAATTGCTCCGGCTCCATCACCTTCTCTAGAACGTTCGTTTCCTCCTGCGGTGGTAACGTAAAGTTCGCTATAGTCAGAACCACCGAAAGTCATGCAGGTTATTTTTAAAGCTGGAAAAGAAATACTAAGAGCCTCATCACCGTCGGGTGTATAACGATACAGATGTTTTCCATCCCAACGAGCCGACCAAATGTAACCATTCGCGTCAACAGTCATTCCATCGGGAACACCTCCACCTGGGAGGGTAATAATATGACTTTTTCCATTGGTAATATTGCCGGTTTCTTGGTCGTAATTGAAACGGTAGATAGTACGAGCGTCCGAGTCGGTAAAATAAAAATACTTTAAATCTGGAGAAAAACCCATACCGTTGGGAACTAAAAGGTTTTCTAAAATTACATGAATTGAACCATCGGTATCTATGCGGTAGAGTCTGCCTTTATCATCTGGAGTTGCCATAGTACCGGAAAAAACTCTTCCCATCGGATCTGCTATGGCATCATTAAAACGAGTGTGTCTTTCTGCGGGAATTTCGTTTATTAGTATAGTGATTTTACCATCGTCCCAGCGTTCGACGGTTCCTTTGGTTTTGAATAGTAATAAAGAGCCATCAGCTTGTAAAGTTAAACCACCGACGGATTCCCCAGAGTAAACTTCGGAGTGGCTATTTGTTTGCGGATTGTAGCGAAATAGCTTTCCTCTAGGAATATCCGTCCAGTAAAGACACTGTTGCTGGGGATGCCAAAGGGGACATTCAGCGTTGTGGTGTTGGGAATCGACGATAATTTTGGGTTCTATCATGGGTTGAGAAAGGCATTTTAATTATCCCTTTTATTGAAACGCAAAGGTGCGCCGAGGTTAGCGCAAAGGTACGCGGAGGAAAAGAATATTTATATAATCGTTATTAAATAGCGAATTTCTTTAAGTTCAAAGTCTTCTCGAATATCAATTTTAGTTGTTCCATCTGGTTTAAGTCCCATTTTTTTGTAGAAGCTACAAGCTGTTTGATTAGTATCAATAACCCAAAGTGTAACTTCTGTGAATTCTCTATTCTTGATTTCTTTGAAAATAAATTCAAAAAGTGCTGTTCCTAAACCTTTTCTCCAATATTCGGGGTTGATATATATAGATGTTATTTCCCCCGTTACGCTAGAATCCCGATCTTGATCGCGGCTATGTCCAAAATTAGCAAAACCGACTACCGCGCCGTTGATTTCTTGTACTACCGTATGAGTTTTAGAATCAGTTAAAATATTGCTCCAACTTTGTTCGCGTTTTGCAATTGATAACTTATCTAAATAGCTTTGGGGAATTAAACCTTTGTAAGCTACTTGCCAAGCTGTGACATGAATTCTGGCAATATCTTTAACATCTTCAAGGGTAGCGGTTCTAATACTCATCAATAGAAGATAAATAGAAAATAGTTTTAGTACCCAGTTTAAGAAAGCTGGGCTTTACTGTTTAATTAAATATCAACATTTATCTGTTCTATCTGCCTAGCAGCTTTCTCCCAAAGCTTTGCTGAAGCCTCATCTTCCCAATGAGTTCTCAGATTTTCTGCTTTTTTATGACATATTCGCTCTAGCATTTCTAAGATTGTAGATAAAGTTAATTTATCAACTAACCCTTCCACAATTTCCATATATTCTTTGTGTAGCATAGTTAGCTCCTTAATGTCCGCTAATATCTTATGAAAAAACCATGCAAAATACTTTTATCTTCGCAAATATTTAATTAAGTTTTATTGCTGATTCCGAACGGTATTTTGTCGGCTTATACAGGTAGTATAACAAGTCCTCGCAACCCTGGGCGCTAAAGCGCTTACTACGAACAAAATTACCGATCAAATGTAATTTGATGGACTAATACCCGTGTGCTTGCGAAAGAAGTTGGTAAACTGGGCTGGACTTGAATATCCTAATTGATAACTAATTTATACAATTGATAACTGCGGTATCTTCAGCAATTTTTTCGCCGATTCAATGCGTTTTTTGATTACATTAGGACTGAAATACAACCCATCATAATTAATGGGACAGAGTACTAGCTCTTACTACGAAATTTTTTACCTTCAAACTTTGTCACAATAGCAATCTAAAATCCAAAATCTAAAATCGCATCACCAAGGCAACACTTCACCGTTAGAATGCCAAAAGGTTCCGGTATTTTGCATATTTAATTGATCAATCCGAGCTAACAATCCTTTAACTGATTCTTCGGTGGTAATTCCGGAATCTGTAAAGCCAGTCATGCGCGTCTTAACTAATCCTGGATGCAAAATAGCAACGGGAATACCTTTCGATTTCAAGTCTTCAGATAATGATTTACCTGCCATTGATAAGGCAACTTTCGACATCCGATAGCCGTAGGAACCACCAGAAGTATTGTCATCAATCGAACCCATACGGCTGGTCATCATGATAACTTTGGAACCCGATTTTAAGTTATTTAATAAAGCTTTAGTTAACCTTAATGGCGCAACTGCATTAACTTCAAATTGCCTGCGAATGCTGTCAAAATCTAAATCATCTAGGCTGACTCTTTCTACAATACCCGCATTATTAATTAAAACATCGATTGACTTATCGTCAAGTTTTTTAACTAATTGAGCTACTGAAGATTCAGAAGTAAGATCAATATCTGTTTCAATTTGTACCCCTAAATCTTTTAATTCATCTGACGTTGAGCGACAAACAGCAATGGCATTATCGCCTCTTTCTTTAAGTTGACGACAATATTCTAAGCCGATACCTCGATTTGCACCCGTGACTAAATAAGTTGCCATACTGATATTTTTACCTTGCTTACAGCTTTAAATTTTAGATCCCCCCAACCCGCCTTTTTAAGGGGGGCTATGCGTAAATCCTATTCCTAATCGCTTGTCACAGAATCAACAAGCTCGTAAAGATGATGCTCGTTCTCAGCAATCCCCTCCCAATAAGCAGTTTCGCTACTGAATCCCGGCTGCTTTTTCAAATTTTCAATAGCTTCTTGATTGCTCCACTGTCCGTAATTAATCACGCGAGTTCCGTCAAGGCTGCGATGAAAATTAGCCGAAACTAACCCTGGTAATTTCATTGCTTTACCAACATTTTCTTTTGCTAATTCCACCATTTTGAGTTGATTTTCTGGCTGCATCCGAAATTCAGCAAAGTGATAGATATATTTTTTTTCTATTTTTGGTATACCTTCTTTTGACTCAGAAATAATTACTTCATAAACATGACTATCTGGTTGATTAAATTCTCTTAATTTGGCTTTCTTTTCTTGTGCTTCGGGATTTTTAAGAAAGTTTTCAAAGTCTTCCTTTGTTTGCCACTGAGCATAGTTAGCAACTTTTACACCATCTAAGCTTTTATGTATGTTCGCTGAAACAAAACCGGGCTGTTGTTTTACCGTATCTCCAAATTTGGCGATAGTATCTATTAACTCTTGCTGCTTTTCTGATTCAACGTTAAAAATAATGATTACGGTAGCGACTTCGTTGTTTGTGGCAATGGTAGGCATTGATATCTCCTGTTTGTTAACGATCGCTAAATCTCAATTGTGTTGATATAGCAAAATTAGGACGTGACGTTGCCTTAATAAAGCTTGGTCATTACTAGAACTACCACAAACAAGATTGAAAGTTTTGTCTCAAATTAAAATTCATCCTTCAGATATATATTTTTCTATCACAAGGCAGAAGATGTTTTATTAATTGAATTAACAATTCTATAACTACGACACTTATAATATTATATTTTTGGTTGCGTTTGCCTAAATTTTACCTGTATGAAAGCAAACGTAAAGTTTAGTATCAAAAATCATCCGATCGGTTTTCAAAGTATTAACTTAAGAATTGAAGCTAATAGCTTTGCTAAAAAATACTTTGTTTTGGTTAATAGCTTTTTAAATAAACTGTAGATAATTTCAAATAAATCAACAATATCATGTCACGTTTTTTGCAAATAGTTCAAAATGGTTTAATTCGGGTTATAGCTTTCTTCTCTGTTATATTTCGCTCTGTTTTTGATTTCCTGGGAAAAAGCTTTGGTGGTTTCGGTAAAAGTTTAGGATTTTCTGATTCTAATTCGGGGTATTACGTTGATGCCGACACTAAAAAAGCTATCCAAGAAACCAAAACCCCCGTAGCAACTGTGAAAACCCCCGAAGGTGCTGTTAATAGCGATCGCCGTCGTCCAAAAAAATCTAATATGGACGATTTCATGAAAATGGCTAAAGAAATCAAAAAATAGCCGTTAATTATTAACTGTTTGTGAAAAGGTAAGTAAGTTGGCGGAAATAAAACTAACTATGTAACGGAATGTAAAAGACCCGAAATCCTTGCGATTGCTTCGTCGTGCCTCCTCGCAATGACAAAGTACAGTTATGTTTATTTACACCCACCTACTTAATGGGGAATAGGGAACTGTGGCAAGAAAAAATATTAATAAATAAGCTTTAAAGCCCGGTTTTTTGAAGAACCGGGTTTTTGAATGTTTTGGAATTTTTATTCATGATTTTGAAGTAATATAAGTTTTGAGGATAGATAAAAATTTTACAATTGACTTAAATGTAGAAAAATGCAAAATGCCATTAAAGAAGCTGCGGAATTTTTACAAAGCAAAGGTACAAAACCACCTGAATCAAAAGCTGTGGTTGAAGCCTTAATTGGAGCAGAAAAAATTGCTAAACAAACTAAAGTAAATTACAGTTATTCGCAGTTAATCGGTAATTGGCGATTGGGATTTATTACCGGAACTAAAAAGACTCGTAAGCGTGCAGGAGTTGTTTTGGGAGCGGGAAGATTTTTATCAAAGCTGGTAAAAATTCAACTTTCCTACAGTAAATCGGAAGACTCGTCAGAAAAAGGAAGCGTTGAGAATTCTGTCAAATTTGGTTTATTAAAAATAGTTTTAACCGGGCCAGTAAAATTTTGGAATAGTAAAAACATCCTCGCCTTTGATTTTACCAAAATGCTGTTATCTTTATCGGGATTAAAGTTATATCAAGGTTACATTCGTGGTGGGAAAGATAGAGAAAATAATTTTGACAACCAAACTTTAAAACAGCAAGCATTTTTTACCTACTTTTTAGTTGAAGATAACTATATTGCTGCACGGGGTAAAGGTGGTGGATTGGCTTTGTGGACAAAAAGCAGTTAGCAGTTAAGTAGGTGGGTGTAAATAAACGTGATTATATTTTGTCATTGCGACGAGGCATTCGGTTGCATTCAGCGGAGCTGCGGTTCATCGCAAGGGTTTCAATCTTTTTTACATTTCGTTACATAGTTATATTTATTGGTGCCAACCTACTTAGCAGTCATCAGTTAAAAATTATTTTTACCTCATCTCCCCATCTCCCTATCTCCCCATCACTGATAATTGATAATTGTTCATTGATAACTGATTACTTCTTCGTCATCGCCCAAACTCCGCACCAATCTTGGGGAATCCCATTTTGTTGCAATTCTTCGACTCTTTCTAGATATAAGGCTGCCGCTTTATCTTCGGGATTTACAGCTAATACTTTCTCAAAATAAACTTTAGCTTTGACGCAATCTCCGCAGCGATAATTTTCTAATCCGTTTTCAAAGTCTGATAAAGTTTGTAATTTCAAATCGCGAATTTCTGCTAATTCCCCATCTAAAATAAAAGTTTTACCTGTTTTACTAACTCTTATCTCACGTAAAAAGTTAGTAATTTGTTTCAAAGATAAATCAGATGCTAAAACTTCTTGAAACTTACTATCTTTATATACAGGTGTAGTAGCTGTAATCGCAATATCGCTACCATCTTCGTATGTATAAATACTACTCCAATTAGAAGTTTTTCTGTTTTCTGAAGCTTTATACCAAGGTCTAGCCCGAGAGTCAAAAATTTTTTTACCTATTTTTGGATTAGCTAATTTTAAACCTTTGTCGTTTGTATTGTAATATAAAAATTGACCCGGTAAAAAATTTTCCGTTATTGTAATTGTGTCACTTGGCTCTGCACCAACATATCCACCTTTGTTATTGCCAAAATAAACAGCATTTATATTATATGCTTGCCTCTGTTGCCAAAATTGCCGCCCAAGTGCATCTTGGTTATTCAAATCTAGTAAACCTATCTGATAAGATAGAAAATTATTTTGATTAATTAAATGCGGTTTTTCAAGGTAATTGCTCAGATGCTGCTCGATGCGATCGCTAATTTCACTTCGCAATTGAGAGACAATATTATTTACTGCTTCATAGGAATTCTTAAATGAAAAATATTGAATTATTGCTACCGTTCCCACAATCTGCAATACAAATAGAACAACTAATACAGTTCGTAAAGGAAGTCAATTTCCGACTGTAGCTAATTTTTGAAAGAATCCTTTATTATTCTTCGTTGCGCGATCGCCTAATTTTTCTGCAAGCATTAACTACTCTTCTATTTCTAGAGCCTGTATGACTTATTTTTTCCGCTATTTACGTTCCCAATTTTTGCGATGACCCCTTACTTGATATACTTTGAAATACTTGTAGGAAATAAAAATATAATTTACGCAAAGCCAAGCTAAAAAAGGAGGGGTTGGAGCGATCTAAATCAAAGTTATTTTTAGTAGAAGAAATTGAAGGTAAAAGATTTTGTCAAGGAGGGTATATAAAATTATATTATTATTCTATTTGCTGTTCCCCGTTGCCTATTTCCCGTTCCCTTACCCAATGAATTATTAATGTAATCAGGTTTATATATTTATTTTGACTGGGACTAAAATACAAATCTTTACAAAATAATAAGTATTTTTATTGTAGTCAATATCCGCAAAATTACTTTATTATATTATTTCAAAAGTCTTAAAAGGGTTAACTTAGTAAATCAAAATACTATGAGTCATAGTCAAGATAAAACAATTTTAGAAAATTCCTTGCTTAAAAATTCGCAGCCAATACCAAAAAGCTTTGAACAAGCTGTTTCGATGATTAAAGAATTTGCGTTTGCAGAAGTTGGAAAAGAAGCACAAAAAAAGCAACTTTACTTTCACAATTATGCTCATGCAGAAGCTGTTCGACGTAGAGCAGAAATCATATTTCATGCCATCGAACCTTTTTGGACTCAAATTTGTCAAGAACCTGCTTTATTAGACAGCAAACGGGCAAAATCTTTAATTGATATTTGTGCTGCAAGCCATGATATGGTTCAACTTTTCTTACCCTTAAAATCACCTCAAACTGCAAGAGTGCGAGAAAGCGGAGTCAGCGAAAATGCCACAATTGATAAGTTAATTGATTTTATCAAACACTTAAATCAAAAGTTTATTGCTCAAAATCCCGAACTTTCTCCTTTATTTACCCAAATAGATTTGCAAATAATTCGTAAATCTATTTCGGCTACAATTTGTCTTTTTGACACTAAGGATAATTCAATTTATCAACCAGATTTATATAATTCACAACAAAAAATAACCTTACCAGCACGTATCATTGCCCTAGCAGATATTGGTGGATTAGGGATAGACGGAATGTCAGCTTATTTCCAGGAAGGAAGTTTGATACTGTTAGAAGAAAATCCCGATATTATACCGTTAGTTCAAGAATTTTTAGCTGAAAAAGAAAATAATGGTAATAACGGCGAAGTATATGAAAACCTTAGACAGCGATTGTTAAAAAGAGCTAAATTTCAAATTAGCTTTGCGAAAGGACGCTATGTAAGGCTGAATCGAGAACTTGAGGGTTTGCCCATAGAAGTGATTTTAGTATTAAAAGAAAAAGTCTTTAAATACCTAAGCGAGGAAACAATAAAAAAAATAGAAGCTCTAACACCCACCGCAGACAATACAACTTTAGAGAAATTGATTGAGTTTTTCGAGCTAGGCAAGTATATTCAGAACTAACTGTTAAAAATATTACCAGTCTGCGTATGGAATGGCTTCAGCAACAGGGAAATAGACTCCATTTTTAGTAGACCATACAAACTTACAAAAACTACGATCAAACCATCCCCAACTAGCAGATCAAATTTCCGCAGAGCTTGCAAGCATGAGGATTTTACCAGAGAAAATCGACTCCGAACAAGGTGTATTTACGTGGATTCGTAGCCGGATAAATACATTGTTTGAAATATAATACTGTAATTAAATAGTCTTTGTAGGTTGGAGTAGGCACACAAAAAATAATGATTTTGAACTATAAATTAATCATGTGCCGTAACCCAACATCATGTTGTCGGTATTAGAATATATCTTGTTTTATCCTAAATACCGATGTTGGGTTACGACAGAATTAACATAAATTTCCGTGATGAATTCAATTGGCTTTTTCTGTCTAACCCAACCTACAAACTAATATTTATACATAGAAGTAATAATACAAACAACAATACAAAACGATTACAAATATTTTTATTTGTTTTTCATAATTAACTAACCATTCTCTCAGAAAAAACTCAGATTAATTTAATTTAGATTTTTTATTATAAAGCTCGAAATTAAATATAGGATATCTTAATTTTTGTGTTGTTGATAACTGCGCTTATCTAAAGTTAAATGCTATGGTTTTCAAAATTAATTTTAACTGCTAATTAGCTTCCAGGAATATAATAAATATTATGTTATTTCGTCAACTTTTTGACTCAGAATCAAGCACTTATACTTATTTAATTGCCGATCGCCATACCAAGCAAGCAGTAATTGTAGACTCTGTATTAGAACAATTTGAAAGAGATATAGATTTATTAAACGAACTTGGTTTAAATCTACGCTATTGTTTGGATACTCACATTCATGCCGACCACATTACCGCTACGGGAAAACTCCGTCAAGCTACAGGTTGTCTAAGTGTTTTACCGAAAAATTCTCAAGTAAAATGTGCCGATAGTTTTATACAGCACGGACAAGTGTTGCAGCTTGGTGCAGTCACCATCGAAGGGATTGCAACTCCCGGACATACTAACAGCCATATGGCTTATTTAGTAAACAATACTCACTTATTAACTGGTGATGCTTTATTTATTCGCGGTTGTGGAAGAACCGATTTTCAAGATGGTGATGCAGGCACTTTATACGACTGCGTAACCAAAAGATTGTTCACCTTACCCGACGAAACCTTAGTTTATCCCGCTCACGACTACAAAGGATGTACCGTTTCCACAATTGCGGAAGAAAAACAATTAAATCCCCGATTCGCCGGAAAAACCCGCGATGATTTTATTCAATTAATGGAAAATCTAGACTTACCCTTTCCAACCAAAATTAAACAAGCAGTCCCCGCAAACAAGAATTGCGGAATGTGAACAGTTACCAGTAGACATCTCCGGAAATCATGTATCTGGTTCTAAATTACACACATACCTAACCCCCCTACCCCCCTTCCCTACCAGGGAATGGGGGTTTTTAAGCCTCTCTCCCAGTGGGGGAGAGGTTTGTATACAGTTCTTTTTTCTTTTCCGGAGATGTCTAGTGAGCAGTGAACAGTAAACAGTTAGGAATAATGTAGTGGGAGCATCTTGCTCCCCATTAGAAAAACCTCTTCCCCATCTCCCCATCCCCCGACACCTCGTCATATATTAAGAAATACTAAAATTTGGTTACTCTTCCGAGGATTTACTGCTTACCTAGTGGGTGGCAAAGCTGACACGTAGAAAGTGAAAGCAGTCAAAAGGGGCTATTTTTTTTATATTTATGGAAATTTTATCTAATACTGTGGCGCTGTCGCGAATGCAGTTTGCGTTGACGGCGATTTTTCATATGTTATGGCCTGTTTTAACTACGGGTTTGGGTATTTACTTAGTTGTTGTGGAAGGGTTGTGGTTAAAGACACGCAATAAGGATTACTATTTTCACGCTCGTTTTTGGTCGAAGCTTTACGTTCTCAATTTTGGAATTGGCGTAGCTAGCGGGATTCCGATGGAGTTTCAGTTCGGGACTAACTGGGGACCGCTTTCAGAAGCTATTGGTAATTTTTTTGGCAGCGTCATCGGTTTTGAAGCGTCTTGGGCTTTTATGCTGGAAGCTGCTTTTTTAGGAATTATGGTGTTTGGTTGGGAACGAGTTAACCCGAAAATTCACTATATGGCGACTATTTTGGTTGCTTTCGGCGCTAATCTTTCAACTTTGTTCATTTTGTCAGCAAATTCTTGGTTGCAAACTCCCGCAGGTGGAAGTTTTATTGATGGTGAGTTTATAGTTAGCGATTATTTCAAAGCAGTGTTCAATCCGTTTATGGCTGTGAGTGTTTCTCATATGTTCCTCGCGACTTTGGAAACTTCGCTGTTTGTAATTGGGGGAATCAGTGCTTGGTACATTTTCAACAAGCGTAATCCAGAGTTCTTTTCCATCGCTTTAAAGATTGCGATCGCGGTTGCAATTATTGTCGCACCTCTGCAAATTTGGGTGGGACATTTAAGCGGGGAGCAGGTTTATCACTATCAACCTTCTAAGTTAGCAGCGATGGAAGCGCAATGGGAAACGACACCTGCGGGGGAAGCTGCTGATTGGAGTATTTTAGCGATACCCGATGAGAAAGCGGAAAAAAATGCTTGGGAAATTACCGTTCCCAATGCTTTAGGATATATTTTGGAATTCAAGCAGAAACTTTCGGAACCCGTGCGGGGTTTGAAAACGTGGAAACCGGAAGATAGACCGCACATGGTAGGTTTAATTTACTACGCTTTCCGTACCATGATTGGTATTGGGTTCTTCTTTGCAGGATTAATGTCATTAAGTGTAATTCAGTGGTTGCGCGGAAAGCTATCGGCAGAAAATATAACAGGGCAAAGTTGGTTAATGGTTGGTTGGATTTGTGCCGCTCCCTTGGGTTATATAGCCGTAGAATCAGGTTGGATAGTACGTTGTGTCGGCAGACAACCTTGGACTGTATACAACGAAATTCGTACCGTTGACGCAGTATCAAATTTACCACCAGGAAACGTATTAACTACTCTTCTATGCTTCGCAACCGTTTACACCATCTTATTTGTTTCTGCAATGTATTTCGGCAGTCGGATTATTCGTAGAGGCCCCAACTTTAATTTACCAGTTCCGGGAATAGAAGAAAAACCCGCAGTAGAAACCACACCAGCGCAATTCATCCCCGACGAGCGCCCAGTGGAAGCACAGCAGTGATTTTGGATTTTGGATTTTAACAACGGATGCGTGTCTTTTGGATTTTGGATTTTAGATTTTAGATTAAAGTTCAAAGCCTCTCTCCTTGCAGGAGAGAGGTTTGGAGAGAGGTTTTCACAACTCAAAAATTATTAATATGGAAACACTAGATTATCTACTACCGCAGATATGGTTTGGCATTTTAGCATTATTTTTATTTCTTTATGTAATGCTTGACGGCTTTGATTTGGGAGTTGGTATTTTATCACTGACTTCTTCAAGTGAAGAGCGTCGCGGTATTTTAATGACTAGCTTAAGTAACATTTGGGATGCAAACGAAACCTGGCTGGTTTTGATGGGAGGTAGTTTGTTTGGTGCATTTCCTTTAGCTTACGCCACAATTCTCAGCGCTCTTTATATCCCAATTTTTATTATGATTTTTGGGTTTATCTTTCGTGGAGTTGCCTTTGAATTCCGCGAACAATCAACACGTAAATTCTTTTGGAATCTTTCTTTTGCTACGGGAAGTTTTATGGCAGCAGTGGGGCAGGGATTTGCTTTAGGAGCAGTACTTGCAGGAATTAAAGTTGATGATAAAGGACATTTTATCGGTACAACGTGGGACTGGTTTAATATTCCATCGGTATTAGTAACTTTAACTTTAATTCAAGGTTACGTTTTAATTGGTTCTACTTACTTAGTTTGGAAAACCGACGGAGAATTGCAGGAAACTCACCGAAAAACAGCTAAACTTGCCGCTTTTACAACCTTAATTGGAGCAATTTTAATTACAGGTGTTACTCCTTTTATTTACGAAACTGCTCGAATTCGTTTATTTTCCAAACCTTTAGTTTATATCTTTGCCCTAATACCTTTACTAGGAATATTCTTAATTTGGCAGTTACTTCAAAGCTTGAATAAAAAAGCAGATAGACAGCCTTTTATCTGGACAATACTACTTTTTCTACTTTCATTTATTGGACTAGGTTTAGTTGTTTTTCCTTACATTATCCCTACCAAGATTACCATTTATCAAGCCGCCGCCGACCCCACTTCACTGGTAATTATGATTATATTTATCGGTGCTTTAATTCCGGTTATGCTGTTCTACAATCTTTACTCATATATAGTTTTCCGGGGTAAAGTTACCGGAGAAAGTTATCACGGATAATTTGGATTTTGGATTTTAGATTTTAATCTTTTGGATTTTGGATTGTAGGGTGTGTTGTCGCGATCGCGCAACGCACCATTAATTCTTCACACACATCCACCCACCAACCCACAAACCCGTATAAAATCGAATCACCTTACCAAAACCAGCTTGCTTTAATAATTGCAAAACTCTTGTTTCAGAAATTGGATTAACACCCTTTTCCATCGTTTCTAAAATTTCTGCTTTTTTCGCTTCTGTTATACCCGTTTCTTCCCAAAGTTTTTTCACCAAAGAAATCATTTCTTGAAAATCATCAGTTCCTTTTTCGCCAAATACATCAACTAATATAAAAGTACTAGATGATTTCATTCGTTGTGCAATACTTTGTAAAAAAGCCAATTTACCGCCATCATCGGGGATAAAATGCATTACTAAAATACTAGTTGCCGCATCATAGATAGGAGTATCGGGTAAATCGTTAGTATATCCTTGAAATAATTTAACTTGCTCCGATAATCCATATTGCTCTATCTTATTTTTAGCAACAGCAAGCATATTTTCCGAAGGATCGACACCTAAAATTTGCCATTTAGAATTACCCTTACCAAACCTTACCAACTCCATTCCCGTACCAGCACCAACAACCAATAAATTAGCTTCATCAAATAACTTAGCCCGCAAACAAGCCAAAGTCATTTGATGCATTGCTTCATAACCAGGTAAAGCCAACGGTGCTATCTCATCGTATTCACTACCAGCCATCGGCGCATTTTTATCGAAATCAACGGTTTGTTTAGTCATGAATTTCTAATTGCTAACTTCTGATTAGAGAGGGGGAGAGGGGGAAGAGAGGGAAGAGGGGGTAGAAAATTAATAACTCTCCACTTCTAACTATTTACAATTACCAATTACCAATTACCAATTACCAATTCCCCAATGCCCTATGCCCAATGCCCCATGCCCAATTCCTAACTCCTAACTCCTAACTCCTCACTTACCCTTTCCCGTAA
Source organism: Calothrix sp. CCY 0018 (assembly GCF_963920925.1). Lineage (NCBI taxonomy): Bacteria > Bacillati > Cyanobacteriota > Cyanophyceae > Nostocales > Calotrichaceae > Calothrix > Calothrix sp. CCY 0018. The sequence continues at coordinate 74,726 of NZ_CAWUDI010000019.1, read as the reverse complement.
CTTCCCAATCCAATCGCTAATCCCATCTTTATTCAAACGATAAGCTAAAGGATGAGCAATTAGCATTGCGGTACTTTCATATAAAGTGGCAATTTCAACTAAACCATTTTCTTTTAAAGTTTTTCCCGTGGAAACGATATCAACAATAGCCTCTGACATTCCCGTAATTGGCCCTAACTCCACAGAACCAGATAGCGGTATAATTTCTACAGGAAAATCCAAACTTTGAAAATAATCGCGAGCGCAATTTACGTATTTAGATGCAACTCTGCAATCAGCTGGTAAATCCAAAGGTGATTTGTAAGCACTCGAAGCTTTAACAGCTACCGACATCCGACAATATCCAAAACCTAAATCAACTAAACGGGCAATTTGCGGCTTTTTTTCTTGCAGCACATCTTCACCAACAATACCCAATTGAGCTTGCCCGTATTCTACATAAACAGGTACATCCTGCGCTCTTACTTTTAATCCTCTAGCTTTCCCGCTAGTATCTAATATTTGTAATTGACGATTTTCTTCGGCTAAAAAAGCACTAAAATCCAAACCTACAGATTTTAGTAAGCGGATACTGTCTTTTAGAAGTCCACCTTTTGGTAGTGCAACGGTTAACATGATTTTAGATTTTAGATTTTGGATTGAAAAGTTAGGAGTTAGGAATTAAAAGTTAGGAGTTGATAATTAGTAATAATCATTTACCCGCTCTACCTCTCTTTCCCTTCTCTATTTAAACTACCATTTATTAAGTAACAGATATATTAGCTAATCCAAAATCGAAAATCGAAAATTAAGAAGATGCGAATATTAATAGTTGACGACGAAACCGAACTTACCAACCCTTTAACTCGCTTATTAACTCGTGAAGGTTATAACGTTGATGCGGCTTTTGATGGCACAACTGGCAGCGAACTTATTAAAAAAGGTAATTACGATCTATTTATTTTAGACTGGATGCTGCCGGGAAAAACGGGTTTAGAAATTTGTCAGCAGTTACGACAGCAAGGCGTGACAACACCTGTATTATTTCTCACAGCAAAAGACACTTTGGATGACAGAGTACAAGGTTTAGATGCAGGTGCTGATGATTACTTGGTAAAGCCTTTTGAATTACGGGAATTACTAGCAAGAGTAAGGGCTTTGTTGCGGCGTGCGGGTGTGGAAGAATACGCTCACATAAATAAAAAAACTGTTGTAGAAGATTTAGAATTAGATGTTCAAAATCAAATAGCTTATCGTCAAAAAAGAGTAATCGAACTATCGGAAAAAGAAAGCCAGTTATTGCAATATTTGATGGAAAATGCTGGTATACTTCTGACTCACGCGCAAATTATGGAAAATTTATGGGAAGAAGACGAACAACCTAGCAGTAATGTGATTGCGGCATTAGTTCGTCTTTTACGGAGAAAAATTGAAGTTAAAGGTGAAACGCAATTAATTCACAGCGTTTATGGGAAAGGTTATCGATTTGGGGTTGGTGAAATGTGATGTTTTAATTAGTTTTTACAACTTCTTTTACGGAAGTATTTTTTATTGATAAAGGTTTCTTACCGCGTAACTGCTGTCGAATTTGTTGATATGCAGACGGTTTTATTCTTTCCATCATTCCTTGGAGTGGTTTGGCATCTTTCCCAAAAATCTTGAAACCCATATCTTCGATTAAATCTTCCGGCGGAATCAAAGCTAAAATGACTTACACAAGTACCGGGGGCGATCGCTCGTGGTAAATTTACTTTATCCCAGTTCAAATGTTCTTCTATTTCCGCGTGCATTCGTGATGCTGTTGGTAAATTTCGATAAAGTACTGCTTACTTTGAAATTTGTTCTAATATCCGATTAATCTGCCTCTGCATCTCTTCTCTCAACTGTTGAGCTTTCTGATAAAATTCTCCCCGATTCTTACTATCATCAACTTCAACTAAAGGTTGAATAAAATAACTTAACTTACTTTTTGCAGCCCAAACTCCCATGCTAGGAAAAAGAGCAAACCAAGGAATTAAAGGTGAAGCTGGTAAGAAAGGTAAACCAAATAATTTTTGCAACCAGCTAATATTTAAAGTGTAAGGATGCAGCTTTTCATTACCAATACAAATAACGGGTAAAATCGGAACTTGATATTTTTGACTTAACTGCACAAAGCTAATATCAAACTTTTGTAATTGATAGCGTTTAAACCAACCTTTTCCAGGCCCCCTTAAACCTTCTGGCGCATACAATAAAATTTTTTGCTGTTTAATTGCAGCTTCAAAATCATCATACCTTGCTTTGATACCACCACAAACTTGCGACCATCCCGGTGGTAGCCACCAATTTATCCAAGGATGTTCAAATAAGTCAACTCCAGCTAAAGGATATACAACCCATTCTTGCTGTTTACTTAATAAATATCCCAAAGTCAAAATGTCCCAAGGAAAACTCATTCCCGCATGATTCATTGCTACTATCATCGGGCCATTTTGCGGCAAGTTTTCGATTTGTATCAAGGTAGCATGATAGTAATATTCAATAATTGGGCGCAAAATTTCTTCTCGAAAAGCTATTTGATAACTTGGGTTGAATTCAGTTTCTTTCTCGTGGGGAAAACGACAGCCCAAACGCAACCAACGAATCAATAATGCCAAGTAAAACCCCAGGGGAATTAAAAATAATATATATTCAAACCACTTCCAACCATCTGGATCGTCATGATAATATTGCCAGTGACGGTTAAATAAAATTAGCCAACCCGGAGGATACCACAGGCAAAACCAATCAAACCAGCCAAACTTAAATTCCTCAACTAATTTTTCTTCGAGTTTAGAGTTTAAAAGGTTTTGTGAATCTCGATCGATCGCAGGCATTTAAATATTTTACTACAACTGAATTAATCAAATCCTAGCGATAATATGAGGTAATTAACCTCATGCTGCGGAGGTAAAATAGGCTAATTCATCCTATAATTCTGCAACGCCCAATTTTTGATACATTTAAAGATGTAGAACTTGGTTTCGATTATGTCAGATAAGCCTTTAGTTCTGACCACAGAAGATGAAATAAACCAACTTTTTCCGCGATTGCCAATTCTCACGAGTCAAAATAGCGGGTGGGATGGGGTATCCTTCACATATATGTGTCAGCCTGCATACGAAACCCCGGAAGTTTGTACTCCCCTCGGACACAGCATTACTATTTTTACTCATGGCAACTACGTTATTCAAGCAGATAGAACCCTTGATGGACGTTTTGGGCACGACTCGGTAGTCGGTGGAGATATAGTAATTGCCCCTGTTAATATCGGTCAAAAGTGTATTTGGGATAAAGAAGGTGATTTTATTATCTTAGGTATTGAAACGAAAACTTTTGCCCGTGCTGTTGACGAATCGGGGCAACCAGAGCAAGTTCAATTAATACCACATTTCTCTACACCAGATCCGTTATTTTTACAAATTGGACTTGCAATCAAAAATGCTTTACAAAATAATCCATCGGGAAGCCGTTTGTATGCGGAAACAATGGTAAATGCCTTGTCAGTGCATCTATTACAACATTATTCTGCGCGAAAACTGAATATAAAAAAGTATATTAATGGTTTATCAAAACGTCAGTTAAATGAAGTTATTGAATATATAAAAAGTAATTTGGATAAAGATTTAGGTTTAAAAGAATTAGCAAGTTTGTTACACATGAGTCCGCATTATTTCTGTAATTTATTTAAACAGTCGATGGGAATAGCACCCCATCAATATGTGATTCAAACTCGCGTTAATCGTGCTAAAGAATTATTAATAACAGGTAAATATAGTATTGCTCAAGTTGCTTTTATGGTTGGTTTTGCCAATCAAAGTCATTTAAATCGACATTTTAAAAAATTAGTTGGTGTGACTCCGGGGAAAATTGGTCAATAATTAAAAAAAGGTTTGTAGTAAGGACTTCAGTCCTTTAATTAAGGGCTAAAGCCACTTACTACGAACCTATGAAAAACTCCACAAAAACCTACAAAAAATCGGACGAATCTACAAGACAAAGAGAAAGGCAATCGCCATATTAGGAAGTAAAGCAGTTAATGGTACTTCCTAATGAACAGAATCGAAACCAAAACCGAACCGATGACGATTAATTTTGGTCCCCAACATCCTTCGATGCATGGCTGTTTCCGAATTATTGTCACTCTTGACGGGGAAGACGTAATCGATTGCGAACCCGTTTTAGGATATCTGCATCGAGGAATGGAAAAAATCGCCGAAAATCGCACTAATATCATGTATGTTCCCTACGTTAGTCGTTGGGATTATTACGGTGGAATGTTCAATGAAGCAGTTACAGTTAATGCTGTCGAGAAATTGGCTGACATTCCAATTCCCAAACGCGCCAGCTATATCCGAGTCATAATGCTGGAATTAGCACGAATAGTCAATCATTTGCTGTGGTTGGGGCCTTATATTATGGATATGGGCGCACAGACTCCGTTTTTCTACACGCTTCGAGATAGAGAAATGATTCTCGATTTGTTTGAAGCTGCCACGGGATACCGCATGGTTAACAACAACTATTTTCGCATTGGCGGTGTTGCTGTCGATTTACCTTATGGTTGGGTGAGTAAATGTCAGGAATTTTGCGATTATTTCTTACCTAAGATAGATGAATACGAAAAGCTAATTACTAATAATCCGATATTTCGTCGTCGAGTTGAAGGCATAGGAAAACTAAGTCGCGAAGAAGCTATCAATTGGGGTATTTCCGGCCCGATGTTGCGGGCTTCTGGGGTAAAGTGGGATTTACGCAAAGTTGATCGTTATGAATGTTATGACGATTTTGATTGGGAGGTAAAGTGGGACAAAAGCGGTGATTGTTTAGCACGTTATGTCGTGAGAGTCGGGGAAATGCGCGAGTCTGTAAGTATTATTAAACAAGCGATTCAAGGTTTACCCGGTGGTGCTTACGAAAACTTAGAAGCGAAACGCATCGCAGGTGGTAAAAAGTCAGAATGGAACAATTTTGATTATCAATATATTGCCAAAAAAGTTGCACCTACATTTAAAATTCCCAAAGGCGAACATTACGTGAGAGTTGAATCCGGTAGAGGAGAATTAGGAATTTATTTAGTTGGTGACGACAACGTTTTCCCTTGGCGCTGGAAAATTCGTCCCGCAGATTTCAATAATTTACAAGCATTACCGCAATTAATTAAAGGAGTTAAAGTTGCAGATATTTTTGTGATTTTAGGAAGTATTGATGTGGTGATGGGTTCTGTGGATAGATAGTTATTAGTTGTTAGTGGTTAGTTGTTACTTGATAACTCCTCACTCCTAACTCCTCGACCTTCGGTACGGACACGCTCCGCTAACGGTGAGCTATCTCTTATGTCCTCCGGACACACTTCGCTAACGCTTAACGCTTTTTTATTCAAATCATCTTACATCTCCATCGGAATAATTGTACTACTTGAGCAGTTCTACCCAAAGTATCACTTCAAACACCACTTTAGAGCGATAAATCTGAAGTTTTTCTTTGATATTGTTATAAATGTAAGAAACAGAGCAACGCACCGGATGGGGGTTATGCCGCAGTGACCCATTATCGAATACCGAAGAAGAACGATTTGTCAGGTATTCGGACGGTGTGAATAAATTAATAACCAAGGACGTTATGGAGTTTTTATCGTTTCCTCTGTTTCGTCGCCATCGAGGGGAGGCGCAACCCTCCGTCAGAGCGGTCTTAGATGGCGAACGTCCTAAATGGTTTGCTCATAATTTCACAAAAATAATTACCACTTTTGCTATCAAATCGCTTTGGATAATTTAATTATTCAAGGCTATTTTATTTTTAGAGGGAATAGGGAATAGGGAATAGGGAATAGGGAACGGGAAACAGAAAGAAGAAGACTTTTGCAGCGTAATCATGGTTCGTAGTAGCGCATCCGGGTTCCGAATTTGGATGCGAAGACGGCGCTACTACAAACTAAAACATTGTATTATATATGTAATATGTATTGATTTATGATAAATGCAGCGACAAATATTAGCAGCTTACGATAGTGAAGGTATTTTTGTATATCAAGGTTTTAAACCTTCCATAGCTGAAGAAGCTTTACGTAAAGGGACTTTTGGCAAAGGTTTCAATTTAGAGAGAATGACATGGATTAAGCCTTCGTTTGGCTGGATGCTTTATCGTTCTGGTTATGCTACAAAACATAGGCAAGAATCTATATTGAAAATCAAGCTTACCCATGAAGGTTTTCAGGAGATTCTTAAGCAAGCCATACCAACCTTATTTGATAGAGATATTTTTGAATCAGAAAGAGAATGGAAAAGAAGTTTAGATAATTCTGAAGTACGCTATCAATGGGACCCCGATAGAGATTTATCTTTGAGACGTTTAGAACATCGCGCTTTGCAATTGGGTATTCGCGGTAGCGTGGTGCATAATTACGTAAATACTTGGATTTTAGATATTGAAGAAGTGACCGAATTAGCTTGTGATATTAAGAATGCCGTCAAAAATCAAATGATAAAATTACCGAAAGTTCCAGAAGAAAGAGTTTATCGCGTGAGCCAGTAAATTGAATAAACATTGAGAATAAGCGATATCCAACCAGATATTATGTATATTATTTAGAGATGCGTATAATGCTAAGTTTCCTAATCTACAGGAATGATATAACATTCAACACCGCTATTTTATTAAAAATCTAATTATCAAAAATATGGCAAACATTTCTAAAACATTAAAATACACTGCTATGGGATTAGCAGGAGTAGTTGCAATACTAGTAGGTTGGAGCTTCATCGAACCACGTATTTACTATACAGAAACCGAAACGGCCGTAATTCCCGATCTTCCTTTATCTTGGCGGGGCAAGCAAATCGCTCAACTTTCAGATTTTCAGATTGGACTATGGGGTGATAATCCCGACACCGCTCGTCGCGCCGTTGATGAATTAATCGAAGTTAAACCTGCCGCAGTCTTAATCAGTGGCGACTTTATCTATCACGCTACCCCCAATCCCGAACCAACAATTGAAAAAGCCGTCAATATAGTTCGTCCCCTCGTCGAAGCCGGTATTCCTACTTATGCAGTGTTGGGCAATCATGATTACGGTATGAGTGACAAGAAGGCAAAACCTAAAATAGAACTAGCCAATCGTTTAGAAACCGCCTTGGAGTCAGCAGGGATTAGAGTATTAAATAATCAAGCAGTTCAAATGCAGCTACCAGGTAGTAACGAGCCTTTATACTTAGTCGGTGTAGATTCACTTTGGGCAAATAGAGATAACGTGCAGCAAGCTTTAAGTGATGTACCAGGCGGCAGCCCTAGAATTGCTATGATACACAATCCAGACTCATTTGAGAAGTTCCCTGCTAATACGGCACCATTGGCAGTAGCGGGACACACTCATGGGGGACAGGTGCGCCTACCCAATTCACCCCAATGGTCGTGGTTAAGATTTACTCAACAAGATAAAGTTTATGCTGATGGATGGGCAAAAGGTTACGGCAAACCTGGTAATAACCTTTATGTAAATGTTGGCATTGGCATGAGTATTGCACCGATACGCTTGTTTTGCCCGCCAGAAGTAACCTTTTTTACTCTTGAGTCAAAGTGATTTGAAATTAGACGTTGTTTTAGAAAGAATTCTCTACAGCGACTAAACTATCAGCAAAGTTTTTAGATTCGATATCAATCAAAGTATCTCTTGCATCGGAACTGCTAACGGTAAATTCCTCAAATTCAATTTGGTTAATACCCTCAGCGTTAGACTGTAACTATTGTTCTTTAATAAAAATTAATGAAGAATTTCAACATTATACGTATATTTACCCAATTAAGTCGCATAACCAATTTTTTTTAACGTATTATCTTGATTAATTAGACGGTTTTAATTCCTCTGAATACAGAAAAATCACCTAATTAAAGCTTTGACGAAGTATCAAATTATTCCTTGCGTTCAGAAAAAATATCAATTATCACTGAGTAGTTGAGAAATATTTTATACGTATTACGTTGAAACAAGGAAATAAATTGATGAAAGTATTTAACTTAGCCATATTTGCTGTTGGTATTGCGATCGGTTTTGGTGCGATTCAAACAGAAGCACAAGCAGCTAGTTTTAACCAAATTATCAACTTGGATGCAAAACAGAATAGCACTGACAATCCAATCTCCATAATGTTATCAGCAGGAACTTATGCAGTTGATTACATCGGAATGAATGATGGTGGTGCTTATGATGGTTGGAATGCTTGGGAAGGAAAAGTTGAACGTTGCGATCGCAACAGGGAAAACTGTCGCAGAGGGTGGAAGAATCGCTATGGTATATCTTTCGACGGTATGAGCAATTTATTTACCAGCGGTAAGAATTATGCTACTGCTTCGCAAGCAATGCAAAATGCTGTAAATACGTCTTTCACTGTGGCATCTGACACGACAGTTAACTTTTTTATCAATGACAAATTTTATGACGATAATATCGAGGGTGTATCTTTAAGACTATCCTCGGAATCCATCTCACAATCAGTTCCCGAACCCACTTCTATGTTAGGTTTATTAGCTGTAGGTACTATTGGTGTATCTACCCTAAAACGTAAGAAGCAAGCAGTCTAATTGTCTGAATAATGTTGAGACGTTGCTTTTTGCTTTGTCTCAGTATCTTTCAAATTCTACCTGTTACCTATTGAGTTGATTACATCGGAATTAATGATGGTGGAGCTTATGATGCTTAGAATGCTTGGAGCCGAGCAGGTATTAGTGGTTACAATAGCAATGGAGAAAGCTGTTGTAAGGCTTGGTTAAATAGCTATGTTATATCTAGCGCAGATTTTACTCAAGAATCTAAATCGGGAAGTCGTTATAGTACTTCTTTACAAGTATTGCAAAATGCTGTTAATCTTACATCTTGCACCATTTTCAACAACCGCCTTGGAATAAATTCCCAGGCTCAAAAATAAAGTCTGATAAATCAGACTGGGCATGGCTTTTAGTGCGTTTTAACGTACTTTGTATATTAGCCTGGAAATTTATTTCAAGGCGGAATTCGGGCTTAACGAGAATGGTGCAAGATGTGAGGTTAATAGCACTTTCACTTTAGCATCCAACACTATGGTTAACTTCTGCTTATTCCTAACTGCTCACTGCTTAAAATCTCGCTTCATACAATACCCGAAATTCACCCGCTTCGTAATCGTAAACAAATCTTGCTGAAGAATTTTCGTTAATATCTTTCAAACCCGTTACTGAAGGAAATACCTGCAATCTTGTTAACCCAATCGATTTACCCAAAGAGTTTATGGGTTTTTGAGCTTGATATAAAAATTCTTGGGTAATCTCGGTTTCTAAAGGTGCAACTAAATAATCTAATACTAAAGATTCGAGCAATTCCGTTTCGTTTCCGCTGGTAAGTTGTTGTTCGAGTTTTTGTAATGCAGCGAAAGTACGGTTTCCTAATAACGATAAGATTTCGCTGTTGCTACGACTTGGGGTACTTGTTAATGCTACTGCGGGGTTGTCAAGTAAATCTTTGGTTTGTATACTTACTTTACTATTTGCGTTGATGCAGTTGGCAACTGTTCTTAATTTATTTTCGGATTCGGTAACGTTTGTTCCTAATTCGGATAATCTAATATTTCTTTGGTATGTTATGCAAGCATCCCCATTAGATGCACTGTTACCTAAAGATGCAAGTAATTGGTTTGCTTCACCTTCAACTAAAATTCTGACATCGATTTGTTCTGGGTTTGCTGCTGCAACTATATCATCTCTTATTTCGTTATTATTTGCTTGCAATCGGTCAAAATTGGGAGCGTCAACAACCGTAGTTTGTAATTCTACATCAAGCTGGGGATTTAGTAAACTGCGATTTGGTGAAAATGTAACTACTTGTTTGCGATCGCGTGTAATAAAAAATGAGTTGTCGAGTAGGAATAAGCTTCCTCGTTTAAGCTCAATTTGTCCATCTCCGCGTAGGTTATCCAAACCACCATTAACTGTAATATCTCCTGCCATGCGGAAGTTAACTCGCGGTAGACTTCGACTAAATCTAAATCCTCTACCTAAAGTTACTTTGAAATTATCAAATGTGGGGTTGATGGGTAAATTATTTACCTGTTGGGGTTGGTTTAATTGTTTAGATTGAGTTGCAATTTTGTTGGCAGCATTTGTTAATTTAGCTGTTGATTCTTCGTTATTTTCTTCTTGCTCACGTTTCGGTATCTCAACTCTACCTTGTTGTAACAGAATATCTCCACTAATTACAGGATTTAATGCTGTACGGGAAACTTCGATTAAAGAAGCAATTTCTCCATTATATAAACCTTTTAATTTTATTGTTTTAGGTTCTATATTTTCAAATACTATATTATCTTCAGAATCTATATTTCTAGCGCCTAAAATTACAGTTAAAGGTTGATTGCTTTGAGGTTGAAATATAGGCAAATTGCCAGCGATACTAAACGGGCTTTGGGCTAAACTACCGGATATTCCTTCTACTTGAATAATCTCTTGTTGCAAATTAGCGTTACCGACGGCAGTTAATTTAATATTGCTTTCTAACTGCTTGGTTTTGATTGTGGCATTTTCAATATTAATTGCAGAAGTCGCGACTAAATCACCTAATATTCCTCGAATTGTATCGGCTTCGATATTTAAGTCACCGTTAATCGCGATCGCAATTTCTCCATTTCCATCTACCCATTGTACTTGATCTTGCGTGAAAGCATCTATAAGTTGAAAAGCTTGGTTATCAATTTTAGCTTGTACGGCTACGGTATTTTGACGATTTGGTTGCAGGGGATAAGCAACCGTAGCATCAACTTTGACAACGGAATTAGGAGTGGTGACAAGTCTACCGATAGAATCAATATAGTTGAAATTCCCGGCTAATTCTCCCAAAGGTTTTTCGTTGATGGTACCGTTAACTAAGGAAAATGCACCTTGGGGAATATCTGGTTTGAATGCATTTCCACCCAGGTTTGCTTGTAAATTAAATTTACCACCGACATCAACGGGTAAATCGACAAACCTTTCAGCTAATTCTACGGGAAGATTTGCAACTTTTACCGTTCCTAATGATTTGAATCCATCTAATTCTAAAGTTCCATCAACAGCAATTAAACCACCATTCACATTAACTCTTGCTGGATCTAATTTAATTATGCCGTTATTATAACTTCCACTAGCAACTACTTGACTAATATCTATAGCTTGATTTTGTTTAACAACAACACCTTTCTTGGGAATCACTGTGACATATTCTTCTTGAGGTCGCCATTGCCAATTGTCACCTAATAGCTGAAAATTAACTTGGGGATTTGTCAGTTTTCCAGCAACAGCAACTTCGGCATCATATTCCCCAGTAATATCAAATTGAATCGTATTTTCATCTTGTTGTAAAGCTGCTTGTTGTTGAATTAAACGGGTAATTTCTGCAAGTAAGCGTAATTGTTCAAGTATAGGAGCTTCTGGTTTTCCAACTGCTTGAGTTGGTAAGTTAGCAGCATCACCGTATTCTGGATTTAATATACTGTTAACTCCACCCTGAAAATCTTCTAAATTAAATACATTTATAGCAGCGAAAATATCTTGTACTCTTCCACCATTAGCTACCAATCTGCCGTTGATATCTTGGGATTCTAAATTCAAAGCACCTTGTAAAGCATATTCAGTTTCACCAATTTGCAAAGTTGCCGCATCAACACGAGCAATTTCTCCATCATAAGAGAAATCAGCGACAAATTCTTTGGCTTTGACAGCACCGATGGCAGGATTTTCTACCTGAATATTTCCCGCAGTTGCTAAGTTAAAGAGATTTACATCGAGATTTCCGGTTACTTTACCATCTACAGGGGCACCAATAGTTTCTTCAACGACGGGAACAAGATTTAATAAGGATAAAGAAGCATTTTTCAAGTTGATATCTAAAACATCACCTTTTCGTACACCGCTAAGAAGAATCGGATTTTGAGTATTTACACCTTGTTTTAAGTCGAAGAAGGTGGGAAGATAAGGGGATAAGCAATCTTGTCTGGTACAGGGTTGTAAGTTTGCGGCGATTCGATCCGTTTTACCCTGTAAATCAAATTCGATGCTATTTCCTAAGTTTACGTCAACGGGGCCTTGTAATAAAGGTTGAAAAGCGATTTGATCTAAAGCAAGATTTCTTAAGTTTAAATTTCCTGCTAATCTCAGATTACCGGGAGCAAAAGGTGCTGAAATTAAGTTTCTACCGATAAGTCTACCGGAAAAATCGGCTCTACCTTGAATTTTTGGGATTGCTTCCTCATCTAATTCTCGTGCAATTGATTGTAAAGGAAGTTTTGCTAAGTTGGAATTTACATCAACGTTTAAATCGGTGGCGACATTCCAAGAAGATATGCCATCATCACTAGGTACAATAACTATTTGTCCGTTTGCGTTTAATTGTTGTCCTTGGGTGGTAACATCAGCTTGGTTAGCTTGAATTAAAATCGGATTCCCTTCTAATAAAGGTTTGACTTCTCCGGTTAAGTTTAATTTAGCCGATAATTGGGAAAGTTCGGGACATTGTATATCAAAACTGCGACACAATAAAGGAGTGTTGACGTTATTGGCGTTGATATTGCTGGCAATTCTACCATTATTAAAGTTGGCGATCGCTCTCACACTTCCTTGAGCAACTCCCAGATTTGCATTAACGTCGGCGTTAAGATTATCAAAGTTATTTGCTAAAAGCTGATTTATCTTACCAGTGACGTTTACTCTACTATTATTCACCGTCACAGGTAAAGGTGTATCTGGTAGAAGTTGATTTAACGAAATTCGATTTGCATTTACAACAGCTTGTAAATTATTAGTTGCTAAATTACCATTCGCATTAAAATTAATATCACCTCTACTGCCAGGTACAATTAATCTTCCATTGGCGGTAGCTCGGAAACTATTTAATTTATCTAGGTTATTTGAATCAAAAGATTCCAATTCAAGTAAATCCTGCAACCTACCAGAAAGATTAACTCTGGTATTCGCAACCGTAACGGGTATTGGTAATTCTGGTAAAAACGCATTTGCTCGAATACTATTCGCGTTGACATTCGCTTGCAATATACCTTGATTCAAATTACCGTCAACTAAAAGCCTACCATTATTAACAGCTAAATTTAAGTTGGCATTACCATTTACCTTATTGAAGTCAAAGTCATTGATAATATCTAAATTTCCAGCTAATCTGACATTACCTCTTCGTAAAGTAACTGGTTGATTTAATTGATTTAAGCGAAATTGCTTTCTTTGCTCCGCCGATAATAAAGTACTTATAGGTAAAGAATTCGCATTCGCTACCAAATTCCAATTCTTGGTTGCAAAATTCCCACTACCGTTAAAATCAACTCTTCCCCTTCCCTTAACTTCCGGTAAAATCAAATTTCCATCAACGGAAGCTCGAAAACTATTTAAACTATCAATCGATTGATAATTAATTAACTCATTCAACCTACCCGAAACATTAACTTGAGTATTGGCAACCGTCACAGCTAAAGGCAACTCCGGCACAAGTTTATTTAAACCAATTCCCCTAACATTGGCATTCGCCGTCAAAATTCCTTGATTTACATTACCGTTGACGGCAAGATTACCTTGGTTAACATTTAAATTTAAATCGGCATTGCCGCGAATGCTCGCAGGATTGAAATTATTTAAACTTCCCGCTAATTGTACGTTGCCACGCTGTAAAAATAAACGAGTATCTTGAATCCTTTCGCCAACATTTTCAACTTTCGCCAAAAACGGATTTAAAGCCAAAGTATTTGCATTAACAGAAGCATTCCAATTATTCGTAGCTAAATTGGCTCTACCATCAACATTTACCTTACCTTCGGCAGTTCGTAAAGTCGTATTATTTAAAGTAATTAGATTTTGGGCTAACCTAATATTACCACTACCAGAAACTCTTCCAACAATATCGGCTTCAGCTTGCGGTAACTTCCACGATAAAACACCTCGCGGATTTGCTACCGTACCATTAACTTCACCTTCTGCCAATAATCTTCCCAACTTTAGCATATCATCGGTAACGCCATAATTCGCAACAATTGCCCCCGGATTAGCAATTCGAGCGTCAAAATCTAAAGCTATTTTCGATTTACTAAAATCCTTAACTTCTGGTAGCGACTTCGGGAATGAAACCTCACCCTTCGCGATAATATTACCACCAGTTGCGGGAGTAGCGCGAAATTCTTGTAAAACAAACTGTTTAAAATTTCCCCCGAAAACAGTATTTACTTTACTAAATGCTGTCTTATCAACAACTATCCCTTTTTGACTGACAACATTACCTAGTAAAATCGGATTTTCCACATCTCCCTTAAGTAATAACTCAGCTTGTAAATTGCCATTTATATTTACAGGAGATTTTAAAGCAGTTGTTTGCAGCAGATTTCCAATACCGAAAGAATTCGTATTAACCTTTAAATCAAAACCTTTATCTAAATCCGCAACCCCAGAAACCGCAGCAATTAAATTACCGTAATTAGCTCTAGTATCCTTAAAACTCACGCTTTGCCCGTCGAATTGTAAATTAGCAGTAGCGTTAAGGGGAACTTTCAACTGTGGAGATTTTACCTGTAATTTCTGTAAATTAGCGCTACCGACAACTTGAGTTTCAGCGAATTTCGATAAACCCGGTAAATCAATTTCCAAATCGGCATTTAACAAACCGCTAGGAATCGTTACCGGAAGATTATCTTTGACATAATTACTTAAATCTGGTAAGGAAAGATTATCAATTCTGGCATTAATCCGACTTTTATAATCAGTTAGCTGAGTAACACCATCAATATCTACCTTCCCCTTCACAACTGGAGCATTAATACCATACTGTAATTGCCAAGCTTTATTTTGACTGTAATTGAGATAGCCGTTAATATCCTCGACAGCAAAAGGATCTTTTAAAGCTTGAGGAAGTACAGCAACTTTGGCTCTACGTAAATTGATTTTCGCATCAATATCAAAGGGAAGCTCCCCCTCACCCGTATCTAAATTAAGCCTTACCCATTCCCCCTGTTTATCTTGCTCGACATAAACATCCGGCTCAATTAAAGTTATTCTCAAAGGGAGAGTTTGAGTAAACAACAGCGGAATTGGATTAATCCCGATATCTACAGCTTTAGCTTTAACATAATTTGGGTCATTTGCAGTCGCTGGAATTGAAGAGTTTTCCAACCGAATACCGCTCAAACTCCAAAATTTTACATCACCAACCTTTACCGGACGATTGACAAATTCAGTTAGCTGCTGATCTAATAAAGGTGGTAACTTGCGACGAATCCAATAATCCAAGCCAAAATAGCCAGCAACACCCAACCCCACAAGAGAAGCACCAAATATTTTAACAGCATTACGCAGCCAAACACGTCGTCGCCGTTGACTTTGCGGAGTTGAAGTTGAATCTTGAGGGTTATTTGGCGGTGTCATAAATGATTTAATTTAGGTAGAGCGCGATATCGTTCAACCAGTATCTTTATTTTGTATGAATAAAGATATTTTGGGTATTATGATACGCCTTTAAACAGTTTATACAAGGTCAATTGTTTACCTTTCTATTTTTTTCCTATAGGAATAAGAAGTTAATACTTTCCGGGAACAAAAATCTTGGTATTTTATGACAGTTTGTCATCTGGAATATTTACATAAAAAGTAGAAAATAAATCATAGCAGTAGGGTTATTGTGTTGATTCCACCGTGAGATTGAAGTTATCTTATCGAGAGAGATATTTTTGTTTAATTTTAGGGTGCGTTATGACGCGACGATCAATTTTGATTGTAACGAAATATGTATTCGCGTCTAACGCACCATGTATATATAAAGTATTGCGTGAAAATTGCGGTGCTACCAAATATTAACAACATAGGTTGGCTTCACGGCGCATCAATATATATGGGGAGCAACAAATAATTTAAACTTGCATCGTAACCCAACATTATCCGAGATTTTGATCTTAGAGGATGTTGGGTTACTCTACTTATCAATCTAAATTCTGTTTAAAATTTAAAATTGGCTCTCGTGTCTAACCCAATTTACTAGCTGATGCGATCGACGTATTACTCCCGCAACTCTCCTTGCAAAAAAGGGGGCTTTGTTTTTGATTGCCACAAAACCAAAGATTCATATATATTCCCGTATTCGTACAGAAGATAAATCGCAAAAAAGGGGAAGAAAATAGAGATAGCAAAACATTATCAAAAATAACTTCAAAAAATGACTATTTATAGAGTTAAATTCGATGCCCCAGAAAACGGTAACGGTGATTCCTGGGATAATGCATTTAAAGACTTACAATCGGCATTAAGTGTTGCTAAAGTAAACGATCAAATTTGGGTAGCTAAAGGTACTTACACACCGGGAGACAATCGTACAGATAGCTTTCAACTTCCAGATGGAGTTACTATCTACGGTGGTTTTGCGGGAACGGAAGATACTTTAGCAAAAAGAACAAATATTAAAGGGAACGAAACCATTCTCAGCGGTGATATTGGTACCCAAGAAAAAACCGATAACAGCTACACTGTAGTTACATTAAGCAGTGGTACCGCAACTCTTGACGGTTTCACCATTCAAAATGGTTTTTCTAATCAAGATGCTGTAACTGACATTAACGATAATAATAAGAATGACATCAATAACAACGGTGGTGGTATCCACAACAAAGGTAATTTAACTGTTAGAAACGTTGTAGTTAAAGACAACCAAGCTAATGCTGACGGTGGCGGGATTCTCAATGACGGTAATTTAACTATAGAAAATTCCGAAGTTATTGATAACAAAACTGAAGATGATGGTGGAGGTATTCGCAACAACGGAACAATAATTATTATTGACAGTACGATAGCTAATAACGAGTCTGTTGGAACCAGCGATACAAGTGGTGGTGGCGGATTAATTAATACTGGCGCGTCTGCAACTATTATTAATAGTACCTTTAGCGGTAACACTGCTAGAAATGGTGGTGCAATTCGTAATGATGCAAATCTTGAGTTAATTAACAGTACTCTTAGTGGTAATACTGCTTCGGAAAGTGGTGGTGGGTTAGTTAATACGATTAATCCTGACACTTTTTCAAAGGCAACAGCAACAATTACTAATAGTACTATTACAGATAATACAGCCCAGAATCAAAGCCAACAAAATATTGATTTAGCTGGAGGTGGTATTGCGAACTTTGGTAATGCGACTATTTCAAACAGTATTATTGCAGGTAATACGAACAATGATGACTTAGCAAATGATTTTGAACTTGAGGGAACCTTTCAAGGTTTGCCTATTAAGGTACCTGTAACTGGCATAAATACAAGCGGTGGCAGCAACCTTATCGGCAACGGTGAAGGTGTAAGCGGATTTATTAATGATCCTAACGGCGATAAAGTAGGTACACAAGCTGCACCTATCGATCCATTATTAGACACTTTAAAAGATAACGGCGGATCAACACAAACTCACGCACTTTTACAAGGAAGTCCGGCAATTAATGCAGGTAATAATAGCAATATTGCTGACGATAAATCGGATTTAGATGGGGACGGTAATATAACCGAAAATATTCCTTTTGAACAACGGGGTGAAAAATTCGAGCGCATCGTTGATGGTAATGTTGATATTGGTGCGGTTGAGTATAAAGCAGTTTCTACTGATAGCAAGCAAAGTACTGTTTTTATTAACGAATTTCACTACGATAATGCTGGTAGCGATATCAATGAATTTATTGAAATTGCCGGTACTGCTGGAACCGATGTTACAGGATGGTCAATTGTTCTTTACAACGGAACTAATGGAACAAGTTATAGCACTATAGATTTAAGTGGTACAATTTCCGACCAAAGTAGTGGTTTTGGTACAGTTGCTGTAGATAGCAGCGGAATGCAGAATGGAAGCCCAGATGGTATAGCTTTAGTAGATAATAACGGTAACGCGGTGCAATTCCTTAGTTACAAAGGAAGTTTTACTGCAACTGATGGGGCTGCTTCTGGATTAACTAGTACTGATATTGGCGTTTCTCAATTAAACTCGGCTGCAAACAGTTCCTTGCAATTACAAGGCACTGGCAGCCAATACTCAGACTTTACCTGGGTTGCCGTTGATGGTAGCAACACTAAGAGTAGTATTAACACAAATCAGACCTTTACCGGCAATAGCGATACTTTACCCGGTGGAAACGATACTTTAACTGGTGGTAGTGATACTTTAACTGGTGGAAACGACACTGTAACTGGTGGTAGCGATACTTTAACTGGTGGAAACGATACTGTAACTGGTGGTAGCGATACTTTAACTGGTGGAAACGATACTGTAACTGGTGGTAGCGATACTTTGCCCGAAACCACCCCCGTTGAACCATCAACAGACGTTAATAAATTAGAAATTATCGGTACAAACTTACAAAAAAGCAACAATATCGAAGTAATAGACTTAAGAAACCAAATAGGTACAGTTAAAGCTTCTGTCGAAGTTACCCGTGATGCAGACTACGATAACCTTATCGGTTTTTACATAATTAACGATGCAAACGGCGGCATTAAAGTCAACGATCAAATAATCAATCCTGGTGATTCAAGATACAAACAAGCAGCTCTAGAAAATCGGATAACCAGCCTCGACTTACTGCAAACCGATAACCAAGCACAATTCAATGGAACATTTGAAAGTGGTAGCATATTTGCTCCCTTCATAATAATCGACGGAACCTTCGCTGATGCGCTCAACAACAGCGCAGAAGTATATTTCGCATATCAAGGGGCAAACACTGATAACTTTGACCACATCCGCTTACTCGATGACAACAGCTTTGGTTTTGAAGACTTACCCGAAGGTGGCGATAAAGACTATAACGATTTAATTATCAAAATGGACTTTACCGTTTAAAAAAAGACCTCTTGTATCAGTTCTCCAAACCTTAGAATTTCCTACGGATTGCACTAACTCCCGCATTCCTAAATCTTCACTAATATGCAGCTAAAATTAAATTTTTCGGTATTATAAAGATAATCCTAACTTCTTAACAAAATCGCCCGCACTATTTTCGAGTACGGGCGATTTCCCTATATCAAAATTTCTGTAATAAGAGCATCTTGCTCGCCGATCACTAAATTGGAAATTATTATTCGATAAAACCCTGAATACGGAAGACGTAGCACTGCTACGTCTCTACATAATAATGCGTAATTACGGGGATTACGCATTTTGATCCAGTTTTAATACTGCCATAAATGCTTCCTGCGGAACATCTACGGTACCCACAGATTTCATCCGCTTTTTACCTTTAGCTTGCTTCTGCAAAAGTTTCTTCTTACGACTAATATCACCACCATAACATTTGGCTAATACATCCTTCCGCAATGCTGGAATATGTTCTGAAGCAATAATTTTACTTCCAATAGCTGCTTGAATTGGTACTTTAAACTGATGGCGGGGAATTAATTCTTTCAATTTCTCAGCCATCCCTCGCCCAACATTATAAGCTTTATCGCGGTGAACAATCATCGCCAAAGAATCAACTGGATCGCCGTTGATCATCAAGTCTAATTTCACCAGATGATTTTCACGATAGCCAATTAGCTGATATTCCATACTCGCATAACCGCGAGAACGAGATTTCATTTGATCGAAAAAGTCGGTGACAACTTCGGCTAAAGGTAACTCGTAGGTTAATGTAGTCCGCCCTTGGGTAAGATATTTCATATCTTTAAACACACCCCGACGATTTTGAGATAACTCCATCAAGGTTCCCACGTATTCTTCAGGAGTAATCATTTCAATTTTAACGTAGGGTTCCTCAATTTTCTCTCGTTCGTTGGGAGAAGGCAGAGTAGCGGGATTATCAATGTAAACTACTTCACCTTTATTAGTAGTTACTTTGTAAATTACTGAAGGAGCAGTAATAATTAAATCTAAGTTATACTCGCGCTCTAAACGCTCTTGGACAATTTCCATGTGCAGCAAACCCAAGAATCCGCAACGGAAACCAAAACCCATCGCGCTGGAAGTTTCCGGTTCAAATTGTAAAGCTGCATCGTTAAGCTTAAGTTTATCTAAAGCTTCTCGTAAATCCTTAAACTGATCGGAATCAATCGGAAACATCCCGCAAAATACCATCGGGTTAGCTTCCGCATAACCAGGTAAAGCTTTAGCCGCTTTATCCTTACTTAAAGTGATGGTATCTCCTACCCGCGCATCTTCCACAGCTTTAATCGCCGCCGCGAAATAGCCTACTTCCCCAGCGTGAAGTTCGTCTACTTGCACTTGACTCGGAGAAAGAACCCCCAATTCATCAATTTCATATTCCTTACCAGAAGCCATCAGATAGACTTTATCGCCTTTCTTGACTTTTCCATCCATGACTCGGAAATAAACAATTACTCCCCGGTAGCTATCATAATAACTATCAAAAATTAACGCTCGTAAAGGCTCATCAATGTTATTCTGGGGCTGCGGTACTCGTTCAACAATTGTTTCTAAAATTTCGGGAATGCCGATTCCCTCCTTAGCAGAAGCAAGAATCGCACCGCTGCAATCCAAACCGATAACTTCTTCGATTTCCCCAGCAACCCGTTCTGGTTCGGCACCCGGTAAATCAATTTTATTTAATACCGGGATAATTTCTAAATCGTTCTCGATTGCCAAATAAACGTTAGCTAAAGTTTGAGCTTCTACACCTTGAGAAGCATCTACAACTAATAAGGCTCCCTCACAAGCTACCAAGCTGCGGGACACCTCATAAGAGAAATCAACGTGACCGGGAGTATCAATCAGATTGAGTACATATTCCTGACCATCCTTAGCCTTGTAATTCATCCGAGCCGCTTGCAGCTTGATAGTAATGCCGCGCTCCCGTTCCAAATCCATATTATCGAGAAACTGCTCCTTCATCTGCCGATTTTCCACCGTACCAGTGGCTTGCAGAAGACGGTCAGCCAAAGTTGATTTACCGTGGTCAATGTGAGCAATAATGCAAAAATTACGAATGCGAGAAGCGGGAACGTCAGTCATATACTTATTGATAAAGCTGTATTCTGCGATCTTGATCTTAATAAAAAAAGCCTTTTACTTAACGTATTGTAATGCTTTCTTCGCAAACACGCCGATCAAATCAGTGAACAGTAACCAGTGACCAGTTATCAATGAGAAGTTAGGAGTTAGGAGTTAATAAGGTCAAAGGTCAAAGGTCAAAGGTTCAAGGTTCAAGGTTCAAGGTTCAAGCTTAAATTCTCCTTGTCCCCCCCTCCCCCTCTCATCAAAAGATGCTGGTATTGTTATGGTGGGAGCGTAAAATAAACATGGACGATTATAAGGCAGCAAGCAACTCTAGGGTTGGGTAAATAACATTCTTTTTGTTCAACTGTAGGTAAAGCTGCCTGACCTGACCTAGCCTTGGGATAAATAACGCGCAGAGAATACTAGCTATGAACATGAAAGAAAGACCGGACTTCACGGAAAACATCTTATCCGAGAAGGTAGAAGTTGCTATCCGCTTGGATTCTGAATTATTAGAGAAAATTAGTCACCTGAGTAATGACCCCTCTAAAGTGATTGAAGTGGCACTGCGTCAATGGTTGCGCGGCGATATTCCTAGAGATGACGAACTAACGCGCACCCCCCATAGAATTAAAGTTCCACCTCGGGGTGAGTGGAACGATTAACAATTTATATTTTTTACAACTAATTCCAGGAATACAATAAAAATCCCAAACAAGTATGCTAAAGCTGTAAAAATTTATGCCACACTTTAAGCAGCTATTAGCACAACTTAGTTTGGGCTACACTGTTTCTATTTAACCCCAGTCATGAGTATTGCTGCTAATTCTGAACCATCGCATTTATTGTCCGACCATAAGGAATCTGTTACTAAGTACACTGATGCATTAGCTTGTTTGGGAACTGAGCTAGTGTACGTTCAGAATGGTACGGGACGTTTCCTCAATTTTTGTTGGCAGCAAGGCGAACGTTTGGGATTAAACTCAGAAAATATTCTTGGCGATAAAGCGAATCAAGAAAACTTTGCTCCGATTGATAAAGCTGTCTATTTACAACGGTTGCAGGAAGTGCTAGCAACTTTGGTTCCCCAAAAATGCCAGTGTTGGTTTAATCTTCCAAAAGCGGCTGTAGAGCTAGAGTTGTTGATGACTCCAATCATGCCAGCTTTAGGCGATGCTGCAACGTCAGTATTGGTAATGGGAAGATTATTGCAAGTTGGAGCGAGCATAGATCAAATAGAGATAACGCCTAAATCGAGGAATTTAGATGATGATATACGCTCGCAGCAATACCAAAAACTGATTAACAATATCACTAGAAATATCCGGCGAACTCTGGATTTAAACATTATTTGGCAGCAAACTGTTGATAGTTTAAGCACAACACTACAGCCAAGTTTTTGTATAATTTGCCCTTACAACGGGGAGCCTAAAATACGTGTAATTGCCCAGTCATGCCAGCCAAACGTCAAGTCGATGTTGGGAACGGAAATAGATATAGCTTCTGAAATTGGGTTTACTCAAGCTTTAAGTACTCTCAAACCTGTTATAGTAGACCAACCAGAAAATTCTTTATTCAACACGCACAAACTTTTAATAGTCGCAACTTCTCACCAAGAGCAACCCAATAGCTTAATTGCTTTAAGTTTAAGTGCCGAATACTCCTACTTGTCAGCAAAAGAACTTGAATTAACTAGAGAAGCAGCAGACCAAATTGGCACGGCGATCGCTCACGCTACTTTATATAAAGAATTAGAATCAGCACGTCAGCAAGCAGAAGACGCTTCTCGTCTCAAAAGCGAATTTCTTGCCAACGTTTCTCATGAAATCCGCACGCCATTAAACGGCATGATTGGCTTTTTAAAGCTAATTTTGGACGGAATGGCTGATGATGATGAAGAAAAAGCTCTTTTTCTTGAAGAAGCTCACAAATCATCGATACATCTGCTTGAAGTTATTAACGACATCTTAGACTTTGCCAAAATAGAAGCAGGCAAGATGGAGTTAGAACTTAGTCCCGTAAAACTGGATGAATTATTCAGCGATGTAGAAAATTTTATGCGTCTGCAAGCAGAACATAAAAATCTCAGCTTTGGAATGCAGTTACCCGGAACAAATGATGAAATTGTCGTTTACAGCGATTACCTCCGGCTCAAACAGGTAATGATCAATCTAGTAGGTAATGCGATAAAATTCACCCACGAAGGGCATATAACTGTTGCTGCTGACGTAGTTCGCAAAAAAGTAATATTTAAAGAACAAGAATTTCCCGGCATGGTGAAAGTGCGGGTAGTAGACACGGGTATCGGTGTTTCTTTAGACCAGCAAGACAAATTATTTCAATTATTTTCCCAAGTAGATGGTTCCCGTACCCGTCAATACGGTGGTACCGGCTTGGGATTAACCATATCTCAGAAATTAGTAGAAGCAATGGGTGGCGAAGTTCATTTTTACAGCTTAGGTGAAGGGCTTGGTTCCACAGTTACTTTTACAGTTCCGCTTTATCAACAGCCCGTTTTGGTTTCCAGCAGTGACAGTGAATCCAGCGAGCAGTGAGCAGTTACCAGTTACCAGTTACCAGTTACCAGTTAGGAATTGTTTTAAATATCTCCTTGTCTCCTTGTCTCCCCATCACCCCCTCTCCCCATCACCCCCTCTCCCCATCCCCCCATCATTTTGCCCCAATTGTTCTAGTATGTAGTTACAAGAAAAGAAAACAAACTTTGTCGCTTAACTGAGGTCAATAAGGATTATGGAATTAACAAACCAAAATGTAGAAACAGTTCTTGATGAATTGCGCCCATACTTAATGTCTGATGGCGGAAATGTGGAACTTGTAGAGCTTGATGGCCCTATTGTAAAATTACGTTTACAAGGTGCCTGCGGTTCTTGCCCTAGCTCTGCTATGACTTTGAGAATGGGTATCGAACGTCGTCTAAGAGAAATGATTCCCGAAATTGCAGAAGTGGAACAAGTGGTATAAGAAATAAAGTTGGGAATTAGGATACAGGTTATTTAACTCATAAGTCCTAATTCCTAACTCCTAATTTTTAACTCCATGTCCTGGCGGACACGCTCCGCTAACACTCATTTATGTCTCACCCTCTGCACGTCGCTTTTATTTGGCATCAACATCAACCTTTATATAAGTCTCCTGAAGGAGGTTCCTCTTCCTATCTAAGTACTGGAAGATACCGCTTACCTTGGGTACGGTTGCACGGTACCAAGGATTATTTGGATTTGATATTAATGTTGGAACGGTATCCGAAGTTACATCAAACAGTTAACTTGGTTCCGTCTTTGATATTGCAACTGGAAGATTATATTGCCGGTACTGCCTTCGATCCTTATTTGGAAGTTAGTTTAACCCCTACAGAACAACTAACCCAGGGACAATTAGAATTTATTCTCGAACATTTTTTTGACGCTAATTACGATACTTTAATTCAACCCCATCCTCGCTACAGGGAACTTTACCAAGTTCGTCAGGAGAAGGGAGAAGCTTGGTGTTTGGCAAATTGGGATTTACAAGATTATAGCGATTTATTAGCTTGGCATAATTTAGCGTGGATTGACCCTTTGTTTTGGGATGATGGGGAAATTGCGACTTGGTTAAACCAGGGAAGAGATTTTAGTTTGAGCGATCGCCAGCGCATTTACTCGAAGCAGCGAGAAATTTTAGCTCGTATTATACCGAAACACCGTCAGATGCAGGAAACAGGGCAGTTGGAGGTGACGACTACGCCTTATACGCACCCAATTTTACCTTTACTTGCCGATACTGATGCGGGCAAAGTGGCTGTACCTAATATGACTTTGCCGCGATATCGTTTTTCGTGGCCAGAAGATATTCCCCGTCATCTAAATAAGGGATGGGAGTTTTATAAAGATCGATTTAAGCGAGAACCTCGCGGGTTGTGGCCTTCGGAGCAGTCGGTAAGTCCGGCTGTTTTACCGTATATTGTAGAACAGGGTTTTCAGTGGATATGCTCTGATGAAGCTGTGTTGGGTTGGAGCTTACAGCAGTTTTTCCATCGCGATGAAACGGGAAATATTCAACAACCAGAATTACTTTATCGCCCTTACCGCTTACAAACTTCTGCTGGAGATTTATCAATTGTTTTTCGAGATCACGCACTATCCGATTTGATTGGTTTTACCTATAGCGGAATGCCACCGGCTGTTGCATCGCAAGATTTAATCGGACGATTGCAGAAAATTGCTCAAATGCAGCAAGATAGTCAAAGCGAGCAGCCTTGGTTAGTTACTATCGCTTTGGATGGCGAAAACTGTTGGGAATTTTACGAACAAGATGGTAAACCTTTCTTAGAAGCTTTGTACGAAAAATTTAGTCAGGAACCGCAGCTAAAATTAGTTACAGTTTCCGAATATCTACAAGAATTTCCCGCTCAAGCCACAATGAAGGCAGAGCAACTGCATAGCGGTTCTTGGGTAGACGGTAGTTTTACTACATGGATAGGCGACCCGGTAAAAAATAGAGCTTGGGACTACTTAACTCAAGCCAGACAAACATTAGCAAATCATCCAGAAGCAACAGAAGAAAACAATCCCGCAGCCTGGGAAGCTTTATATGCTGCTGAAGGTTCCGACTGGTTTTGGTGGTTTGGAGAAGGGCATTCATCAAATCAAGATGCTATTTTTGACCAATTATTTCGGCTGCATTTGCGGGGAATTTACCGAGCATTAAACGAACCCATACCGACTTATCTAAATCAACCTTTAGAAATTCATGAAGCAAGAACAAACCATCGAGCTACCGGGTTTATCCATCCACAAATCAACGGTAGCGGCGACGAACAAGGTTGGGAAAAAGCCGGACGTTTAGAAATTGGCGGTGCCCGAGGAACTATGCACAGCAGCAGCCCCATTCAGCGGTTGTGGTATGGCTTAGATCAATCCAATTTTTACTTACGCATGGATTTTAAAACCGGAATACAGCCAGAAAAAGATTTACCACCCCAATTAAACCTGCTGTGGTTTTATCCAAATCAAATCATGCACAACAGTTCATTACCAATCGCTGAGACACCGGATATTGCACCATTAAATTACCTATTTCACCATCATTTACAAATCAATTTATCAACACGCTCAATTAAATTTCAGCAAGCAGGTGAATATTCCCAATGGTATACTCGCCAAACCCACGCTCAAGCAGCTTTAAATAATTCCCTTGAGATAGCAGTACCGTGGAACGATTTACAGCAACCCCCCGAATCTCCCATAAGGCTTGTTTTAGTACTTTCCGATGCAGGGCATTTTCGCAATTATTTACCAGAAAACGGTTTGATTGCGATTGAGTTGAATTAAATGGGGAAACGTTTCATAGTGGTGTGCCGCGAAATAGCACACCAATCTTTTTTATTACGTATTATTACTTGAATTATGTATTTTAATTATGTGTTTTAGATGATTTAAAAACACTGTGTTTTTTTTGCGATCGCAGCATTTAGAGTAAAGTTCATAAAATCGCATTGCTTCCTAAATTTTTCCGCCTATCTACTTAATCGTATTCAGCTTTTATTAAATACTCACAAAACACTTAAGCATATTCAACAGTTGTCAGATTTAACAAAAATATGGCACTGTAGAAATTACACAACTATACAGGTAATAAATTCTACTAATAAATTATTGCTTAGATCGTAGAAGAACTATATAATTTATGTAGTTAAAAATATACTCACCTTGAGAGACATTACTTATGGCTGGTACATCAATCGAGTTTATACAGCAAAAAAATAAACTTAATGAAAGTAATAACCTGCAATTTTTTATTTTTTTATACTAAAATATAATACAAATTACCTAAATATTAAAAGATAATTTTATGTATAAAAAGTAACCCTAATTAGATTCATTTGAGGACTTCGAGCATATTGCCAACTTGCCTGTAATCTGTAGCGCAAAAAACTACATAATGAAGTGTAATAAATCAGGTAATAATTTTGCTAAAAGAATCGGTAGCAGCAAGTGCTAAGAATCTTTAGGAAGATTTAAAATCATTCGTCGTAAATAAGTAATTGTGCAAGCCCCAATTAAAGATTTCTCCTGTGTCCTACGGACACGCTATGCGCTCCTGCGCTTACGCATATCTGCGCTTACGCACACGGAGAGAATAGGGAATAGGCTCCGGCTTATAACTAAGTAGACAAAAATATTTATTTCATTGCGTTTCCGTTCACGCAGTGCGGCTCAGCTTGCCTGAAAGGTATACAACAGCTAAGCATTCATCGTCAGGTGATTGCTTCATTCGACTGGCAATGACAAATATACAATTAATTTTGCCTAAGTACTTATAACCTAGAAGTAATTATATCAATCATTTTGCCTAAGTACTTATAGTATTTTTCAAGGTCAACTACAGGGTTTTAAAGCATACTTTTTTCAGCAGTTATTAAATATATTGTCATCTTGTACAAAGTGATGAATCACTTGTCTCAGAAAATATTGAAATTTTATTCAGATGTGTTGAGGAATACTCAACTAGGTCAATTATGTGGTTCTAAAACTTTGTTTTGCAAACGTTATGCAATTTTACGAATTTTAGGTAGAGGAGCTTTTGGAGTCACATTTTTAGCTAGGAATGTAACTTTACCAGGACATCCTTTATGCGTGATAAAGCAGCTTTATCCTGAAGTTAGTAGTTTTAGAAGTTTGCAAAAAGCTAAAGAACGTTTTGAAAAAGAAGCTAAAGCCTTAGGTCAATTGGGAAATCATTGTCAAATTCCCATGCTTTTAGATTACTTTGAAATAGAAGAAGATTTTTTTTTGGTTCAAGAATATATTCGTGGTCGTACTTTAATTCGGGAAGTTAGACGCAGCGGTTCTTTTAATGAAGCTGCGGTCAAACAGTTCTTGAACGAAATACTGCCGGTGTTACAGTATATTCATACAAATCATATAATTCACCGCGATATCAAACCGCACAATTTACTACGCTGCAATGATGATAGACGTTTAGTATTAATTGATTTTGGTGCAGTTAAAGAAGAATTGGCATTAACTGGCGAACTTATCAATGAAAATGCTACTACTATGTTTGTTGGAACTATGGGATTTGCACCTCCAGAACAGATTTTCCTACGTCCGGTTTACAGTAGCGATATTTATGCATTAGGTGTAACTTGTCTTTATTTACTAACTGGAAAAGCACCTTTGGAATTTGATTACGACATAAATACGGGTGAAATATGCTGGCAAAAAGAGTTAACAGTTAGCGAACAGTTTACCAAAATTTTGAATAAAATGCTTAAAACTAATTTAAACGAGCGTTTTATATCTGTTTCTGAGCTAATGCTTGCTCTGGGTATGTAATCGTATTTACCTCATTTATCTGTTATCTTACACCATCTCCTTACCTAGATTTTCACACCTTTGATTCACAGTGTTTAAGAAAAATTAGAAAAATTTTAAGTTTAGGCAAAGATACGGTAATTATACTGGCGACACATAGCGATAGTAGTTACATTGAGAAAATCGTAAAATAGCAATGTCAATAATATCTTTAATTATAATGAATCGCTTTTCTGAAAAAATATCTAATTTTCATTCAGACCTGTTGACAAATACAAAATTAGGACAATTATGTGGTTCTAAAACTTTATTTCGCGATCGCTATGCAATTTTACGTATTTTAGGTAGAGGAGGTTTTGGTGTTACTTTTTTAGCCCGAAATATGAATTTACCAGGATATCCTTTGTGCGTTATTAAACAGCTTCGTCCCAGAGTTAGTAATCCTAGTACTTGGGAAAAAGCTAAAGAACGTTTTGAAAAAGAAGCTAAAACCTTGGGTCAATTGGGAAACCATTCTCAAATACCCATGCTTTTAGATTACTTTGAAATCGCAGGAGAATTTTTTCTGGTTCAAGAATATGTTCCTGGCTGTACTTTAACTCGCGAAGTGAGACGCAACGGTCTTTTAAGTGAAGTTGCTGTGAAACAGTTTTTACAGGAAATTCTGCCGGTATTGCAGTATGTTCATAAAAATCGCGTAATTCACCGCGATATTAAACCGCACAATCTTCTCCGATGCGACGATGATAAACGTTTAGTATTAATTGATTTTGGTGCAGTTAAAGAAGAGTTAGCCTTAGTTGGGGAATTTGAGGACAAAACAACTGCGATTACTAATTTTGTCGGGACTATGGGATTTGCACCTCCAGAGCAGTTTTCTCTACGTCCAGTTTATAGTAGCGATATTTATGCATTAGGAGTAACTTGTCTCTACTTACTTACTGGTAAAGCACCTTTAGAATTTGATCGCGATACCAATACGGGTGAAATCTGCTGGCAAAAACAGTTAACACTCAGCGAAAGCTTTACTTCTATCTTGAATACAATGCTTAAAGTTAATGTAAGAGAGCGTTTTGCATCTGCTTCGGATGTTATGTTTGCTCTGGGTGTAGAATCTCATTTACCCCATTTAACTAACTGTTTGGCTACTCAACCTTTAGGAGGTGAAAAGAAGTCAGTTACTAAAACTAATAGTTTTGAAGAAAATTATCATAGTTATGTTCCACCGTTTGCACGAACTGCGATCGCGATTCGGGAATGGAAAGCTAAATTAGAAGCAAGAAAAACACAACGTAAATATAAACGTTATTCATCACTGGCAGAATAAATCTACCATATAAAAAACGGCAAAAAAATATCCAATCTAAGTTAAGTAGCTTATTTGTTCTGTATTCTAAGATAGATTATTCATTTGAGGATAGGTAGTTTTTATTAATACATTAATCTTGGTAAACGTAATTACATTACGAAAAAAATGATTTAATTAATTGAATTTAAATATTTTTCTACAAAGATTTTTGTATAATAATGAAATAATTTTTCTATTGCAAAGGAAAATTAGGGGCTTTTGTTAGCAAAAACTATCACGCAGTTGCCCAAATTTAATGATGATCTGCTGCTTAAATCCCGATTGCCTAAATCCTCTTAACGATAAATCCTCAAAATTTTGCGTTAACTGCGGGGCATCAATATTACCATTATTACGAAATCGGTTTCGAGTTATCCGGGTGCTTTCACAAGAAGGTGGATTTGGTAAAACTTATTTAGCCCAAGATTCAGATAAACTAAATGAGCCTTGTGTTATCAAGCAATTAGCACCTAGAATTGAAGGAAACTGGGCGTTAAAGAAAGCAGTAGAGTTGTTTGAAAAAGAAGCACAACGACTACAACAGTTAGGAGAAAACTCCCAAATTCCTAAGCTTTTAGCTTATTTTGAACAAGACAATTGTTTATATTTGGTACAGCAATTTATCGACGGGCAAAATTTGCTCGAAGAATTAGAAAGGCGACGCGAAGGTGATATTTGGCTGCGTTGCTATAACGAAAAAGAAATTAGAAAATTTTTGTTAAATTTATTACCAGTTCTTCATTTTGTCCACGAGCATGGAGTCGTTCATCGGGATATTAAACCCCAAAATATTATCCGTCGCAATTTCCCTCAAGAATTGAAAGGCGATTTAGTATTAATAGATTTTGGTTCTTCTAAAGAATTGAAGCCAACACTCAACTTGAAAGTAGGAACTTCTATTGGCTCGCATGGTTATTGTGCAATAGAACAAATTAGAGATGGATTAGCTTATCCTGCTAGCGATTTATTTAGCGTTGGTGCTACCTGTTTTCATTTAATGACGGGTATGTCCCCTTTTCAACTATGGACGGAACATGGTTATAGCTGGATGAATCATTGGGAAAAATATTTAAACTATCCGATTAGCGATGAGCTTGCTCATGTTGTCGATAGATTGTTAAAAAAAGATATGGAGCAGCGGTACAAATCGGCTGTGGAAGTAATTGCAGATTTGAAAGAGCCGCAACAATATCCTGTAGTTTTACCTGGTTTGGTAGAAGTTTCCGAACAATTAGTACCACCAACCGAAATATTTTCGCTAAATAAATATACTAAGTTAAAAAAAATATTCTTAGCAGGTGCAGCAGTCTTACTGTTTATTGCTGGAGAATTTTGGTATTGGAAAACCCGCGAAACCCAAATCCGCAACGATACCAATACTCAACCAAGCATTCAGCCAGCAGTTAAACGTGAGTTGGGGCAATCGGAATCTAATCAAAGACAGTTTGCTTTAATCAAAACCTTTAACCTTGTTTACGACTCAGTTTCATCCCTGGCAATTAGCCCGGATAGCAAGACAATTTTGACAAATAGTGTTTTCGGTGTAAAACTATGGAGCTTAGTAACCAAACAGGAAATATCTGTTTTTAATGCTCATAATGGAAAAGTCAATGTAGTTGCAATCTATCCAGACGGGACAAAATTTGTTACTGGTAGTGAAGATAAAACTATCAAAATATGGAATTTGGCAACAGGGCAAGAAATTCGCACGCTACAAAAACATACTTCGGGAATTCATGCTTTAGCTATCAGCCCGGATGGTAAGCTACTTGCCTCTGGTGGCGATGACAATAGTATCAAGCTGTGGAATCTTAACACTGGTGAAGAATTAGTTAGTTTTGATAATCACAAACAAAGAATTAGTTCTCTTGGCTTCGATGCTGAAGGTAAAATGCTTGCCAGTGGTAGCTTTGACGGTACGATTAAAATTTGGGATGTAAAAGCTGAAAAACTTTTACGTACTTTACCAAAAAACTATAGTAAAGTTCATTTCACTGACTTCATTAAAAAAGCTGGAAGCACAAGTAATAATTCGGTAATTGCTAGTTACAATAGCGATATAGGTATGTGGAATCCAATTACTGGAGAAAAAATACGTACCTTAAACGGACATTTTCAACCCATAACATCTACTGCTGTAAGCTCCCAAAGAAATCTTCTTGCTTCGGGTAGTAGTGATAACACTATTAAGTTATGGAATTTAACTACTGGGGAACTTTTAATGACTTTAAAAGGACATTCTGGTAAAGTCGAATCTCTTGCTTTTAATCGGGATGGAAATATTCTTGTTAGTGCTGCTCAAGATAGAACTATTAAAGTTTGGCAAATACCTGTTTTTTAATTGTCAAGAGAATAATAATCCCGAGTAAAGTCAATATAAAATACTTGTAAAGAATATGCATAGCTCTTGGAAATTTATCCGAGATACTATTGAATTGATGGATGACTATATTTCTATCAAAAAATAAATTTAAGTATATTTTTTTTATCGTGAAGTTGAGTTAAAAACCAAGCTTCATCAAGTATTTATTTTGTTTATGAATATGACTAATTACATATTGAAAATTTTAACCACTTTCTCGGTAATGGTTTTAGCCTTTATCAAAGTTTGGGGTTGGGAAACTTCTCCTGCCACGAGTGGAATATCTTCTCGCTTGAACGAGTCAGTGTCAACGCCTTGGAGAACTGCTTCCTTGGGATTTACATTAACCGGACATTCCGATTCAGTTTGGGCGATCGCTATTAGTCCGCATCAGGTTGAAGCAAGTGAAAGAAGGATTATTGCTTCGGTTAGCGGAGATAAAACGATTAAATTATGGGATTTAGAAACAAAACAGCCAATCCGCAGCTTAGAAGGGCATTCGGACTCAGTTAATACCGTTGTTTTTAGTCCAGATGGCAAAACACTGGCTTCTGCTGGTGCTGATAAAGTTATTCGGTTGTGGGATGTGGCAACAGGTAAGCAAATTCGGTTGATGAGAGGACATTTAGCCTCTGTCGGTTCAATCGCTTTTAGTCCGGATGGAAACTTTATTGTTAGTAGTAGTTGGGATCAAACTGTTAGTTTATGGAATGCAGTTACGGGAACCAGAATTCGCACTATAAGGGGAGATTGTGACGTAGTAAATGTCGTAGCAGTTAGCCCTGACGGTAAGACTTTCGCCACGGGAAATCATTTTGAAGGCACGATTAACCTATGGGATTTAGCTACGGGAACCAAAATCAACTCTTTGACAGGTCATTTAGATGCGATAAGTTCTTTAGCATTTAGCCCAGATGGTAAAACTTTAGCTAGCGGTAGTTGGGATAAAACGATCAACTTGTGGAATCCACATACTGGGGCTAAGTTGCGCGTTTTAAACGGACATTCCCATAAAATTTGGTCGGTTGCATTTAGCCCAGATGGTAAAACTTTAGCTAGCGGTAGTTGGGATAAAACTATCAAGTTATGGAATCCAGAAACGGGAAAACGAATTAGTACCCTTAGAGGACATTCTCAAAGAGTTTGGTCTGTAGCGTTTAGTCCAGATGGTAAAACTCTTGCTAGCAGCAGTTTTGATAAAACTATTAAAATTTGGCAAACTTTGCAGTGAACAGTGAGCAGTGAACAGTTACCAGTTACCAGTTACGAGCAAACTCCTAACTATTCCCTACTCCCTACTCCCAATTTTCTATTAAGTACAAAGTACAGATTTAGATGGTAATTCAATTACAAATTCGGCGCCTTCACCCAGTATCGAATTGCAATATAATTTACCACAGTGTTTTTCAATAATTTTGTAACTAATTGACAATCCCAATCCCGTACCTTTACCAACTGGTTTAGTAGTAAAAAATGGGTCAAATAGTTTATCTAAAGTTTCTGGCGAAATTCCATTTCCATCATCTTTGATAGATATTTTCACCCAATCACTTTCTAAATTTTGAGTAGTAATGGCGATTGTTTTAGTATTGTCTTCTTCAGATAATGGTTTGACTGATTGAAGTTCATCAATGGCATTTGCTAGCAAATTCATAAATACTTGATTGAGTTGTCCGGCATAGCATTGAACTAAAGGTAATTCGCCATATTCTTTGACAATATTGATATTAACTTTGGACTTATCAGTTTTAAGCCGGTGCTGCAATATCAATAGCGTACCTTCAATACCATCGTGAATATCTACAGGTTTCATTTCCGCTTCATCTAAACGCGAAAAACTCCGCAATGATAAAACAATTGATTGAATGCGTTGAGTTCCGATAGATAAAGAAGATATTAGTTTTGGTAAATCTTCTGTAATATATTCGATGTCAGCTTCCTCAAGTAATTTTTGAACTTCATCAGAAGGTTCGGGGCAGTATTCCTGATAGCAGCT
This sequence comes from Calothrix sp. CCY 0018, assembly GCF_963920925.1. Classification (NCBI taxonomy): domain Bacteria; kingdom Bacillati; phylum Cyanobacteriota; class Cyanophyceae; order Nostocales; family Calotrichaceae; genus Calothrix; species Calothrix sp. CCY 0018. The sequence goes on along the minus strand of NZ_CAWUDI010000019.1, from coordinate 40,739 downwards.
GATTAGTTGCAAAATATTACTTGTGTATTCCTCAAGATGACTTAAATTAGCGTGAATGAAATTAACAGGATTATTAATCTCGTGAGCAATTCCTGCTACTAACTGTCCCAAACTAGACATTTTTTCCGTTTGGATCAGTTGAGTTTGAGTTTCTTGTAAATTAATTAAGGTTTGTTTCAGTTCTTCTGTTTGAGACTTAACTTGGTTGTGCAAATCGGACTGCTGTAGAGCCACGCTCATTTGTTCCGATATTTGTTGAAGGAACTGCACTTCAAAATCCTGCCATTCGCGGGGAGCATCATTTTGGAAAGCTGCTAACAAACCCCATAGTTTTTCCTGTTGATAGATAGCAATAATTGCATAAGCTCTCGCTTCATAACTTTCTAATACTTTAATGTAGCAATCACTGAACCCTGCATTATAAATATCATTACAAATGCGAAAAACTATTCCTTTTGCAAATGAACCACCTTGGGTGTCTTTTAAGTAAGTATCTTGAGAAGATGATAAAGATAAATTTTTAACGCTACATTCGCTGATATTATCCCGTAGATGATTGTCTTGCCACTGTATTTTCATCAACGAGTCATAGTTTTGACTTACAGATTCTGCAATAAATTCACCACTCCAATCTGGATTAAAACTATAAATCACCGCTCTATCTGCTTGCAATAGCTCTCGTATTGCTTGTGTTGTAGTAGAAAATACAACATCCATATCCAGTGAGGAACGAATCTTGGCTACGATACTTGAGATAGCTTTCTGTGTTTCAATTCCTCGTTCAAGTTCCGCATTAGATTTTTTTAGCTCTTTTGTCTGCTGACGAGTATAAGCTAACAAAGTAGAATGCTGCAAAGCAACTCCTAATTGCGCTGCTATTTGAGAAGTAAATTCAACTTCAGAAGCTTTCCAATCGCGCAATCCTTGATGTTGATATACTCCTAAAAGCCCCCAAAGGTCTTTGCCAACAAATATTGGTACTACAATAAAAGCTTTAATGTAAAACTGCTCGTAAAGATCGAGGTGACATTGAGAAAACCCTTCTTGATAGACATCATTAACTACAAAAACTTCACCTTTACGATATCTACCCCCTTGAGTTTCTTGGAGATAAGTATCTTGCCAAACTTTATTCACCCCTAATTCTCCGACATCTAGCCATTGGGGACTAACAGATTCAAACTCAGCAACAAATCCACCCCAATCGGAATTAAACTGATAAACCGTAACTCTATCTGCTTCGAGTATTTGGCTTAATTCCTTAGTTGTAATTCGGAAAATTTCTTCAATATCAAGAGATTCGCGTATTTTAGCAACAATACCTGCAAGCGCTTCTTGTCTGGAAATAAAATTTTCTAATTCTAGATTTGAAAGCTGTAACTGTTGAGTTTTTTGTTGAAGTTGCTCGGTACGTTCTTCTACCTGCTGTTCCAAATTAGCGTTTAAACCTTGTACTTGCTGATAAAGCCTATATTGTTTAATTGCCGTAGAAAACCGTTCGCTGAGTGCTTGAGCATACTTTAATTCTTCTTCCGTCCACGGTTGAGCCTGTCCCTTTTTCTCCTGTCGCCATACTTCAAAAGACTGACGCGCCATCAGTTGACGAGTATCGGGATTGTGCCATCCCGACCATAAAATCTCCGTATCAACTTCCGAACGGAAAATAGTTAAGCAACCAACGATGTGAGTTCCGTAATGTAGGGGAATAATTAGAAGACTACGAACTGAAGTAGATTGAAAAAATGGTGCTAAGGTACGGAATAAAGGTTCGCGGTAAAGGTCATCAATTGCCCATAAATTGGGATGATTATCAACTTGTTCTTTGCAATCGCCCAAATTATATACCGAACGCATCCACTGTACCGACCAAGGTTTATAACCAGTACTATCAAAACCAGATTCAATTACCGAGTGTAAGAAATTTTTCCAGAGGTAATTTTCTTCAACAACTCGATTTTCTTCACTTATAAAATCTGGCTGGTTTCCGTAGGTATAAATTTCTCTAGGTTGGTGTTCGTCTGCGAGCAAATAAAGCCTACCACCAGAACCATTAAAAGTCGCGACTGCTTCTTCCAGTGCTGCCTGGGATTTTACTGTAGGGCTTGTATAAAGTAATTCGGTAACGCGATTAATATTTGCTTCCTGTTTTGCTTGTGCCCGCACTCGTTCGAGTAGAATTGATTGCGCGATCGCAACTCCAACTTGGTCTACAACAGCTTGGATAAACTGTAATTCATCTTCCGTAACGTTGCGCGACTCGCTATGATGACAAGCTAGCAATCCCCAAAGTTGAGCGGAAGCAGTCGAGGAGGAAGATTGTTTTTTTTCAGTAGAAATTTCTTCTAATACAATTGGTACGACTACAGAAGATTTGACCCCCATTGCAGTTAAATATTCTGCATGACAAGGATCTAAAGGACGGTAGCGAATATCATTTTCTTCTTGAGTCTCTCCCGTTTCGGGATGGTCTAAAGGACTTATACCGATTTTAGAATTGGTGATATCTACTACCGAACGCTGACGCGCTCGCAAAAACAATTCGCGAGCGTAGGGAGGGATATCATCAGCGGGAAAATGCAAGCCAAGTAAAGAAGGTAGCCGATTATGATGAATTGACTCGGCAATTACAACGCCACTACTATCTGGATTGAACTGATAAACTTTTACACGGTCAGTCCCCAAGTAATCCCTGACTTCCGCTACCATCGTATTTAAAATTTCTTTTAATTCCAAAGACTGCCGAATACGATTAGCAATACGGTGTAATAAACCTTTTTGAGTCGCGAATGGCAGATGCTTTTGCAATTTATCCATTACTTTAATTAACAACAATTTTAAACTCTTGGTAATATAGTTCCCATTTTTAACGAAGTAATTTCATTGCTGACGGTTTTACAGAGGGAGGGGGAGATGGGGAGATGGGGAGATGGGGAGAGGGGGAGACAAGGAGACAAGGGGAATTTTAACCTTTAACCTTTGACCTTAATTACTCCCAACTCCTAACTCCTAACTATCTTTGACGTTCGATAGCGCGTCTGGAAGGCTTAGTACTAGTTAAAGATTTCCATGCAGCTTTTACACCTACAAAAACACTCCGCGTACCTACCTGCACGTTCTGAGCTTGCTTTTTGGCACTATTGAGACTTTGGTCTACTTGTTTTACTACTCCTGAAGCACTTTGCACACCTTCGCTAACATCATCGGTTAAATCGGTAATTTCTAAGCCGGTTAAGCGCACGGCTTCTAAAGTCGGTGGTAACTCCCGTGAAAGCGTATCAAACAACTTTTCTGCACTGCGAGCAGCTCTTGCTACCTCCTGCAAAGCTGGAATAGCGGCTACCAACAAAGCAGTTAAACTAACAGCGACTAATAAAATAGATAATCCCAGCCAAAATAGAGGTTCACTCACGCTAATATAGTCAATAGCTAACAGCATTGTGGGGAAAGTTGGGTGGGGAAATGTTCTTTACTTGTCTTCAACTTACATCTCGCACCAATAGCAGAAACCCAATTTATTGCTAGTTTCCCAACAAAAATAATGTTTTTATCTAAAGAAACCGGGTTTCTTAAGTCTTGTTGAGAATGATGCATTTCGGTGAATTCAATAAACTTTCCGAAAACGGATTTACTTTGAAAGAATTTACCCCACCGATTAAATTAGTTAGGCATTTTAAATTTACGATTAACAATACAGTTTCATCATCGAAACTTTCTTAGTTTAAACCATAATCTAAAATCTTAATTTTAACTTAGTTCGGTTCACTAATTATTTAGATGCTGGGGTAGAGAATTAGAGTCATCTTGAGTTTTCTGACGCTTTAATACTTGATTCTCCCGCATAGAAGCATCTACTCCAGCATATAAGGCTTCTCGCAGTCGATCTAAAGTTTCATCCCAAGAGCGTAACGCATTTTCAGAAATACGATCTGCTTGAATTTGAGCGCTTGTTGATAAATCCTCTGCTAAATCTGGTAAAGCATCAGCAGACTTTTTCAACAATTTACGTGTTTCGCGTCCCGTGCGCGGAGCCATAAGCAACCCGGTGAAGGCACCGATAGTAGCTCCTAACATCAAACCACCAATAAAATTTCCACTACGATTATTAGACATTTATATATACCTCTTCTTAAACCCATTTTAAGTGGCTTTGAGCGGCTTGCAAGATTTTCAAAGATTTTACTTGATGACAATATATCCGCGACATAGGTTGCATTGACTTATTAAAAGTTAAGGGTTAAAGGTTAGAGGTCAAAAGGTCAAAGGTTAAAATTCTCCCCATCTCCCCATCCCCTTGTCTCCCCATCTCCTCTCCCCCTCTCTCCAATTCCCCTTCAAACTTTAATCTTCAACCTATTTTTAATTTCAGTTCTAATTCCCGGACGAGTCCATAATATTTGTCTACCGAAAACTACGAGTGCTAAAATTTGCTTTATTTGTCGTAATTTTACTTGCAAGCTTTGATTGCTCTGACGCAGATTATTTAAGTTCTGCATACCCAGATAAATCGCTTCTGGTCTACGATGCAGCAAGGCATAAGAATTGCGATCGCACTTAATGAAAAATTTGGTTAGTTTAAATAATCGCTGTCTCAATTGGCATACTTGCGAGGTGCAGTAAAAAAGTATCAGCGAGATCGAGATATTTATAACGACAACGATAGTTACCATTAGTTGCGAAAAGTAAAATTAGTTAATCAACTATTTCAATGTTGACTTATAAAATATAAATGATGCTAAAGCAGTCTATATGTACTACTTTAGCATTATTTAAACAGATAATTTCAGCTACTCTGCATTTGGTTAAACTTAGTTCTAATTGTTTCTATCCGTTTGCGGTTAACACCTAAATCGCTTTGTCCCAAGCGAGAAGCAGAACGCACGTGGATAGTATTGGTGCTGCTATCCAAATAAAATTCCACATCATCCACAAATCCCATCAAAGCGGTTTTGAATTCTGCGTATAAATAATCTGATGATTCCTCGATCATCTTAGTTCTATCTTCCGATTCAATCACGTTTTTAAGGTCGGTTAAAGCTTTTTCTGTAGTGGAAGAGTACTTTAGCGGTTGAATAAAGTGGGTTTCATCCGAACTTGGACTTTGAGAAGAAACGCAATTTGGGGAATTTGGACAATCTGCTAATTTACCGTCGTTAACACCCAAATTATCTGGTTTTGTTCCTGAAAATATCATTGATTTTTTTTATCAAAAAGTAAAGTGGACTACTTTTACTTTAAAGGTTAAAGGTCAAAGGTCAAAGGTTTTAAATCTGGTGTTACCTACTTCCTACATTTATACGGCTAATGCTGGATAATCGATGTAGTCAGCAGAAAATAGAGAGTTAGGAGTTGGGAATTTAGTTGATAACTGCTCACTGATGGCTGTTCTAGTCATACTGTTTTTATATAGTTCCTATGAATTTCAGTAAAATTTCTTAAGTACAAGTGTGAAATTGGTATGAAGAAATGATGAAGTAAAATTTACTCAGAGAAAAATAGTTGATAATGAAATAAATAAAAATATTTTCTGTGTTTGGAGTATAAATTGAGGTAATGTCTCTTCGTATTTTAAAAGAGCGCTACGAAATTGTACGGCAACTTGCGAAAAAATCGGGAAGGAAGACTCTTTTAGCAAGAGATTTGCAAACAAATAAATTAGTAGTAGTTAAGCTGCTGACTTTTAATAGTGAAGTTAAATGGGAAGAATTAAAGCTATTTGAAAGAGAAGCTAAAACTCTGCGTAATCTTTGTTATTCTGCGATTCCAAGTTATATTGATTTCTTTGAAATTGAGCTACCGAATAAAAAAGCTTTGGCTTTTGTACAAAGTTATATAGAAGCTGTTTCTTTAGAGCAGCAAATACAAGAAAGAGGAATTTTTAGCGAAGCAGAAGTTAAACAGTTAGCTAAATCCGTGCTGCAAATTTTAGCTTATTTACACGGACAAAATCCGTCGGTAATTCATCGCGATATTAAGCCGAGCAATATCCTTTTAACTAATGGTTCGGGAAATAGTATTGGTGATGTTTATTTAGTTGATTTTGGTTCAGTACAAACTTTAGCTAGTAGCGACGGTAGCTATACGGTTGTTGGTACTTACGGTTATATGGCTCCAGAACAATTTGGATCGCGTGCTGTTGCTGCAACGGATTTGTATAGTTTAGGTGCAACTTTAATTTATCTTTTAACCGGGAAGCCACCCGCAGATTTGCCGCAGAAACAGGGTAAAATTCAGTTTGAAGTAACTCATTGTTCGCGAGAATTTTGTCAATGGCTTGAACAAATGATTGAACCATTGCAAGAACAGCGTTTTAAGTCGGCAACTGAAGCTTTGAAAAGTCTGGATGATTTTTCATCTGTAACTTTATCAGATTTTTCTCAAAGCTTACCCAAAAAAGTTTCTATTAAAAAATCGGCAGATGTAATTGAAATTATAACTCCTTGCCAAAATAATCAGAAAGACTCAATCGTGCATTCCATAGGTTCAGCAACTGTAGGGCTTTTATACGGAATATTTTCAATCCCGTTTTTTGCCAAGTTAGAAGGGATTTTTCAATCAATTATTCTCGATTATGGTTTTATTCATCCTTACTCTTTCGCAGCTATAAGTATTTTAATTTTAATTTTATATCTTTATGTCAATATCTGGCTAAAAATTATTGTAAATATGTTGTTTATTCCTTTTGGTAAAAAGAAATTACAAATTGATAAACAACGGATTTATTTTGCTTACAAGTTACTTGGTTTAGAATATCGCTATCGACGTTCAATTCCGCGTCATGCAATTATCAAGCTTGATAGCAATCAACACGAAATACCAGATGTTGTTATTTGGATGGGAGTTTATAAATACAGTTTTGGTAAAGGTTTTTTAAGTTTTGAACGAGCAGCTTGGGTGAGTCGCGAGCTAAATAAATGGTTGAATCTTAAAACGATTTGATAGAGGTAATAGGGAACAGAAATAAATAAATCAGTATAGTCAATTTTTTTGCCATAAGTAAAGACTACAACAACACTAATAGGACTTACGCAAAGCCCACCTTTGTAAGGGGGGTTGGGGGGATCTTAGAGTTGGGAATGCCTACTTTTTTGTTGCGGTTTTGTAAATCCTGACTAATTAAAAAAAAATATATATATTAGAACAAAGAAAATGAACAAAAAAATAATTGGCGATCGCTATCAAGTAATTTATCTGTTAGGGAAAAAACCGGGATACAGAACTGTACTTTGTAGCGACATTCAGACTCAGCAGTTAGTTGTAGTCAAATTTCTTGTTTGGGATGATGATTTGGAATGGCAAAATCTCAAGTTATTTGAAAGAGAAGCAGAGGTTTTAAAGAGTATTTATCATCCTGCAATTCCTCGTTATTTAGACTATTTTGAAGTTAATCAACCTCATATTAAAGGTTTTGGTTTAGTACAAACTTACATAAAAGCTGAATCTTTGGAAAAACATTTACAAGCAGGAAGAACTTTTAATATTGAAGAAGTCAAAGAGCTAGCAGAATCAATTTTAAAGATTTTAATTTATCTGCATTCGCAACAGCCAGCAATAATTCATCGAGATATCAAACCGAGTAATATTCTATTAACAAACCGTTCTGGAAACAATATCGGAAACGTTTATTTAGTTGATTTTGGTTCTGTAAAAACCATTACTGCTTCTACTAGTGGAACAATGACTGTAGTCGGAACTTATGGCTATATGTCACCCGAACACTTTGGTGGTAAAGTTGTTCCGATATCGGATTTATATAGTTTAGGAGCAACCTTAATTTATCTGATAACGGGGATGCATCCTGCTAATTTACCTCAAAAAGATGGAAAGATTCAATTTGAAAAGCTGGTTAACTGTTCTGAAGGTTTTGCTAATTGGTTAAAGCAAATGGTTGAACCCGTAGAAGAACAACGCTTTTCTTCAGCTAAAATTGCATTGCAAAGTTTAAAGCAACCTTCAAATAAACTTAATGACTTAAGTTATAAAAAGCCTATAAACCTTAAAAAACCTTTTGGCAGTAAAATTTTGCTTAATAAAAGTAAAAATAGGTTAGAAATTGTATTTCCTCGACAAAAAATAACTCAATTAAAAAACGATTTAATATTTTTGGGAATAAAAATTTATATTTCTACAATAATACTGCCTTTTTTATTACTTATAGCACTTTTATTACTAAGTACTATTTTCTATGGACTGGGATATTCTATATCTATTTTTTCTATATTATTTGCATTAATATTATTGATTTTATTTTTCGGAGTTGTTGGAATTTGTATAGCTTTGATAGTAAGTGTTATTGATGATTCGATCAAAGCATTGACTAACTTATTCAGAAGAGAAAGATTATGGATTGACAGAAAGAAACTCTGCTTGTCTTTTGATTGCCTATGTTTCAAATCTTGGCTTATTCGTTCTATCTCCTTAACAAAGATTAATAATCTCGGAAAAATACTTATTGCAGGTAATCGCCCATTATGGGTAATTGCAGCTAATATTGGAGGGAATCAATATAATTTAATAGATAAGAACGATTTAACCGAAGTCGAAATCGATTGGCTTTATAATGAGTTGAGCGAGTACTTGGATTTACCGTTAAAAAACACTTAGTTTGGCATTCACTAAATTCGAGCAGAGAAATTCAAACATTGTAGAGATGTTGCAGTGCAACGCATAAAGCAGTGTTTGTACTTATAATTACTAATATGACGGCGTTTTCACACATTTAGCATAATGTCTCTTGTATAGTACGTATCACGAACTTTTTAACAAGACATTTAATATCAAAAGTAATAAAGAACCAACTTTTTGCGATCAAATGTTAAACGCTAAAAAAGATTTTCGCGTTGATAGCTTGGCAGTTCAGATTTACAATTCAGAAGCTGAACTCGCTTTATCAACAGCAACCATTGTTCAACAAGATTTACAGCAAATTCTTAAAACTCAGCAAACCGCTACAGTATTGTTTGCAACGGGTAATTCTCAACTCAAATTTTTAGATGCTTTAGCGAAATTAAATAATATTGATTGGTCGCGAGTGATATGCTTTCATCTAGATGAATATTTAGGTATATCCGCAAATCATCCTTCAAGCTTCCGATATTATCTACGAGAGCGTATAGAAAAACTTATTTCACCGCAGAAATTCCACTATCTAGAAGGTGACACATTACAGCCTTTAGAAGAGTGCGATCGCTATTCCAAATTACTTACAGCACAACAGATTGATTTATGTATGTTAGGAATAGGAGCCAACGGACATTTAGCCTTCAACGAACCAAATGTTGCAGATTTTGACGATGCCTACAACGTCAAACTGGTAAAATTAGATTCAGTTAACCATCAGCAGCAAGTAAGTCAAGGGCATTTTCCCAACATAGAAAGCGTACCGAAATATGCTTTTACCCTTACTATACCAATGATTTGTGCCGCAAAAAAAATCATTTGTATCGCACCCGGAAAAGGTAAAGCCGAAATAGTCAAACAATTATTAGAAGGAAAAATTACCGAAGAATTACCAGCATCAATTCTCCGCAAACAACCACAAGCAAATTTATTCTTAGATGCAGAAGCAGCTGAACAATTAACAGTTATCAAATAATTGTAGTATCGCGTTTATACTAAACTTTTAGGTTTGTAGTAAGGAATTTATTCCTTATCTAAAGCGATAAATCGCTTACTACGAACCAATACCGATTAATTAAATCATTGATAATTGATAATTGATAACTGATTAATATCCGCTTAAAATACCTCTGCGTTTCGCTTCTTTTTCTGCAACTCTAAACAAAAATAAACCGATTGTAAAATATACAATACCGTTAATAAAAGCAATAACCAAAGTTATTAAATTTAAACCTTCACCCCGTGCCATCAAATCGCGTAATAAGCCAGCACCAGGACTCATTGGTATTAAAAGTGCTAAAAATTTAGGTGTCCCAGTCCAAGTTTCTGTAGGAATAGTTAGTAAAAATAATAGTGGAAATAAAAGTAAAGGTAGTACTTGCTGCACGCGCTTTAAAAGTAAAGCTATAGAACCGATTGTAAAAGCAAAACCATATGCTCCTAACAAGATACAAATAAAAGGTAAAACTAATAGTGGTGGAAAAGATAAATTGCTACCTGTAAGCAATATGATGAGAAAAAGAATAAGAATAATCTTTAATATTTCTAAAGTTAAATAAGCCAATGCTCGCATCAAAAATACTTTTACCGCACCGTAACGCGAGAGAAATAACTGCTCTAAGGTACCAGTTTGGGCTTCGCGTTGCAATCCTCCGGCAATGTTTGCCATTACAAAGTTGACTAAAACCCAAAGTACGTAGCCGATAATAATAGAATCTAATCTGTCTCCTAACTGAAAACTAGAACCCGCAATATAACCAGCCCCTAAAAAAAGTCCATAAAATATAGCACTAGTAAATATAATTTGTGATATAGATTCAATTGGATAGCGGCGTAATTGTATCCAACTACAACGAAGTTCGGCAAAAAATAATTCAAGCATTATTAGTTATTAGTTGTTAGTTGTTGGTTGTTAGTTATTAATCATAAACTTTTCTGTTTCCTGTTTCCTGTTCCCCTCTTTCACCAACTTCAAAAATATCTGTGTTAAATCGGCTTCTGCTTTCTCAACAATTTTTAACTCTAAAGGCTTAATAATATCAAATACTTTGTATATGAATTCTGGCTGACTCACATAAATAATTCTTTTTTCTTCAACCTCTACACCTATTTTTTCTAATTCGGTAATTCTAACTTCATCTAATACAGATTCCATTTGAATTTTATAAGCTTTACCAGAAAACTTCCGAATTAATTCATCAGTTGGTAACTCCGTGATAATTTCACCCTTTTGAATAATTGCGATATTATCGGCGAGTTGCTCGGCAATATCTAGTTGGTGAGTTGTCAATAAAATCGCGCAACCAGATGCAGCAATTTCCCGCACCAATATTTTTACATCTTCGGTTGCTTCGACATCAAGCCCTAAAGTGGGTTCATCTAATAATAAAACTTGCGGTTGATGAACTAAGGCAACAGCAAAAGCCAATTTTTGCTGCATTCCTCGCGAAAGTTGCTGCACTGCGGTACGACGTTTATTTTGTAAACCAAATCTTTCTAAAAGTGCAATTCCCGATTTACGTGCTTGAAAGTGAGTAAGTCCTTTTAAGACTCCAAAATATTCTAAATTTTCTTGGGGAGTCAATCGCCAGTAAACGTTACGATTTCCTTCCAAAACAGCACCAAGTTTTTCTAAAGCACTAGGGTTTTTGTGAGGATTGATTCCCGATATTTTTGTCCAACCGAAATCGGGTTTAATTAATCCTGCCATCATTTTAATACTTGTGGTTTTACCCGCACCGTTGGGGCCTAAAAAAGCCATTACTTGCCCAGATGCAATATTTAAAGAAACATTTTTTACTGCTTCTACTATTTGATTATTTATGCGGTAAGTTTTTCTGAGATTAAAGGCTTCGAGAGCAATCATATAAATTCAAAGGGAATAGGGAATAAGGAATAGGGAATAGGGAACAGTAAAAAATTGCTTATAGAATAGATGAATATTAGTATTTTCCCCTATTCCTTGTTCTCGGTTGCTTCCATCAAATTGGTATCGAGAACGTGTTTAAGTAAACCGGGGAAACTGTGATTATACTCCGGTACTACCATAATAAATCCATCGGCGCTATTGGAAGTTGCTGAAAATTCTGCATCTTTGATTGATTCAGCAGCATCATCCGTAGGAAATTTTAGTTGACGAATATCAATCAATTCGGTGTCAACTCCATTCCAATTTTCAACTTGTTCGTTTACAAAGCTGCTACCAGTTCGCTCATTCTACCCTGCTAAGTAGTGCCAAGGATAACCGGGATAAAATTTTACTCATATTGACTGCTCTTATTAGCGAACATTAAAAAAATATACTTAAATAAATTAAATAGAAATATTTGTTGATTTATTTTCATGTTTAAATATCCGTTTAACTGCAATCATAAATATAATTACTTGCTTGATTTTTTTCATTGGTATAAAAGATTAAGAGTTTTATCAGCTTAAAATAAGTGCAAGTAAATTTTTTTTAACTTTCGGCTCGCTTTTATACCCAATCTGTTTTATATTTTGATTTTTAAGATTGAATATATAGTTTGCTCAACTACTCACCGTAAATTCTAAGAAGGTTACTACAATATGAATTCTTATCTAGCAGCTGCTATCCAAATGACCAGCGTGCCCGATTTATCGTCAAATTTAGCGCAGGCTGAAGAATTAATCGACGTGGCCGCGCGTAAAGGTGCCCTGTTAGTGGGTTTACCGGAAAATTTTTCGTTTATGGGAGAAGAAAAAGACAAGCTTGCACAAGCTGAAGTTATTGGCAAAGAGACTCAAATTTTCCTGAAAAAAATGGCTCAGCGTTACCAAGTGAGTATAATTGGTGGTGGTTTTCCCGTACCTTCGGATGACGTTGACAAAGTTTTCAACACTGCTTCGCTGATAGATTCCAACGGTGAGGAATTATTGTCCTATCGTAAAGTACATTTATTTGATGTAAATGTCCCTGACGGTAATACTTATCGAGAATCTACTACAGTAATGGCTGGTAAAGAACTACCTCCAGTGTATTCCTCAAAACAATTAGGAAATATCGGACTTTCAGTTTGTTACGATGTTCGCTTCCCCGAAGTTTACAGACATCTATCAAAAGAAGGTGCCGACGTAATGTTTGTCCCCGCAGCTTTTACTGCTTTTACTGGTAAATACCACTGGAAAGTATTATTACAGGCCCGCGCCATTGAAAATACTTGCTACATAATTGCTCCGGCACAAACAGGTATACATTATAACCGTCGTCAAACCCACGGTCACGCCATGATTGTTGACCCTTGGGGAGTGATTTTAGCCGATGCTGGAGAACAACCGGGAGTGGCGATCGCCGAAATAAACCCTGCCAGAATTGAGCAAGTGCGCCGTCAAATGCCCAGTTTAGAACATCGCGTATTTTAAATAGTTGTAAAAGGAAACAGAAAATAGGGAACAGTGAAAAAATATGTTCTTAAAAAATTTTCGTCTTTGAGCAGCATATTTTTTGCACAGCAAAAGTAAAGAGCGTTTTTTCTGAAAATTGAGCATACTATGTACTGAAGAAGCACAGTTTTAAATAATTTGTAATAATCAAGAAACCCGGTATCTCAAAGATACCGGGTTTTTGCGTTTTAACTTATATGAATCAAATTTTTTTTCTTTGCTTACTTTCTATTTTACTTTTCCTTTGTTCCCCGTTCCCTATTCCCTACTCCCTAAAGAATGTATCAACAAAACAATATTTAAAGCTAAGTTTATTTATTCCTAACTCTAGTATTTTACGGTATTAATGCCACAGCTTTAGAACGGGGTAATTGCGGAAACTAGTCCGAATTATTCTGATAAAAAGAAGTATGAGTTGTAATTAAGTTTATTTTATTTTTTGATTTTTGTAATTTTTTTGAGACAAGCTTGACTGTCTGTCCTTTTTATTGGAATTTTCAAGAAGGCTAAATTTTTATCTTCTTTATTTTCTAGCTCCACTCTTCCAGAATAAAGACGATTTTCTTTACTACCGAGCGTCACTAGCATTAAATTTAGAATATGCTCGAAAAGGTGTAACTACATGGGTGCTAATGGAGAAATTAAACGTGAAGCTGTATTTCAGCCAGAGTTTTTGGAAGATTTAGAGTACTGGGTTAATAAAGACCGGAAGATGGCACTTCGTGTACTTAAAATGGTAAAAGAAATTTTGCGAAAGACTTTCGCTATTAGCTCGGGCTTTGCAACCCTAAGCGATTTTTAAAATACTCGCAATTAACAACTACTAACAAAACAAAAAACCGGGGAACAATACTTACCCGGTTCGGTCATTTTTCACAGAATCTTTAGTAACGTAGGGACACGTTGATATGGTGTCCCTAGTTACTTGTTAACTTTTATTTAAAAAACTATACTTTCGCAGTAGACTTAGTTTTAGCAGAAAGTTCGCCACTAGCATACTTAGCTGCAAACTCATCTAAAGGAATTTGCTTGATCTTGCTAGCATGACCAGCAGTACCAAACGCTTCATAGCGATCCAAGCAAACCTGCTTCATGTACTTGATGGAAGGCTTGAGGAAGTGACGGGGGTCAAAGTTAGCTGGATCTTTCGCAGCAGCTTCGCGGAAAGCAGCGGTGATAGCCAAACGGTTATCGGTGTCGATATTCACTTTACGTACACCACTCTTAATACCTTTCTGAATTTCTTCAACAGGTACACCGTAGGTTTCAGGAATCTTACCACCATACTTGTTAATCATATCCAACCACTCTTGAGGTACGGAAGAAGATCCGTGCATTACAAGGTGAGTGTTGGGTAGACGGTTGTGGATTTCTTCAATTCGGCTGATTGCCAAAACTTCACCAGTAGGCTTACGAGTAAACTTGTAAGCACCGTGGCTGGTTCCGATCGCAACTGCAAGCGCATCAACTTGAGTTCTTTCTACAAATTCAACAGCTTCATCGGGATCTGTTAAAAGTTGCTCTCTGCTGAGTTTTCCTTCAGCACCGTGTCCATCTTCTGCTTCACCCATTCCAGTTTCCAAAGAACCCAAACAACCGAGTTCTCCTTCTACAGAAGCTCCAACTGAGTGAGCTACCTTCACTACTTCAGCGGTAACATTCACGTTGTACTCAAAGCTAGCTGGAGTCTTCGCATCAGCTTCAAGGGAACCATCCATCATTACACTGGTGAAGCCATTGCGAATTGCAGAATAGCAAGTAGCAGGGCTGTTACCGTGGTCTTGGTGCATAGCAATGGGAATATTCGGATGGGTTTCCACTGCTGCCAAAATCAAATGACGTAAAAAGTTTTCTCCAGCATACTTACGCGCACCGCGAGAAGCCTGTAAAATCACGGGGCTATCAGCTTCTACAGCTGCTTCCATGATTGCCAGGATTTGCTCCATGTTGTTGACATTGTAAGCTGGGATGCCGTAACCGTTCTCAGCAGCATGATCCAACAGCAGACGCATTGGTACGAGCGCCATATATATATTCCTCCTAATTTAGTTATTAGCTAATCTGTTTTAAGACAAGCGTAATTCTTACGTTAATCTTAATATTTTTTTCAACTTATAGGAAATTATAACTATTTGTGCGTACCTATGTTTAAAAAGTTTCTTATCAAAGGTCAAAGGTTGAATAACTTTTCTCCCCATCTCCTTGTCCCCCTATCTCCCAATCTCCCCATCAATAAAGAAAAGGAAAAAACGAAATATCTAAGTTCTAAATGGGTAGCCTGGGATTCGAACCCAGAACAAATCGGTTAAAAGCCGAGTACTCTACCGTTGAGCTAGCCACCCATCGCATTTTGCGCGACTTATGAATAATAGCATAGAACCCTGTTGTTTTGTAAAGGGGTTAAGCGAAAAAATTTGCTGTGAGACGAATCATTGCTGAATGACTGGCTCCAGGTTCCAGTACGGTCAAGTGTTCTTTGGTGTTCATTGCATTCCGTGGCCCGCTCCAAGGTTCTAAGCAATAAAAGTCTTTGCCTTTGACCGTCCAAAACACTAGGGTTGAGAAATTGTCATCGTAATCCAGCGTCATTTTTAAGTTACGACCTTTATCTGTAACGCTGGTAGATTTTGCACTTAGCTTTGTAAATGCAACATCAATTTCATCTTTACTCAAATCAAAGTTACCGTTAAACGAGTGAATTTGCTTGCTATCTTTCTCTTGAAACTCAGTAGAAGGAATATCAAACTCTAACTGACTTTTATCGTGGGTTAAGAAGTAAGGATGAAAACCTACCGAAAAAGGCATTGACTCGGAAGAATTATTCTTAAATTCTTGAAGTATGGTTAGTGTATTGCCATGCAGTTGGTAGGTGAAATCTACCTGAAAATCAAAAGGATAAACCTTATGAGTTTGTTCGTTGCTGTTGAGATGCAGCTTAAGAGAAACATTATCTACACTAACTTCTTCGCCTACTTCCCAAGGTAAGTTACGACCAAAGCCATGTTGCTTGAGCGTAAATTTTTTATCGTTAACAGTGTAAGTATCGTCAGGTAAATTTCCGCAAATAGGAAACAAAATCGGATTTCCACCTCTAATGCTCATTTCCGGGTTCTTAAATCGTTCTTCATCAAGATAAAAAATTTCTTTCCCGTCAATGCGCCATTTTGTAATAATACCGCCACGTTTGGGTAGAACTTCTAACTGAGACTTAGCTTTTTCGTCAGTCAAAATGTAGGTTTCGTACTGTCTTTGTTCGACGTTGATAGAAAACATAAAATAACGTTAGTTGTTAGTTGTTAGTTGTTAGTTGTAGGGGAATTGGGCATAGGTCATAGGGCATTAGTAATAGTTAAGAGTTAAGAATTAAGAATTTTAAACTATTTCTCCTTGTCTCCTTGTCCCGCCCTCTCCCCCTCTCCCTATCACTTTACCTTTGACCTTTGACCTCTTGCCTCTTGCCTCTTACCTAAATCTACTCGTCTTCGGCAAAAATAAACCTGTGCAGCTCGCTCGCATCTGGTTCGGGGCTGCTTTCGGCGAATTCGACTGCTTCGTCTACGGTTGCTTGAATTTTGCGCTCTATATCCTTAAGTTCTTCTTGAGAAGCTAAGTTTTGTTCAACTAAATAAGCTGCAAATTTCTTAATTGGATCGCGAGAAAACCAAAATTCTTTTTCTTCCTTACTACGCATTTCGTCTGGATCTGCTAGCGAGTGACCCCGGAAACGGTAGGTAAGTGCTTCGATTAATGTGGGGCCTTCACCATTACGAGCGCGTAATACTGCGTCCGTAGCCACCGAACGAACTGCTAGTACGTCCATTCCATCAACTTCTACTCCATGCATACCGAATACGCTGGCTTTTTTGTAGATTTCTGGTTGAGAAGTAGCGCGTTCGTGAGACATTCCAATCGCCCACTTATTGTTCTCTACCACAAAAAGAATCGGTAGTTTCCATAAAGCAGCCATATTTAATGTTTCATAAAATTGACCGTTATTGCAGGCTCCATCGCCAAAAAAGCAGGCTGTAACTTGGTCGGCGTTTTCATCTCCAAGAACCTCGCGACGGTACTTGGTTTGAAAAGCCGCTCCGGCAGCAACCGGAATACCCTCAGCAACGAATGCATAACCACCTAACAAACCATGTTCTTTGGAAAACATATGCATCGAACCACCGCGCCCTTTACTACAACCAGTGGCTTTACCAAATAACTCCGCCATGACTTCTTTTGCCGGAACTCCCGCACTCAAAGCATGAACGTGGTCGCGGTAAGTACTCGAAACAAAATCTTCACCCGGTCGCATCGCTTTAATTACACCGCTAGAAACTGCTTCTTGACCGTTGTACAGGTGAACAAAACCGAACATTTTGCCTCTGTAGTACATTTCGGCGCACTTATCTTCAAAAAAACGCCCCAATATCATGTCTTCGTAAACTCGTAAACCTTCTTCGGGGGTTATTTGTGCGGTGGTCGCATTGAAATCGGGTAAAGTACGTTCTTGAATCATTGTTTTTCCTATATACTCCGTGGTAACACTTAAAGAGATAATTTTTGTAACAGGGGCTCTATATTGCGAACTCAGCAGTCAAAAACCGTTCGTAATACGCAATTTTTGGTGGACTGCCGCCATCCTGCTCTATATAAGTACTTACACTGCCTTGACTTCTATAGATTACCGTTTCAGGATATCAATATTCTGCATTTTGATTAACAAATTAGATACAGACAGCAAATATCCGGAATATCTCTGTAGATATTTGTACTTAAATCACAATTGTGATAATATCTTTTTCTCGTTTGGGAAAAAAATTACAGGGGTAATACTTAATCTTTCCCGATTATGGGAAAAATCCTTTATCTACCAAGATATTGTTCTTCATCGAACAAAACTATTGTTGTGCAAATACAACGTTTATATAGGGTGTATTTAACAATTTAGTCCCCAAGAAAGGTAATATCTAAATTATCGTCTTCTTAAATACTTCTGTTACACTAAGCACATTTAATTAATGTAGGAGGTTAAAGATCCGCTTTAATTTACACTGATGAGCGACTACTTAACTCTATCTGAAGGGAGGTATAGGTAAAGATGTCGCGATACACACTTATATGTGTGAAGCCACTGGGTTATTATTATGGCACGGTTTTACAAGCCCAAGAATATATTAAGAAAACTTTATCGATCAAGGCTGAGCGGGGAAGTAGACTGTGCAAATTCCGCTAGATTATTACAGAATTTTAGGAATTCCGATGGCGGCAAGTGAGGAACAGTTGCGTCAAGCATACAGCGATCGCATTGTCGGATTGCCGCGACGGGAATATTCCCATACAGCAATTGCATATCGAAAAAAACTTATAGAAGAAGCATACGTGGTTTTATCAGATCCGAAAGAACGCTCCGAATACGACCGAGTTTATCTGACACACGCTTACACTCCGGAAGACGGGCGCGATAGCAGTGTGGCGGTTGCTCCTCGGGCACCAGGCAGTCAAGCTGAAATGGAATCTAAAACTCTAGGTATCGACATTTCTCAAGAAGAATTGATTGGCGCTTTGATGCTTTTGCAGGAGTTGGGAGAATACGAACAGGTTTTAAATCTAGGTCGTCCATACTTAGTTAACCAAAATGGGAAAGTAGCCGATCTTTCAGGACAAGCACAACTGAGCGTCGAACAAAACGCTCACCGTCCCGATGTTGTTCTCACGGTTGCTCTTGCCTGCTTGGAATTAGGCCGCGAACAATGGCAGCAAGCTCATTACGAAAATGCAGCCGTATCGTTAGAAACTGGTTTAGAACTGTTATCCAATGAAGGATTATTTGAAAGCGTTCAAGCTGAAATAGAAGCGGATCTGTATAGACTGCGACCTTATCGCATTTTAGAATTACTAGCATTACCAGTAGAGAAAACTGCCGAACGACAACAGGGTTTACGATTATTAGAAGAATTACTCGTTTCTCGCGGTGGAATTGATGGCACGGGTAAAGATGAATCCGGTTTAAACGTAGATGATTTTCTGCGATTTATTCAGCAATTACGTCATTATTTAACGGTTGCAGAGCAGCACAAGCTATTTGAACAAGAAAGCAAACGTCCTTCTGCTGTCGCGACGTATTTAGCTGTATATGCTTTGATAGCACGAGGATTTACTCAACGTCAACCTGCTTTAGTCCGTCAAGCCAAACAAATGTTGATTCATCTGGGTAAACGTCAAGACGTACACTTAGAACAATCTTTGTGTGCTTTACTCTTAGGACAAACCCAAGAAGCAACTCGTGCTTTAGAGTTAAGTCAGGAATACGAAGCTTTAGCTTTTATTCGAGAAAATTCCCAGGATTCTCCCGATTTGCTACCCGGATTGTGTTTATATTCAGAAACTTGGTTGCAAAGTGAGGTATTTCCTCATTTTCGGGATTTGAAAAATCGGCAAGCTTCTTTGAAAGAATATTTTGCTGACGATCAAGTACAGGCTTATTTGGAAGCTTTACCCAGAGATAATCATGCCCTACCTCAACCTCAATCAAATAATCAAAATAACCAAAATACTCAAAATAAAAGCAATTCTAATGTCGTTTATCGACAGTTTAATAACCACAGGCAAACACCACCAGGGTATGCTCAACAAACAACTGCCAATGCTCCGAGCAGAGAAACTAATCCCGTAACACCTAACGAAACACGAGTATCAGTCGGGCCGCTTCCAACAGCCGAACGCTTCAGAAGTAACAACCGCGTTCAAAATGGTTCTGCAAGGGCGATGATGCCCACAGGCGTACCAGACCAAACCAATGGTCGTAAAAGACGCAAGCAGACTGAAATTCCAAGCTCTGGAGTTGCTGTTGATGGTACACCTCGCCGCTTAGTAACCAGACGACGCAGTACTACATTAACCTCGCAAAAAAGAACCCGTTTTATATTGTTAGTTTTTGGCTCTTTATCGGGTTTATTAGTTTTATGGTTGTTGGTGGGTACGGCTGTAGGATTATTGCAAAATTTATTTTCCCCCGAACCAATGCAAGGGGAACAGTTGAGCATACAGTTAGATAAAGCACCGATAGAAATACCGAATGCTAATAGCGAACCTATTTCAGATAACGTTATTTTGACAAAAGGAACTGCAAAAGTAATAGTTGAAAATTGGCTATCTACTAAAGCAAGTGCCTTGGGAGAAAATCATAATATTGACAGCTTAGATGATATTTTAGTCGGCACCGCTCTTAATAGTTGGCGAATAGTAGCTCAGCGAGTTAAGTCACAGAACCGCTATAGAACCTTTGAGCATAAGGTGAATATTGAATCCGTTGATACGATTCCTAATAACCAAAATCAAGCTGCTATTGAAGCGACTGTAAACGAACAAGCTCGCTTCCATGAAAACGGTCAAATAAACCAGGCTCGGTCTTATAACGACACTATACGAGTTAGATATATGGTGGTTAAAATCGGTGGCAAATGGCGGATTAAGGATATGTCTGTTGTGAATAAAATTAGTTGATATTATTTATACTAAACTTGCCAAATTATTGCTTCTCGGTATCATCATGACTCGGATTTTATCGAGACAAGAGTTTACGGTTTTAAGACTGCACTCGAAACTTGATAGGACTTACGCAAAGCCCCCCTTTTAAGGGGGGTTGGGGGGATCTAAACGTCTAGAATGCCTATTTTATCGTTGCGATTGCGTAAGTCCTACTCGATTAATTGCGATCGCCGCGACAATCCAAGAATCTTGCAAGTTTATTTTTTAGTACTTCACTTAAATTCCGCAAACTGAAAATCACCATCCGAAGAACCGTTGATTGTAGTTGAACTAGGAGTAACCAAAAACATTAGTTTATCTTTACTAGCAGCAAATTGGGGATCGCCTTTTTCGTCAAATTCAATCTTCACATTATTAGTACCTTCTGCTGAAAATTCATCCGTCTTTAATTCCATGTAAAGATTTTTACGGTTGATATCACCCGCAATACTCCTCATTCCTTGAGTAATTACCTCAGCCGCATTATATGCCATAGCTGTTCGGAAGTTGATACCTAAATGTCCGTTGCTGGTACGTGCAAAGAGTGAATCTACATCTTTCTCAATCGGAAATAAATTATTACTTTCGCTTCTAATCCATTGGACAGCTATTATCAACTTGTTAGTCAAATCAGCACCTAGTCCTTTTGCAGAATATACAGCATTGCCAGCGAGTAAAATCATATTTCCACGATTGTTGGAAATCTGAGAATAATTGTTTTCTATGGTCTGATTGTCTATAGC
Organism: Calothrix sp. CCY 0018; assembly: GCF_963920925.1. NCBI lineage: Bacteria > Bacillati > Cyanobacteriota > Cyanophyceae > Nostocales > Calotrichaceae > Calothrix > Calothrix sp. CCY 0018. The sequence goes on along the minus strand of NZ_CAWUDI010000019.1, from coordinate 19,461 downwards.
TAACAATATTGCCCCTACATTTTCATTACCTGCTTTTTGCATACATTTGGCGACATTATTACCCTTGTCAGCCAGATTGCAATCAACAATCATTATTTTATTATTCGCTAGTTTAATAAACTCATTGCGGAGAGACAAACCATAGTAATCTTTATTCTTTTGAGCGTCATTATAAATAATAAGTACTTTATTGATATTAAGTTGTGAAGCACCAAAAATATAATCATTAATTAATTTTTCAGCAGCAAGAGAATTATCTGGAGATACGCGAAAAACGTACTCATTTAAAGGATAATTATTATCTCTTACGGCAGTACTTGTAGGGGAAATTGCCACAAGTCTATTTTCAGCTAATGTATATGTATTGCCATAAATATTTCCTGCTGCTAATGTAGTATTACTAGTGTAGTGACCGATAACACCTAAAATACTTTTATCTTGTACAATTTGGCGAGCTACATTTTCTGCTTGAGCGTCTTCGTTATCATCATCGCAAATCTGGATGAATAACATATTGCCTTTGATGCGTCTAGAGGCATTGTTTTCATTGTTAATCTTTTCTTGAACAACAGCAACTCCAAACAAAATTTCCTTGGCAATATTAATATTATCATTAAGATTTGGCTGATTTTGACCAACAATCGGGACGCATACTGCTATTTTGATAAAATTACCATTTTTAGCAGCTTTAGCATTATTTAAATAAATTCTGGTTTCTGGATCTATTTTGTAATCTTGAAGTTGTTGCTCGAAGCCTTCTATAGCTGTTTGATAATTTCTTTTTTCAAAAGCATTGCTTCCTTTTTTGAATCCGTCTTGGTTCGCGGATTGGGTTAAGCTAATCAATCGTTTTTGCCCACAACTAAACTGATTATCGGATATGCAAATAGGAGGTTGTTTTTGCCCGTTGTAAATAGTAAATATTATAGCTAAAGCTGAAAATACTAATATAAAGCCTTTCGATCCAGAAAATATTCTCTTAACCTTATATGAAATAATTTGAATAAATCTTCTAATCTTATCGAGGAAGTTTAGTGGTTTAGTGCCATAACCCTCAGTTATTGGTCGCGGATCTGGCTCTATTTGCACAAAAGAAGGTAAAGCCATCATGACATCTTCCGCCGACTGATACCGATCTGCTGGTAGTTCCGACAGCATCCGGTCTAAAACACCTGCCAGGTTGGGATTTACCTGAGCATATTGTCGCCAGTTCCATCGATCTCTGTGCCGTAGTTCAGTTCCACTTTTACCTGTAAGCAAATATACACAGGTTGCAGCTAAAGAATATAAATCTGATGAAGGAGATATTGCTTTGTGGGCTAATTGCTCTGGTGGTGCATACTGAGGAGTAATTGGTGCAAATGTTGATTGCTCGACTGGTTGACCTGTTTGTACTACCTGCTTAACTGCACCAAAATCTATCAGAAATATTTTCCCGTCCATACTACGACGCATGATATTACTCGGCTTAATATCTCTATGGATTACGTGCTCGTTATGGATGTACCTGAGAATAGAAAGCATTTGTTGCAGAAATTCAACAATATCCCTTCCTGAAAATTGACCGCTCTCCTGTAGCTCTTGAAAAAGATTGTTACCTTCGATATATTCCTGCACTAAATAAAAAAACTTTTGCTCGCTGTTTGACTCAAAAGATTGGTTTTGGCGATTCGGTGGCGCTTCTACGATCGGAAAAGCATATGCTCGTGGGATTTGTTGATGATGAAGATTGTATAAAACCTTTCCTTCTCGTTGGAATAATTTTTCTATGCGTTCAAGTACTGAAGGGTTTAACTTTGAACCTACTGAAGGATTTTTAGGACATAACTGCTTGACTACCACATACTGCGGTTGATTCTGAGACTTCCAATCTCTTGCTTTAAACGTTCTCCCAAATCCGCCTTCTCCGATTAAATCTATCGGTAAAAAACGCCCCTCCAAAATCAAGGGCATTTGGCAATGAGAGCAAGTACGCTGGCTAATAAAACCGTTCGTAAATAATCTTTCTGGAGAAATAAAGTTTATCGGGTCCCCACAATCTGGACGAGTGCAGTAAACTTTGATCGGGCGATCACTATTAACCATTAGCTTTTATTTAAACACTGGATAAAAAACCGTTTTGACTAACTACTATACCTTGTTTATTACTTTCATTACCTAAGAGGTTCTACGGGTGCTAAATTTATCCTAAACTTAGATATAACAATTTAGCATATTAGCGTTCAAGCGCGAACGCCGAGAACAATACGCATAAGCAGAATGACAATTTATGTTAAAGCCCATTTTACGGAACATATTAAAGATTAACGTGCCAAAACTTTAGTTTCTAGTATCTAAATTTTATTTTCTCCGAGATATTACTTGTAGTATAAATTTTTAACCAAAATCAACACTTTTGCAAGACTGACTCGAAGCATTTTTTACTGTATTTGCGGTTAGCAGTCTAAGACGGCATACTCATAAGTACCACCGCGCTTCAGCGCTTGCTCATAGGCTGGACGTGCGTGAATGCGCTCTCAGAATTTCATTAGCTGCGGACGGCTTTCATTCAAGTCCAATTGAGCAACAGCAACTTCAAGTGGAAAGCTCATTTGAACATCTGCTGCGGTAAATTCGTCACCTGCGAACCACTCGCTCTTGTTAATCTCTGACTCTATTTATTTAGTATGGAAATAAATCAAATTCAAGCAGCAACGGTTTTTGGGGACTGACTTACAACTGCGTCCAAATGTCTTCTAAAACCAGCCCCAACTCCGAACGAATATTAGTAGCTTGACTACATAAGTTATGAGGCGTATTATTTGAGTCCTATTTATAGGACTTCTGCTATTAGACAGGGACTTGCAGTCCCTGGCGGATTAGATACACACCCGTCAAAATGAATGTGGTCGAATACTAGCCTGTATTCGCAAAGTTTACAAAAATAGCCCCAGGTTGTAAGCCTGGAGCGTTTTAGTTGAGAATTAGGATTATTTTTGAATTATTAAAAAATTTCGTTTGAGTTAGATATTGGTGGAGAGGTAGCAATTATCTAACGTTTATAGATTGTTATCTGGGTTAACAGTCTCAATAATCCATACCAAAACCCATCATATTGCCGAAATATTGTAACTTTCGCATATCGGAATTGAACAGATACTTAGTAATATAATTTATCTCTGTTTAAATATAAATACATAAAAGTGCAATTAATTAGTAATATGGTGCGTTAGGCTAAAGCTATAACACAACCTACGAGAAAATTACGCATAGTCAATATTTATTAATAATTTTGGTTAACAATGTTTACCTTTGACTCGTAAATGAAGACAAATCAAAGGTTTTGAATTAATTGGTTTGGCGCTCTAATTAATTGTTGGGTTACGGCATATTACAATTATTTGGTTATGATTAAAAATTTTTCGAGCCTTCACCCAACCTACTATCTTTGACCTTTAACCTCTAACCTTTGACCTCTCAAGATACTTCTGTCTTCGGAGTTAATAACAAATACAAACAAGGCACCACAACCAGCGCAATCAACGTAGCAGCCAGTAAACCGAAGATAATTGCGCTACACAAAGGCATCCAAGTGGGGTCGCTCAAGGCTAAGGGAATCAAACCAATAATTGTAGTGATACTGGTGGTTAATACGGGTCGTAGACGGTCGGCGGCTCCTTTGGCGGCAGCAAGTCTAACTTTCATTCCTTCTTGCTGGTAGCTGTTCATGGTGTCAACCATCACAATGGCATCGTTAACCACAATCCCCACTAAAGCGATAATACCGATAAAGGCTGAGAAAGAAAAAGGAATCCCTGCGAAGTAAAATCCGCCGAAAGTACCAATCAAAGCGAAGGGAATCGCCAGCAAAATAATAAATGGCTGTCGGTAGGAACCAAGTTGCAGTACTAAAACAGCAAATACTAAGAATACAGCTATACCAAGCGCTTGTCCTGCGGAACCAAAAGTTTCTGCTTGATCAGCTGTTTCACCACCAAAGCTGTAACTGTAGCCACCCGGCCAAGATTTTTTCATTTCTTCTATTTTTGGTTCCAAATCTCCTAAAATTTCACCAACAGTGCGGTTATCATTCTTGGCTAGCACCGTTGCAGTACGTCTGCCATCGCGACGGGCAATGGAAAGAGGTGCTTGTGCCTGGACGGGTTCAACTACAGTACTTGCGGAAATTAATTCTTCAGTGGAATTATTGCTAAAAAAGCGTACTGCTAATAATTCATCTCTGCGTGTGGGTCCGCCAACTCTACCGTTACGAGACGGCCAAGCCGTACTGAGACGAATTTCTAAGTCTTCTTGATTGCCACCAACGGCAAAATTACCAACGTCGATCGCTCTGGTATAATATTGTGCTTGGGTGGTCAGTTGTTCTTCAGTTAAACCGTAAAAACTTAATTCTTCGCGTTTAGGTATTAATCGTAAATCAGCTTGCAAAGTCCCTAAACTATCCCGGACATCGGTAGCGCCGCGAATTTGCCGTAACTCCCTCTGCACCTGCTGGGAAATTTCGCGCAGTCGAGTTAAATCGGTACCAGTAATTTCAATTTGAATTGGATCGCCGCTTTGTCCAGATTGTTGGGCATTTAATACCATTGATGCCCCTGGATAATTATTTACTACGGCTTTTAATTCTTTACGCAAATCATCTAAGTATTCATAGGAAATTTTTTCGCGTTCGTCTTCGGGAAGCAAAACTCCAGAGAAGCCGAGTAAATAGCTACCTTCATTTGGTTGTAGTTCGCCAGATGAAACTAAATTACTGCGTTGTCCGACGTATTTAATGACGCTTTCGAGATAATCTTTTTCTTGTAAAATTTGTCCCAAATCGTCAGCAAATTCTTGGGTAACATTTAGGGTTGTGGTAGGAGGTAATTCTACGTTAACGCTGAAGTTGCGCTGGTCGGATTGGGGGAAGAATTCAACGGGGATTTGAGTAAAAGCGTATACGGCACAGGCAAATAAAGCGATTGTCCCTAAAATCCAAGCGCGAGCAGTAGCTTTATTTTTGACGGTGTGGTTGAGACTCCACCGCACCCAACGTTCGGAAGCGTGTTCGCTGAGTCTATCAATGCGAGATTTCTTTTCTCCACCTTTAACATTCGCCAACAAATAGCGAGATAGGGGAATGTCTACTAAAATCGCGATCGCAAAACTCAGCACCAAACAAATAATTGCGGCGATCGGCAGTAATTCGATAAATTTTCCTAACGTACCGCTAATTGCCATTAACGGTGTCAAAGCTAATATAGTTGTTAACTGTCCGGCAAAAGCAGGCCCCGCATAAGTTTTTACGGTTTGCAGTGCCGCTTGTTCAAAGCTCAAATGCTTGACAAAAATCGCTTCATGCATTCCTTCCATCATCAAAATGAATACATCCACCAAAATTCCCAAAGCCAACACCATGCCAATTAGCACCATGTTGTTAAGAGTTTGACCCATTAACCATAAAACTGCTAATGCTCCTAAAAACGTTAGCGGAATCGAAAGTCCGGCAATCAAAGCCTCGCGCCAGGAAAGAGCAATAAACAAGATGACAAACACCGCAGCCATTGCTTGCAAAGCATTTACGAATAAATTGCCTAACTGTTCCCAAATAATTTCCGATTCATCAGCAATGATGCGGTATTCCATCCCATAAGGCCAAATATCGGGATTTTGCTTAATTTCGTCCATTGTTTCGAGGACTTTATTAATTACCTCAATCGAATCTTGCCCTGGTGCTTTTACCACCCCAACGCTGACAACAGGTTGAAATTCTTCCCCTTTGGTACTAATAAAAGCGCGGGTATCTTCTTGTTCGAGTTCCCGACTTACAGAAGCAACCTCACTTAAACGCACAACCCGTCCTTCAAGACGAGTTATAGGCAATTCTTGCAAGTCTTCAATTGTGCGAAACTTTCCGTAAAATCTTACTTGGGTACCAATTGCATCGCTTTCGATCTCGTTGAGGGGAACATCTCGGTTAGCAGCACGGATTTGATTTGCGACGGTAGTTGGGGAAATTCCCAAGGCAGCTAAACGAAAAGGATTCATTTGGACGCTGATGACTTCTTCCCTAGCACCACCGAGATTTACTTCACTTACTCCCCCTACTTGTTCCAAACTGTCTTGTATTTCTTCAGCAGCTTGAGAAATTACCGTTGCATCGATGTTACCGTACAGCGCTAAAGTCAGAATTGGGGCATCAGTAAGCGAAACTTGCTCAACTACAGGTTCATCGGCATCACTGGGTAATTCTGGTTCTGCTAGAGAAACCGCTTGACGCAACTCTCGAATTGCTTCTTCAGTATTAGCACTACTCGTAAACTCAACATTGATTACTGAAAAACCCGTATAAGAAGCACTTTGAATCTGACTAATATTTTCAACTGAGGTAATTTCTGTTTCAATTTCATCAGTGATTTGCTGCTCGATGGTTTGCGGATCGGCACCAGCCCAAGTAGTGGTAATATTTGCAACAGCAATATCAATATCTGGTTGGGATTGTTTGGTCATCGAAAAATAACCCAACACCCCGCCAATAACCATCAGCAAGCTTAAAAGAATAGCAAAAATTGTGTTGAGAAAAAAGAAACGTTCTAATCGTGAAGCTTTAACATTAGAAGTTTCTTTTTGTGGTGGTGAAGATTCTAATTTGGTCATGGGAATTGGTAATTACTACTTGCTACTCGCTACTCGCTACTCGCTACTCGCTACTGTTCACTGTTCACTGCTCACTGCTCACTGATAACTGTCACAGGTGCGCCATCAACGAGACGGTTTTGTCCTTGGGTAACGACGGATTCTCCGGCTTCGACTCCGCTCATAATTTGCTGTTGGGTAATGCCTCGAATTCCTAGTTCTACTTTTCGCTGTTTAACTATTCCTTCTTCATTGACTACGAAAACATAGGGGGTTTGGTCGCGGTAAACTACTGTATTTAAAGGAACAACAACGGCGTTTGCTTCTTCTTCAACCGCAATCCATGTCAAAACTCTTTCTCCATGTCGCACGTCTTGAGTGGTTGATGGATTCAGGCGAATTCTGGCTTCAATTGCCCTTCCTCCCGGACTTATAGCAGGATTAACGGCAAAAACTTCACCTCTAGCACGAGCGTTGGCGATCAATGTTTGGTTAACAGTCTTTCCACTACCTGAATTTTTGATGTTTTTCTCTGAAGCAACATATGCTGTTTGTTCGGGTTCGACTTGCTCTCCACTCGATCCTGCTAAATCTACAATTACTTCATACTGACTCGGATCGATAATTACCATTGGTATTCTTTCCAAAATTCCTTGGTAATCGCCACCAAGTTGAGAACTTACTGCTTGAGGTGTAAAATATTCTCCTTCGGTGTAGTTAAGGTAAGCCACAACTCCGTCAAAGGGAGCGTAAATGCTGGCTCCTTCTAAAGCAACTTGTGCTTGAGTCAATCGTGCTTCGGCAGTGGTAATACTGCTTGATGTAGCCTCAAGCTGTTCTTGGGCGGCTGTGACTCCGGCTTGTGCTGACTGTACTTGGGATTCGGCTGACTGTACTTGAGATTCGGCTGACTGTACTTGAGATTGCGCTGTACGAACATCAGCCTCGGCATCTCGGAAGGTGTTTTGCCTGGTGTCGAATTCCTGACGAGGAATGACTCCTTGGTTAACTAAGGAGCGATAGCGTTCGAGATTGGTAGCCGCTAGATTGCGAGCGGTTTGCGCTTTTTGGACTTGAGTTTGCGCTTGGGATACTTGAGTTTGCGCTTGGGATACTTGCGAGCGTGCTTGGGATACTTGAGAACGTGCTTGAGCTAGATTTGCCGCAGATGCTGCTCTTTGCTTGCGTGCCTCGGCTATAGCGGCTTCGGCTTGTCGAACATCTGCTACAAGTTTGCGATCGTCAACTCGTGCTAGTAATTCTCCTTGTTTGACTCTATCTCCTTCTCGCAGTCTTCTTCCGTTGCGACGAGCCAAATAAGTTACGTCTCCTTCTACTTCAAAGGTTAGATGCTTGTATTTTGCTGCTCTAACTCTACCTTCACTGGAAACCCAAGAGCGGATTGCTTCTCGTTGCGCTTTTATTGTTCGTACAGAAAGCGGTGCAGTCTGAGTTACGGGGGCTTCTTCAGGGGCGCTTTCCCAAGGACGAATTACTGCTACACCCCCACCTAATACACCTAACAAAGCTACCAACCACCAATACTTTTTAAAGGTTGCTTTAATTTTGCGATCTTTTTTAGAAGGTTTTTCAGCCTTCTCTTCATCTGGATATTCTTGAGAATCTTTATATTCTTGAGGTGGTAACTCGCGCACTGCCATTTGTCTTGAAGATTCATCGGAATGCGAATTACCAAAATTTTCATCGAATGATGGTGAATAATCTTCCACTTTAGTTATATTTTGTTGAGGATTTACGCGATTTAGACTTAAATTTGCAGCCAAAATAGGAATAATAATTTTTATTGCTTTATTTTAAAGAAAACTCCACAGTGTTCTAATCTCCTTTAGGGATTAAACTCTACTATTGCCAAAGAAGGATTTATTCGAGTTTTACTCTCGATCGATGTAATGTATTTATTAAAATTACTTAATCAAAAACAGTTTTGTGAAACTGCCGAGACAGCGTAATTACCTACTGATAATTAAATTACGCCAAATTCTTGATACAAAGAATAGAGATGAAATTTTAATTCCAATCAAACCGAGTTTATTTTTAATGATTAATTTTTGAGCTTGTTTACGTTATTGACTCGGTGCATCTAACTTGCTACTCATCCCTGTTTCTATAACTCGCACCAAATCATCAAAAACTTTATCAATTAACTGCATATCAACTTCCAAAGGTTTTTCTTCTGCTAACTTTTGCGGATCGATATTAATTTGCTTGAGAATAAAGTTTCCTAACTCATTACCTAACAAAGTGCTGATAACATAAGCAGCTAAATCTGGTGAAATATCGCTGTTGATATCTCCTTGAGCTATGCCTTGACTAACTAACTGTTTTGTGTAATCTAATGAAATCTCTTTAGTACGTTTAACTGCTTCGTCTCTAAACGGTAAATTACCATATACAGCCCCGTTGATAATCCGGCTAATTTTGGGATGGGCTAAATCAAACTGAGCGCTTGCTCCGAGCAACCAACGCAAATAACGGAAAAAGCCCTGTTGTGGTTTTGGTGGATCTGTACTGCGTAAAAAAGTAATCCTTTCCTGACTCGCTAACTCCACAAGATGCAAATAAAGGTCTTTTTTATCCTGAAAGTATTGATAAAAGCTACCTTTAGCAATCTTCGCATCCACAACAATCCGCGAAATCGAAGCATTAGTGTAGTCATGAGTCGCAAATTCCGCGATCGCAACTTCAGTCAGTTTCTTTCTTTTGTTCTCTGGCAGGTTAAAGAAGGTTTGATTTGGCATAGCTAAGCAATTTGGCTGTTTTATTTTTTATGACCAATCAGTCACGTGACTTATTAGTCACTATATTGGTAAATGCCTCATGCTGTCAACTATTCTTGAGAAAGAGAACGCTTGATGTAGTTAATCCTTCTTTAGGTAGGTTCGTAGTAAGGAATGCGCGTCCTAAAAGAGCAGATCGCTACTTACTACGAACGTTTATTAATTCAAAGTGCGCTCGTAAATTACATTGCCTTGTGCGTCGTAAACAATCAGGGGAACGTCGGCATTATCGCTGATTGCTTCTAAAGCTTGTTGTAAGGTTTGTAAGTGATTGTTTACACCGTCGATAATGCTAGTATCTCTTTGAGTGCTGGCTTCTATCAAACTATCTTGCAGGCTTTGCTCGTAGTCGGGACTTATCCGCACTGTGATTCCTTGACTACCCATGAGATAAGTACAAACGCGAATTTCCGAAGAACAGGTTCGCTCTAAATCGGAACGGGTTTTCTGTATTCGCATGGCAACTTGTAATTTTTCTCGCGCTTGTTGGAGGGATACAGTTGCTGGTGCAATTAATTTATCGGCTTCGAGACTGTAAGAACTGCTTGTAGCAATTTGTTTGGCCGAACTTAGTCCTGTTTGCCAATTTGTAACTGCTGCTGTCCACTGGTTTTGTCGTTCGTAACGTTTGGCAAGGGAGATTGCGTTGACGGCTTGTCTATAAGTTTTGGCTGCCATCAATTCTTTCGTGTTGCGATTCTTTGCTGCTAATAATGGAGGTGTGTATTCGGATATTAGTTTTTGTGCGTCGGAATATGCCGGACTTTTGGCAGGAATTGAGTTTAATGCATTTACGGCTAGTTGCCAGGTGGCTTCAACTTTTTGCCAATCTTGCAAAGTTTTGGCGCTTGCTTGGCGTTTTTCGGCGACGATGGCTACAGCTTTAGCTGAAGTAATTTTTCGAGAATATTTATCTTCTTTCTGCAACAGAGCATTTACTGTTTCTAAGTTAGCGCGGTAGCTGACAATTTTTTCTTGCGCTAATTGGTAAAGTTCGCGATCGCGATTAATTGCTTCTAAAGGTGAAATTGCTTGTCGCCACAATCGTCGTCTATCTTGTAATTGTTCTAAGTTTGAGGTGGGGGTTTTACTTTTTTGCTCGGCTAATTGTGCTGCTTGAGAAGCTGTAAATACCTGCTGAATTTCTGATGATTTATTAGTTAGTGAGAGCGAAAGTTGTTGCGATTGTTGCGAATAAGGAGATAAACCGGGAATTTGACGTAAATTTATCCTTGCTAAATCAATTTGTCTTTGCAATCGAGCTAAATCTTGATCGGAGTTGATTTGATTAACCAATTCCCCATAAGAGCTATTTAACTTTTCAGCGGTTTTTAATTGATTGCATTTGGTTATCAAACAAGGGCGAGTAGCAACATATGCACCACCTAAAGTTGCTGAAATTATTACCCCAATTACTGCAAGCAGCATTAGTTTGATATTAAAAGCTGGCTTTAGTTGTGAATTATCGGGATTATCTGGTAAAACAGGTATTTCAGCGAGTGAGGATGAATCAGCATCGGGTTCTGAAATCGGCGAATAAGTCAAAGCTGAAGAATTTGGGACAGAAAAATTCTCCTCTACCTGTTTTTCCAGAGTTAGGGAACGTTTAGCGTAAGGAAGCTTGACTCCAACTACTCGTAAGAAAATATCGATTTTTTCTTGTTGGTACTCGCGGGAATTATGAGAAAGCGCTTCTTTAAGAACTGTAAAAATATTTTCGGTATCGACTGCCACACCCTGGGGATGCTGAGTTAAAATCATTAGCTGGTAATTTTTTACAGCACACCTAACCTCAAAAAATTCTCCAGATGGAACGTCTGCACGCAAGTGTTCCTGCAAGTTATTCGCTAACAATTGTAAATTATCCGCACGAGTCGCTACTGTCATAAAGCCCTGTTCCGTTCCGTATATTTTCAGAGATTAAAGTATGTTCAAGTGAGTCAAACTAATTTTTGATTAACTAGTTACAATATAAAATCCGAACGTACATTTTTTTAACACAACAAATGGATTTTTACAAAAACTCTAAATCTGCGAGTAAACTCTTACTTATAAGTAATTTTAAGCATAACTAGTTCAATTTTGATTGCAGGGTAAATACGTAATTATCTGCCTTTTTTAATAAAATTGCTTACTTAATAATTTTTTTCTATGGATATGATAACTTTTGGTTCAAAAGTGGGAATCATAAGAATTTAAAGTATCGTTATTATTAGCATAAATTGTTTCACAAATTAATTAATAACTAGCAGAGCCAATTGAATTTATTCTCGATAATTTATCTATGTGTTTCGGCGACTGTTCACCGACATACTTTGTACATCAGATGTATCGCTATTCAACATCGGAAAACTTCAGTTAAGAAAAATGTAAGCATTTTTACTGATGAGATCGATTACCTCATATAAAGTAATAAAGTGTAAGAATCGTTTTTTTGTTTACCACTACTACGCAATTAGATAAAATTAGTAACAGAAAATAACTGGTTTTTAACAGCTTGTTTTTAACGGCTTTAAATAGAAGACTAATTATTTGGGTGCATCGTTTGTGTTTTATACAGTACCGCTGTTACCCTCCACAAGTCGCATTAAAAGGTGTGTCAATGGAATTATTAGAGTATCAAGTAAAAGAATGGTTTGGGAAAATAGGTATCCCAGTATTACCTTCTCAAACAATTGACCATCCTACGGACTTAAAACGTTTGAAAATCAAGTATCCAATTGTATTAAAGTCTCAAATTTATGGAGGGGGACGCGCAAAAGTCGGTGGAGTCAGGTTTGTAGAAACCACAATCGATGCGATCGCCACGGCGCAAAACATTTTTAATCAGGCGATTTGTGGTGAATTACCGGAAGTGTTGTTGGCAGAAGCTAAATACAACATCGAACAAGAGTTGTATTTAGCTGTTGTTTTAGATACTGCTGTATGTCGTCCAATACTTCTGGGTTGTAATGAAGCGGATATCGAATGGGAAGAAGCTGGGGAAAAAATGCAGCACGTTGTGGTAGAGGAACAGTTTTCTCCTTTTTACGCTCGCAGACTGGCTTTAAAAATGGGTTTGCAAGGTGCCCTGATGCAGTCGGTAAGCGAAGTTATCGAAAATATGTACCGATTGTTTGTAGAGAAAGACTTAGATTTGGTAGAAATTAATCCATTAGGAGTAAATTCTTCGGGGCAGGTAATGGCTTTGAATGGAAACGTGAGTATCAACGAAAGAGCTATCCGTCGCCATCAAGATATTGCTGTAATGGCTCGGAAAATAGTTAGCCGTAACACCTCACAAGATATAGATGACTATCTTGGTAATTGGAATGGGGTAGAGATGAATGGTAGGATAGGCGTTTTGGGAAACGGTGCTGGTTCTGTGATGGCAACTTTAGATTTAGTAGTAAGCAACGGTGGTAAACCTGGAGCAAGCCTAAATTTGCGACACGCATTTTTAACAGATACTACACCAACTACTTTTAATACCCGATTAGAAAAAGCTTTACAAATTTTAGCTGCCGATAAAAGTATTCAAGTAATACTGATTAACTTTTTGGGTATTATTCCTCAAGCAGTAGAAGTTGCAGAGGTAATTGGAAACTTTATTCAGCAGCAATCAGATCGTAGTTCGGAAGGGTTTACTTCAAATAGTACGAAGATACGTCGAGGAGGCATTTTTACTCCTAAATTGGTTCTTCGTTTAGCTGGTTCCGATTTAGATACGGCTAAGAAATACCTATCAAATTTTAAAAATGTGGGTGAGAATTCTATATTACTAGTAGAAAGTTTAGATGAAGCAGTAGCTCAAGCAGTTAAGCTGATCAAGACTAAGGTTAAAAGGTAATCACAATATCATCAAAGCAAGGGGGTTTTATATATTGAAGAAGCGAGGTCTAAAAGTTTATTTTTTGTAACATCATCTGCCTTGTTTGACAGTTATCGAAGTCCGTTTAGCAAGGTATGATTTTTGTAAGCATAAATAATTCTTTGCTTGTTTATATAAGCAGAGAATTAATGCTATCGCCTCGATCTTTAATTGCAAACTAATTGAGCGATCAAGTAAAATTTATTCATATGTAAGACACTAAAATCGTTGTTGTAACTTGATTTATGGGATATCGATCAAATAAAGCGGTACATGATTTCGACAACAAACCGAAACGTTTTTAGATATGTTTTCATCTAAAAGCTGGATGTTAACATAGCTCTACTCAAAGCCCGGAAATACTGACTCAAATATAAAAACTTTGAATTCAGTATTGTTTTCACTACCTAACTCAAACAGAATAATTTAACTGTTTGATAATCTTATCTTAACCTACTCTGTTGTTTTTTTTTGAAGGTTTCAGTTTGCTTTTATCCTTTACGATTCGCGATAAGCTTTAACTAAGTATGTTTCCAACAGCTTAAGCCTATTCCGAATTAGATAAAACCCTGAAATCGTTTTCATTAATGACTTCAAAGGCTAAGTTCTCCTGAAAATTTTATGCTTTTTTATGAATTTAACGCCAGATAGTAAAGTAATTGTTCAAGGGTTCAGAGAGTTTATTTCAGCAACTCACATTTCTCAAATGAAAGCATACGGTACAAACTTAGTCGCAGGAGTTGAGCCGGGATGTGGGGGAAATAAGCAGTATGGTTTGCCGGTATTTGATTTAGTTGAGGAAGTAGTAAAAAAATTTGGGGTTATCCATACCACAATTATTTGCGTACATCCTTATCAAGTATTAGATGCAGCATTAGAAGCAATGACTTGTGGTATCCGTCAAATTATTATCATCTCTCCTGGGGTACCTCCATTAGACATGGTAAATTTATTTCGCCGTGCCGAAGCCGAAGAAACTATTATTGTGGGGCCAAATAGTCCAGGGATTATTGTACCGGGAAAAATTTTGTTAGGTACCCACCCAAGCGAATTTTATCAACCGGGAAAAGTCGGAATAGTTAGTCGCAGCACGACTTTAACCTATGAAATTGCTTGGGAATTAACTCAAGTCGGTTTGGGACAGTCAATTAGTGTAAGTATCGGTAGTGATGGAGTTGTGGGTTCTTCGTTTATCCAGTGGCTGCAAATTTTAGATGAAGATGAAAATACTCAAGCCATAGTTTTAGTTGGGCAACCTGGTGGGGGGCGTGAGGAAGCCGCAGCAGGTTATATAGCCGAAATGATTGACAAGCCCGTGATTGCTTACATCGCCGGAGTACACGCTCCACCAGCAAAACATTGGCGGCAGACAGGTACATTAGCAGCAGTTATCGGACGCGATCCAGAGTTTGGTACTGCAAAAAGTAAATTAGAAGCCTTTAAAGAAGCGAAAATACCTGTAGCACAACGCCCTTCTCAGGTTGCGGAATTGGTTAAGAAAATGCTGTAAAAAGAAAACAGGGAATAGGGAATGGGGAACGGAGAAACATATTAGATACCTGGCGGTTGAAACCAAGGCTACACAAGCAAAACCCGCCTGGGCGGGTTATAAATTAATTAGTCCACGCAGGTGGTGAGTCTAGTTTGGGGTGTCGGTTTGCGTCCCCAAAACTAGCGTTAGCGCAGCGTCTCCCCTTGGGAGATACCCGGAGGGACTTTGCCTGTGTAGAAGCACCTGGTGCCGAATACTAAGCGTAAAAGATACTGTTCACTGCTCACTGCTCACTGTTGACTGTTCGCAAATAGTGCTTTCGTCGCAGATGCACCAGCCGATTTAACTTGCTTAACTAAATACCAATTGAATAAGGCAACAATAGCTAATTGGCAAAGTAATACAAAAACAATTGTACCGATCGCAGAGTTTTCTACACCGTACCAAAAACCACTTGTAAACAACCACGAAATGCTGCCTATCAAATCGGTCTTTGAGGGATAAACATTTAGAATCAATAAAATAAACGCTGGTAAAATTATTGCTGCACTTGTTGTTCCCATTGCCCATAAATGACGTTTAGAGTTTTTCAGCATCAGCATAATTTGAGCGATTGTAGCGTAAATCATTGTCGAACTAATAAATAACAATACGCCCAAAGATCCTAAAATGTGGTGGTTATCTCGTAAAACATTTACTTCTGCATTCAAGATAATCGCAAAAAAGGCGCTGGCAGCAATCAACAGATTAATTGCAATTGCTAAAATAGCCGGACTTTTTTCACTAGTTATTAATTCTGAAAGCAAGGGTTTTTTGGAATAATCTGTACTTAAGCCAACTTTTTGATATCTAAATCTAGCCCAATCTTGTACGGCTTGTCTTGGGGGTAAAATAATTGCGAACAATCCCACAAATAGCAATAAATTCCATGCGTATAAACTTTGAAGGGCATGAAAGAACCCGTATTTATTTGTGTAATTCCCGGATAGTAAAAATCCGGAAATAATGATTTCAAAATTAGCGACAATCAAGTAACTTTGCTGTTTGCTGAAAATAGTAGCATTAGGGTTGCGAAAACAACGCTTTAATCCTTGCCAAGCCCAATAAGTCCAAATAGCATAATTCAACAAATGTATTGCCATTAAATTCAGAACATTTTTTCCTAAAGGCAAACTAAAAAAGTTTAATTGTTCTAGTGCTGGAATGCCTTTATAGAATAAGTTAGGAAACAAATAACCAGTCATGTCTACAGGACTAAATAATCTGAAAAAAGCACTACTATTATCATAAGAACTGCTCTGATTAATTGCTACCATTGCCATTAGAAACAGCATAACTAAACCGCTAGCTAACCAAGGTTTAAAACCACTAAGTGCCGAACCACCAAATATACCGAATAGCAAAGAAATACTATAAAAGCAAATACAGCTAGCCGCAAGTATTAAGTAGAAAAATGCAATGTGACTAAAAGCAATATTAGCCAGTTTTCCAGTCACAATATGGAAAGGAATCGCTGCAAGAATTACTAAATAAATTAAAACTGGAACTCCGATTAGTTTTCCAGTAAAAATGCTTGTTTCCGATTGCGGGCTAAGACGAATAAAATTCAGCGTACCTCGACGTTCTTCTTGCGATAAATCGTTAACTATTAAATAAGTTCCTGCTACTAACAGCGTAAAAATAAAAATTACGCTCATAGATAGAAACATATACTCCCAGTGGTCATGCCACCACAATTGCATATTAATTTGATTTGTAGGGCAAATATCCAATCCACTATTGTAATTTGTTGCGGCATTATTATTTAAATTACAATATTTATTATAAGTTCTGTAATTTTCACCGGGAAATGCTCGCAACTGATATAGAAATATTATCAATTGAGTAGCTAGAGATGTAGCTAAAGCTATCAAAACAGGGAAAGGTTTCAGACGACCTTTTAATTCTCTAAAAAGTTGTGGGTTCCAGTCGCCTATTTTATCAATTAAAGTAAGCATCATGTTAAGTAGTTATGAGTTAGGAGTTAGGAGTTAGGAGCTATAAATTTCAACCTTTAACCTTTGACCTTTAAGATGTTTGTTTGTGTCCAAGTTTAAGAAAAATGCTTTCTAAATCTTCTTGAGTACAGTGAAATTCAGTCAAAGGAATTCCAGAAGTTACAAGAGAACGCAATAAATCGGCAGAGTCTTGTTGATTTCCTGAAAAATCTATTTTGACGCTATCTTTATCTTTATTTGCTAATATCTCCCAATCTCCCACCAAAGGATTATTTTTAAGTTCACCTAATAGCACCTCTAAGTTTTCCAAAGTTGAAATAACTATCTGCTGGGTAGCGCAACTTTTATAAAGTTCTTGCAGCGAAGTACTTTCGACTAAAAAGCCGAGTTCCATAATTCCCACTGAGGTACATAACTCGGCTAAATCGCTGAGAACATGGGAAGATATCAAAATGGTCATTCCCGCTGACTGCAATACCTTAATGATTTCCCGAAACTGCATCCTAGCAATGGGATCGAGTCCGGAAACTGGTTCATCAAGCAGCAGTATAATCGGTTCGTGAATAATCGTTCGAGCCAAACACAAACGCTGTTTCATCCCCCTTGATAGGGTAGAAATTAAACTGTTGCGTTTATTTTCCAACTGGATCAGCTGTAAAACTTCGTGTAACCGTTTGGTACGTTTGGGTTCTTTAAGAAGATATAATCTAGCAAAATAATCCAAATAATCCCAAACCGTTAGCTCTTTATATAAAGGATAGTCATCGGGTAGATAACCCAAACGACGCTTTAAGGTAGGGCTTGTTTTATCCCGACGCAGGATCTCGCCATTTAAGTAAATCTCTCCTGCGGTTGGTTCTTCTGCTGATGCTAACATCCGAATCAGCGATGTTTTCCCAGCACCGTTAGGACCGATCAGTCCGTAAACTTCACCTTCACCGATTTCTAAATCAACATTGTTAACAGCTATATGTTTGTCAAACTGCTTATATAACCCACTGGTACGAATTGCTAATTCTTTTACCATTATTTTTGAAACCGGGATGACTTCCACTAACTTAGCCGAACCCTACAGTTTTTATCTGGATAGTTTCGGATATTGATACATATTCTTAACAAAACTTGATATTTTATCTGATGAATAGCGGTGTTACTCGTTTACGTTGATTCTCAGGGGTAATCATAGTTTGTAGTAAGCGATTTATCGCTTTCCCTAAAGGACTTAAGTCCTTACTACAAACTCATCATAATTTTATCTGGCAAAGTGCTAGCTGTATCTCCACCTTCCATCGGCAGTAATATATAGCCCAACTCAATTTGCTATGATGAGTGAAAATACTAATCAAGGATTTATTTAGTTATCATCCCTAATCTCAGGGAAAATACTGTATTTATAATTACCTTTTTTATATATCAACAAGTGAATCTACCAGAAACAAGCCAGTGAACCACGAAGCTAACGAATCGGGTGATATAGTTAATCAAAGTTCGGAATCCAAGCAAGCCGAAAATCAACAGCAGCAAAGTATCCGAGACAAAATAATTAATCAAGTTCTCAAAGGTGAAAATCCTAGCAGTTTAAACTTAATTTTCACCGATTTAAAGGAAGCAAAGTTAATTGGTGTCAACCTCAACAAAATGTATTTAAGTGGTGTTGAGTTAAGCAATGCCAATTTAACAGGTGCCCAATTGATAGAAGTTGATTTAAGTGAAGCGGATTTGAGCGATGCCAGATTAGTAGATGTTCAATTAATCGGTGCTAATCTTAACAGCATAAATTTAATTGGAGCAAATCTTAACAACGCTAATTTAAAAGATAGCAATCTTAGTACTGCCAAGCTGAATAATGCTTGCTTAATTGGTGCTAATCTAAGCGGTGCTAATTTAAGCGGTGCCCAATTACTAAATGCCAATTTGAATAATACCCAATTATATAAAACTTATTTATGGAATGCTAACCTTAATAATGCTCAGTTAGTCAATGCTGACTTAACTGGTGCCTATATGAATAATGTCAAACTTAATAGTGCTAACTTAACTCGTGCGATTCTTAAAGATGCTCAACTTGCTGAAGCCAAGTTAAAGAATGCCAATTTAGAATGGGTTGACTTTAACCGTGCCCAATTAGATAACGCTAACTTGAAAAATGCTAACTTAAGTGGAGCTTGTTTAGAAGAAGCTAACTTATTAAATGCAAACCTTGAAGAAGCTATTCTGCATAACACAGACTTAAGAAAAGCAAATTTAACTAATACCAACCTGATGAATGCAAAAGTTGAAAATGCTCGCTTTGGTTGGAATATAGGCATTAGCGAAGAAGTTAAACTTTATTTAAAGCGCGAAGGAGCAATTTTTGAAGATGACTAATATCCCTCTTCTAAGAAACCAAAGTAATCAAGTTAGAAAAAGCTTCAGTTGCATCTAACAAAGCTTTACTTTGAAATACATATTCGCTGTAATCTGCCAAATTATCCAAACCAACCACATTTAACATAACTTCAGCAGTTACCCATGCAGAAGTTTCAACAAATAGTTTGCGCCATTTTACTCTCTTCATCTTTTTTTCCTCATCTCAAATATCATAGGACTTACGCAGCGACAACGTAAAATGTAGTATTCCAGACGTTGAGATCCCCCCAACCCCCCTTAAAAAGGGCAGGGCTGTTTCATTCTCCAGAGAAAAATGGTTCAATTACAAATAGGATAAGT